>CADBNF010000092.1 GCA_902796005.1 uncultured Lachnospiraceae bacterium | reverse complement strand
TTATAACTTCTCCGGCGGCTACCGGTTCTACAATATCGTAAACAACGGCTACAACGGCGCGCTGGCCGCATTTTCCTGCGGAAAAGAACGGTAGAAAGCAGGAACGGGAAACGGTTTTGTCTTGCAAAGCCGCACCCCTTTTTGTACAATAAAGCTGTATTAAATTTTGATTTTCAATCAGGAGGATAGGAAAATGAACGGACCTTTTGAAGGGTTGAAAGTTGTGGAAATGGGTACCTTTATCGCGGCGCCCTCCTGTGCCAGATATTTTGCGGATTTCGGCGCAGACGTCATCAAGGTGGAATCCAAAAGCGGCGACCTTATCCGGTTTAACGGTGTTTCCGAAGGAAGACTGGGAAGCCCCTATGAGAATACTTCCTTTGACCTGGAAAACGCTCATAAGAAGGATCTGGTGATTAACCTGAAGGCACCCGAAGGCAGGGAAATCCTGTTTAAGCTGCTGGAGAATACGGATATTTTCATCACCAGCTGGAGACCGCAGGCACTGGCCAAGCTGGGCCTGGGCTACGAGAACCTCAAGGATAAATTCCCGAGGCTGATTTATGCCTCCTTCACCGGCTTCGGCGAAACCGGTCCGGACTGCGATCTGCCCGGCTATGACTTCACCGCTTTCTGGGCAAGAGGCGGCCTGATGGGCTCCCTGATGCAGAAGGGCGAAGCACCCATGAACCTCTCTGCAGGCATCGGCGACCATACCTCCGGCTACATCCTGGCAGCAGGCATCCTGACCGCCCTGTACAACCGGGAGAAGACCGGCAAGGGCGATTACGTCACCACCAGCCTCTTCCAGGTATCCGCTTACCTGCAGGGCATGACCATCCAGTGCGCCCAGTACAAGGACCTCGGCCAGAGCTACCCCATCAGCCGTAAGACCGCCGAGAATCCCTTCAATAACGCCTACAAGACGAAGGACGGCCGCTGGATCCAGCTGTCCATGCCTCCCTTTGATATTTTCTATCCGCGGTTCATGCCCCTTATCGGCAGGGAAGACCTGGTGGGCAATCCGAGATACACCATGGACAATATCACGAAGAACCACCTGCATGAGGAATTCATCAACATCATTGATGAGGAGTTCGTGAAGAAGACCGCAGCAGAGTGGCTGGATATCTTAAAGAAAGCGGATATTCCCCACTCCCTGTGCCAGACCTGGGAAGAGGTGCTCGAGGACGAGCAGGCCTGGGCCATCGGCGTCTTCGAGGAATTCGATTATCCCATCAGCGGCAAGCGGACCATGCTGCGCCTGCCCATCCATTTAAAGAACAATCCCAAGCCGCCCATGGAGAGAGCGCCTTACCTGGGCGAGCACTCCGAGGAAATCCTCAAAGGCATGGGTTATACGGAGGAACAGCTGAAGGAAATGCATGAAAAGGGCATTTACAACACCTGGGACGACCTGCGTGAACGCTGCGGCGGACAGGTACCCGATTTACTCAAGTAACGCATGAACGTATGATGTGCCTAAAAAGCCGGGCGGAAACGCCCGGCATTTTTGTCTGTTTTCGGATAAAACCCTTGTAAAACAACCAAATAAATGCTATTTTTAATTATAGGATTTTGGTATTATAGTTATGTTTTTGTAAAGTGTATCAGGGTGGGTTTTATGAAGCTCAGTATGTGGATGATAGCCAACCGTCTGAGTTCTCTGGATATCGAAGTGAATATCCGGGAGAGTTCCCCGGCAGTTCTTTTAAGTGCCAGAAGAGCATACGCTACGAACTGTGTCTATGTCTACGAATCCGGGGACGACTGTTTCTGCGCATACGGAAAGGATTCCATCCGTATCCGGGATACGAAGCTGGCGGAAGGCTTTGAAATTGTTCAGGATGTCTTTGATTTTTACAATAACTGGGAGGATCAGCTCCACGAAGCGATAGCCGAGGGGGATTACCATGGGATTATCAATACCGCCTGGCTGGTCTTCAACAATCCCATGGTGCTCTTTAACGGCAACAGCCAGGTGCTGGCGCTGACGGAGAAGTATCCGCTGGGAAGCGTGGATTCGGAGTGGGACTACCTGCTGACCTACGGCAACAGCTCCATCAATGCCATCATGGAGATGATGCGGTCCTCCGACCGGCACATGACCCTGGAGGGCGGCGTCAACCGCTTTTCCTACTATACCGGCGAGGAGCTTCCCCTGGCCAGTATGGCCTATTCCATATTCAATAAGGGCCTTCTCTGCGGGCAGGTGGTGGTTCTGGCCAAGGAGCGACAGCTTAACCACGGGGATTACCAGCTGCTGAAATTCCTTGCGGATGCCCTGCAGAACCTCATGAGCAGCGATTCTGCGGAGAACGGCGGCGGCAATAAAAAGGTCTTTTACTATCTGCTGCATCATATGGACTATGATGAAAAGCAGCTGGACCTGCAGCTGCAGTACCGCAGCTGGGTAAAGCAGGGAAGATATTTCGTGACGGTGGTCAGCCTGAAGAACAGGGACCAGATTACCTATGCGGATTATCTTCTGAATGTGGTCTACAACCTGCTCCAGAGCCGCTATCCGAAATGCGAAATCATGAAGCAGGACGATTCGGTGGTGATCATTTCCGCCTATGATATCCGCCAGGGCTCGGGCTCCGGCGTTATCTCTGAAATCGCCGCCTCCAATCCGGTGCGGATTGTATTCACCGGCTTCTGCCGGGGAATTGAAGATATCGGCTACCTGTACGAGCTGGCGGAATATGTGCTGGACTATTCGGCGAAGACCGCGCCGGAGGAAAAGCTCCTGGACTTCTATGATTATGCGGTGGACTACCTGCTGGAGGCGCCCTCCTTAAAGCATTCCGTTATCGCCAGCATCCCGGCAGTCCGGAAAATGTGGCAGCGCAGGCAGGAGAACGGCGATGAGCTGCTGCGCACCCTGGAGGTGTTCCTGAACAACGAGTGCTCCGTTTCGAAAACCGCTTCGGAGCTTTTCACCCACAGAAATACGGTTCTTTACCGGCTGAACAAGATCCGCAGCATGCTGGATCGGGACCTGGAGGATTCCTACCTGCGCAATTACTGCAGGATGAGCATCCGGGTAATGGAGCTTGCCAGCTTAAGAGGTCTGGAGTAAGCCGCATCGGAAAAGCAAAAAAACGCCTTCCTTTCGGAAGGCGTTTTTCTTTGTTCGGAAGTATTATGCGCCGTAGACTCTGCGGGAGGCTTTATAAAGCTCGTCGGCGAACTCCGGTCTGGCCATCCAGGCGGGATTGCTGTACATGGAGTACTGGCTGGTCTTGCCGGGCTTGCAGTATTTCGCCACATAATCCCTGGCTGCCTGACGGATTTCCTCTTCGGAAGCCGTGGTGGGATCGATGGGAGAGTCATTGACAACGGAGATGCAGATCTTGTCGCCGTATTTCTCATACAGCTCTGCCGTGTTGTTCATGGCCATGGGGGTCCAGGCATCAAATCCGGCCTCGATGAAGACTTCAATACGGGACTCGACATGGCCGCAGGAGTGCAGGTCGCAGTACAGGCCAAGGCTGTGAACATGGTCAACGAAACGTTTCATCTCCGGCAGGAAGAATTCTCTTGCCGCATCATCGGAGAAGAAGGGGGCCATCTGGGAACCCCAGTCGTCGTGGATGCAGATACCGTCGAGCTTGTAATACTGAACGGCCTTGTCGGTGATCCGGATATACAGATCGGTCAGGGCATGCAGCATCTCGTGGAGGGCATCCGCCTGGTCCTCGTCCAGCAGGGCCATGGCGGCGTTTTCGAAGTCCATGAAGGAAATCATACGCTCAAACCAGCAGCCGTTCAGGTACCAGAGGGTTATGGCCTTGTCGCTTCCTTCAAGGTAGGCCTTGTTCAGCGCTGCGCTGCCTTCCCAGTCCCAGCTGTCGATATCCGGAATGATAACCTTTTCCTTCCATTCGTTGACGTCTTCCATAAGGGGGCTGCCGGGTTTTACCATGGCGCCGCCGACCTGATCCACGTATACCCACTCTACGCCGAACATATCCTTATAGGTGGTGTATTTTTCCGGCCACGGACGGCCTTCGAAAACGAAGCCTCTTGCGATGTCATCGGGGATGACGGAGGGGCAGAAGAAGGTGCCCTCTGCGCCGGTGACCAGCCATACGGGCTCTTTATCAATATAAGCAGCCTTCAGGGCTTCCTTGCGGCTGCAGGGCCAGTTGTATACCGGGGTTGTACCGAAGAAGGTTTTCTCTTCGCCGATTACTTTCAGCTGATCTTCATTAAAAGGAATTTTCGACATAATGCTTTCTCCTTGTTCTTTAATTTTGCTGTTGTTTCTGTTCTTTCGGGATTTGTCTCTGGAATCCCTGTCTATCATATATATTATACATATTTTCCCTTTCCATTGTATAGATTGTATGTACATAAAACCGGTTTTATAATCTGCCGGATTTTGGGCAGGCTATACATTTTGACTTTATTTAAGTCTGTTATAATAGTGTCATAGAGAATAGTATCGGGTTCGACATTTACCTGATGCGAAAAGAACAAAATGAGAAAAGGAGAGAGAAAATGCAAGCTACATTGAGTAAGAAAACAATATGGGCTATGTCGTCCTACAGTTTTCTGGTTCTGGGCATTATGGTGGGCTTTATTTATACGAACACCTTTGCCACAGAAGTTCTGCAGATTCCGGCGCAGGTCCTGGCCGGCCCCATGCTGATTGCCAAGGTCATCGACTTCATCTTCAGCCTGCTGTGCGGATCCCTTATCGAAAAGGTGCAGATTGGTAAGAAAGGTAAGAACCAGGGCTGGATTAACTTCGGCCGTATCGTGGTTACCCTTACCGTTCTGACCTCCATGATTCCTACCACCGCAGCTCCCATGATCGTGAGACTGCTGGTTCTGGCTGTTTCCTACTGTGTACTGAACTCCACCATGAACATGGTGCAGACCGCGTACTACAACCTGGTCGCTATCGTTTCCGGCCCGAACCCGGCCAACAGAAACTCCATCATGGTTAACCAGACCCGTCTGAACACGATTATCAACTTCGTTACCGCGTTCATTCCTACTCTGGTTACGATTATGCCTCTTGGCATCTGGAACTACTTCATCGTGTCCCTTATCTTCGTTATCCCGATGCCCATCGCTCTCGGCGTTATCCAGAAGCAGGCAGACGGCATGGACCTTCGAGTCGGCGAAGGCGGCGTGGTTTACCAGATTTCCGTCAAGGATATGTTCGGTACCCTGCTGAAGAACCCCATGGTTCTGTCCATCTTCGTAACCCAGGTTATCGCTTACATCAGCCAGTATATCGCCCAGACCCAGGGCGCCTATTACTGGATTTATGTAGTAGGCAACTTCTCCCTGATGACGATTTCCTCTCTGGTAGGTTCCATCTGCGGTATCGTCGCAGGCCTGTTCATGCCGAAGGTCGGTGCCAAAATTGGTAAGAAGAACGCCTACTTCCTTACCCTTTGCGCTGCCGGTATCTTCGGTATCCTGAACTCCTTCCTGGCACAGAAGGGATGGCAGTTCCTGATTGTTACCACCGCCATTTCCACCTTCTTCATGTACATCTCCAGCCCGTACATCATGCTGATGTATCTGGATGCCGGTGAGTGGTACCTCAACAAGACCGGTAAGGATACCCGTGGTATCTGCGTTGGCCTGATGAGCCCGCCCCTGAAAATCGGTATGGCTGTCGGCGGTACCATCGGTCTGGCCATGCTGGCTGCTACCGGTTTCTACCCCGGATTCACTCCGGATCCGACCTGGGTTGGCAACTTCTGCCGGTCCACTTACATGATTCCCGGTATCATCAACCTCTGCGCTGCTGTATTCCTGATGCTTACCTACAGAATGAATGAGCAGGATGCTCAGAGAATGGCTCAGGAAAATGCCGCGAAGATTCAGGCTTCCATTGCCGCAGCCGGCGGCGCTCCTGCAGAAGGCGCTCCTGCAGAAGGCGCTCCTTCTGATGGTCAGGAATAAACTGATACGGGAAGAGATACAGGCATTCATATAAACTTCAGATAGATCTAGGGCAGCAGCCCTCCATGATACTATTCCCAAAATCCAAAAGCGGGCCGCAGGGGTTTATCCCCTGCGGCCCCAGTTTTACGGTTCCTTTTCTTTATTTCTTACATATTTCCTTAATCGGCCACGTCTACATCCAGCGTGATGTGCACCTTGTATTCCGGATAGGCGGCGGTAATTTCCTCGCAGATTTCCCGGTACAGGGCGTTCCTGTCGGCAACGGCAAAATCCAGAATGATATCAAAGGTCATGACCATATGCTCGGTATCGGCGTAGAATCCGTGGAACTGCAGTACGCCTTCGTGGGAGAGTATCTTCCTGCAGACCTCTTCCCGCAGCTGGGCTGCCTCGTCGCTGCCCGTATTGACGGAATAAAGGCCTACGGTGGCGAGAATGACGCCGGTTTCCTTATAGACGGCAAGCTGCATGGCGCGGGTGAGGGCATCAAACTGCCTTGCGGTCATCTGTTCGTCCACCTCCACATGGACGGAGGCGATGTACCGGTCCGGTCCGTAATTGTTCAGCAGCAGGTCGTAGACGCCCCGGACCTCCTCATGGGCGGCAAGAATGCCCCGGATCCGGCCGGAAAGTTCGCTGCTGACCCGCATGCCCAGCATCTCGTTGACGGCTTCGGAAATCATTTCCAGACCGGCTTTGATGATAAGAACGCCGATAACGGCGCCTACCCAGGCCTCCAGGGAAATATGGAAGAAGAAGTAAATCAGGGCGCTGGCCAGAACGGAGGCGGAGAGGACTGCGTCATTCCTGGCATCCTTGCCCGAGGCGATAAGGGAGCCGGAATTGACCTGGGTGCCCTTGCGGATGGTGAAGGTGCCCAGCAGCAGCTTGACCACCACCGCTGCCGCGATAATGATGAGGGATACGGTGCTGTATTCGGGGGCCTCCGGATGAATGATCTTCTTCACCGCGTCCACCAGGGCGGTAATGCCGGCGTAAAGCACGATGGCGGAGACGATCATGGCGCTTAAGTACTCAATCCTGCCGTAGCCTAAAGGGTGCTTTTTATCCGGGGCTTTTCCCGCAAGCTTGGTCCCCACGATGGTGATGACGCTGGACAGGGCGTCGGTGAGGTTGTTAACCGCATCGGAGATGACGGCTACGGAGTGGGAGGCCAGGCCGATGAAGGCCTTGAAGGCGACAAGAAAGAGGTTTGTGATGATGCCTGCAACACTGGTCCGGATGACCGTTTTCTCCCGGATAAGCTGGAGGTTGTCGGTGCTGTTTTCCATAGATTTCTTCCCTTTCCCGCAAAAACGGCTGCCGGTTAAGGGCAGCCGCTTTTGGTATGTTCAATGGTTATTCAGTCAGTTCGCAGCTTTCTTTTTTGCGTAAAAGTCACAGACGGCGAAGACGATGATGGAGGCCAGGCCGGAGCCGAAGCCGGAATTGTACAGGATCATTCCGCCGTGGAAGGTGGATACGATACAGCCGAAAATCGCGCAGACAATGCCGGCGAAAATACCTGCCTTTTTGCCGTATACGCCGGCAAAGGGGGAAAGTCCGGTGCCAAGTGCCACGGTGCACAGGTAACCCTGGGTGGAAAGGTACCAGGGAATATCCCGGCCGAGAGCCGTGGATACGCCTGCGACGGCGGCGAAAAGAATGATATAGCCGACCATGATGGTCCAGGCAATTCCCGGATGCTGGCCGGAGGCGAAGAAGGTCAGCGCAGCAAGCAGGAAGCCTGCGGTGATGCCGGTGAAGCCTACGCCGCCGGGCATCAGGTAGATGACCAGGTCAAAATAAACCAGCAGCAGGAAGCCGTAGAGGCCGAAGTTCATCCAGGTGCAGCCGTGGCCGTAATCCTTGAGGAAGTTGGCGCCGGCGCCGGAATCCTTCACCAGCTTTGCGTAGCCGGAGAAGCTGCCGCCCTTTGCCAGGCCGATGATGATGCAGCTGGCGAAGAGAATAATCAGTACGATATTGCAGAAGAGGTTGTAATTTCCTCCGTGGGCAATATAGATCGGGTTTTCATAGGTGTAGGCGGAAGGAGCCGCAACCCCGAGGGTCTTATAGAAGAAGGCGTAGAACATCATGCCGATGAAGCCGGAGGCCAGGCCCGCATTGTACAGGCTTAAGCCGTTGTGCAGCTTCTTTACGGAAGGAAGCACAGCCGGGAAGATGAAGCCGATGAGGATACCGAAGATGATGGCTGCGGGAATGCCGAAGGGCTGCAGTCTTGCATCACCGATCTGGATGCCTGCGGCTCCGAAGAGCTCATGCCGGAACAGAAACTCGCTGACGAAGGGCGCGAAGTTCATGCTGAACATGGCCACGTCCATATGGTTGCGGAGCTTGTCCTTGCGGATGCCGTAGATGATGGCGGTGCCCAGGAACATGGGCCATACGTTTACCAGGTTCATGCCGAAGAAGCTGTGGGAGAGGGTCAGGATAAAGGCTGCCATAACCCCGGTGGTGGCATTGATTTTCAGCCCGTACATGATGAGGGTGAAGATCAGGCCGAGAACACCTGCGTTGAAGAAGGTGGAGGCCAGGCCGCCCACGGAAAAATAATCACACAGAAGCTGGGCGGGAGCCGTAAGAATCCTACCCCAGCCGCGGAACATTTCACCGAAGCCTTCTCCGGTATAGAATACCGCGGCGATACTCATGATAATCATGAAAAGACTGAAATACAGCGCCATCTGCTTGATAACCGAGGAATCGGTTGCCGGCGCTTTGGCAGTTGCAGACATATTGTTGCCTCCTTCCTTATTAAAAGCAGAAAATACTCATTTGCTTATCCTAATCGAAGTCCTTCTATAGTTCAAGAGAAAATCTTTGAAAAAAACCATAAAAATATCCCCCCGGGATTGAAAAAAACAAAAAAGCCGGCCCGCTTTGGCCGGAAAACAGAAATTTTAATTTTCTTAAGAATAATTTATCTTTCTAAAAATTTAATATCTCAAAAATTTGAATTTTTAACAGAATTTTTTACAATGTATTTTTATGTAAATAAGTATACAATAATGACAGCACATTGGGAGACATTTTTTTAGTGCAAGGTTTTAGGAGGTTATCATGGAAAAATCAAGACTTACCCAGGGTAAGATAACGATGTACGGCTTCCTGCTGTTCACCACTTCCCTGCCGGCCATGCTGCAGATGATGTACATCAACATCTTCATGACCGACTATGCGATGATTCCTCCGGCAGTCGTCGGCACGACCCTGCTGATTGCCCGAATCATCGACTTTATCTTTGGCTTCTTAACCGGCCCCATGATCGAGAAGATTCATCTTCCCTGGGGCAAATACCGTTCCTGGCTGCTGCTCATCCGGTGGATCGCCATGGTCGGTATCATTCTGGAGTTCTTCCCCTCCGGGCAGAACACCCCGCTGGCCCTTAAGGTGCTTATCGCCATTATCGGCTACTCCTTTTACAACGTAGGTATGAGCCTTATCACCGGCCCGTACTACGCCCTTGGTCCGCTTCTTGCCGGCGACGACATGAACGGACGTATGGCCCTTTCCGCCCGTGGCCTTCTCTTCATGAACGCGTCCATGCTGGTGGTCAGCGCCATCACGGTTCCCTTCGTAACCGGTATGCAGCAGCTGGTAAGCCCGACCATGGCCTACATGCTCTGCGCGGTTATCTACTGCATCCCGCTGGTAATCGGCTGCCAGCTGGTCAACAACATCTCCCGTGAGGTTGACCCGGGCGGCGTGAAGCATGATGCCCAGAATACCGTCGGCGTCAAGGACATGGTTGCTGCCATTGCCCAGAACAAGTATCTGCTTATCCTCATCATCGTGCAGGGTATGACCAACATTGCTTCCAATATCGGTTCCGGCATCGGTTCCTATTACTGGATGTATGTTGTAGGCAACTTCCTGCTGATGTCCTTATCCTCCACAATCGGTATGGTGGCCAGCCTTGCCTTCTCCACCTTTGCGCCGAAGATCGGCCTGAAGCTGGGCAAGAGAAGAGGCATGATCCTGGGCCTTCTGCTGATGGGCATCGTGATGTGCGTCAAGATTGTCTGCCGTGAGC
Organism: uncultured Lachnospiraceae bacterium; assembly: GCA_902796005.1. GTDB lineage: Bacteria > Bacillota > Clostridia > Lachnospirales > Lachnospiraceae > Alectryocaccobium. Next base: position 95,091 of record CADBNF010000092.1, on the reverse strand, counting down.
ACTGGGTGATGATGACCATCTTCAACATCATCGGCGGCTTCTTCGGATTCTTCTATTCACCCTTCGGTGCCAACTACTTCATCGATGCAGGTGAGGCCCATTTGTACAAGACCGGCAAGGACCTTCGTTCCGTAGCAGCAGCCCTCTATGGTATCCCGATCAAGCTCGGCTTCCTCTTCGGCGGCGCCATCGGCACCTACGGCCTGGCAGCCCTCGGTTATCAGCCCGGCATGGTCTTTGATACGGCGATGACCACCAAGTTCCTTATCCTGATGCATGTGATTCCCGGCGTCATCATTATCGTTGCGGCCCTTATCTTCGCATTCGGCTATGACCTGACGGATGAAAAGGCAGCCGAATATGCCAAGGCCAACTACGAGCGGATGATTGCCGCGCAGGGCGGCCCTGCGACGGCTCCGGCAGTTGAGGAAAAGACGGAATAATTTCTTCAGACAAACAACTGAAAGCTAAAAAACTCCCAATCCGGGGCCCTGTCTGCAGGGCCCCGATTTTTTTCGCGGAAACAGAATATTTTTCCTTTCAGAAGGCCGCGGATGGCTTGCTTTCCTGCGCAAACTGATTTAAAATATTCAACTGTATTGTTTAATCAATGAGGAGGTTACTATGAACAAGACAAAGCTTAGTCAGGGTAAGATAACAGCTTACGGTTTCCTGCTGTTTACCACTTCCCTGCCTGCCATGCTGCAGATGATGTACATCAATGTATTCATGACAGACTATGCGATGATTCCCGCCGGCGTGGTGGCGACCACCCTGGTCATTGCCCGAATCATCGACTTCATTTTCGGCGTTCTGACCGGCCCCATGATCGAGAAGATTCACTTCCCCTGGGGCAAATACCGTTCCTGGCTGCTGCTGGGACGCTGGCTCGCCCTGGTCGGTATTGTTATGGAATTCTTCCCGTCGGCAAAGAATACGCCGCTGGCCCTGAAGATTCTGGTGGCCATTATCGGTTACTGCTTCCATAACATCGCCATGAGCATCATCACCGGTCCCTACTATGCCCTCGGCCCGCTTCTTGCCGGCGATGACATGAATGCGCGTATGGCCCTTTCCGCCCGCGGCGTTCTCTTCATGAACGCGGCCATGCTGGTGGTCAGCGCCATTACCGTTCCCTTTGTTACCTACATGCAGACGGTGACGACGCCCACCATGGCCTACATGGTCTGCGCGGTTATCTACATGATTCCGCTGATTATCAGCTGCCAGCTGGTCAACAACATTTCACGTGAGGTTGACCCGGGCGGCGTAAGACATGCCTCCGGCAATGCCGTAGGCATCAAGGATATGGTTATGGCCATCGGCCAGAACAAATACCTGCTTATCCTGATCATTGTACAGGGTATGACCAACATTGCCGGCCAGATCGGTTCCGGTATCGGTTCCTACTACTGGCTGTATGTTGTAGGCAATTTCCTGCTGATGTCCGTATCCTCTACCATCGGCATGGTCTTCAGCCTGATTTTCTCCTCCTTCGCGCCGAAGATCGGCCAGAAGCTGGGTAAGAGAAAAGGCATGATCATCGGACTTCTCCTGATGGGTGCCATTACCTGCATCAAGATTATTACCCGTGAGCACTGGGTGACGCTGACCGTACTGAACGTAGTCGGCAGCTTCTTCGGCTTCTTCTACTCCGGTTTCGGAGCCAACTACTTCATCGATGCCGGTGAAGCCCATCTGTACAAGACCGGCAAGGACCTTCGTGCCGTGGCAGCAGCCCTGTACGGCATTCCCATCAAGCTCGGTTTCCTCTTCGGCGGCGCCATCGGCATGTACGCCCTGGCCGGAATGGGTTACCAGGCCGGTATGGTCTTCGATTATGCCTTCACCACCAAATTCCTGGTGGTTATGCATGTCATTCCCGGTGTTATCATGATTGCTGCCGCGCTGATTTTCGCCTTTGCCTATGACCTGACCGACGAAAAGGCAGCTGAATATGCCAGGGCCAATTACGAACGGATGATGGCGGCAGGCGGCGCGCCTGCACCGGAACAGGTGGAGGAAAAGCCTGAAGCGTAATTCGTAAAAACAAGGAAAAACACAAGGGGGAGGGGAACATGACAGGAAGAGCACTGACACAGCGGAATCTGGTAAGCTTTGGTTTCCTGCTGTTTACTTCCTCCACCGGATCCTTTGTACAGATGATGTACCTTACCCTGTACATGACGGATTTTCTGAGGATTCCGCCGGCGATGGCGGCAGTGATTATCCTGGCAGCCAGGGTAGTGGACTTTATTATCCGGCTGTTTACGGACCTGATTATTGACCGGGTGCATTTCTCCTGGGGTAAATACCGCAGCTGGCTGCTGATTCTGCGCTGGGTGGCTTTGGGCGCCCTGTTCCTGGAATTCTGGCCCTTTACCGGTATGCCCCTGGGCGTCCGGCTGCTGGCGGTCTGCCTGGGCTTTATCCTGCACAATGCAGCCATGGGCGTGTCCACGGCTGCCTATAACGCCCTGGCGCCCCTGATTGCCGGAACCGATATGGATTCCCGGATTCAGATGGAGGTCTACGGCTATTACTGGCGGACCGCCGCAACCCTTGTGGTGACTGCGGTAACCATTCCCCTGGTGCTTGTGCTGATGCCGGCCCTTGGCGCTTTCGCCTTTACGCTGGTGGCCATGCTTTTCTGCGTGCCCTTTATTGTCGGTGCCCGGATGGTCAGCAACCTGGCGAAAAAGGCCGACCCCGACGGGACGGTGAGGACCCTGCGGCCGCCGGTGGCCGTAAAGGACGTGGCGGAGGCCCTCCGGCAGAACCGCCTCCTGGTCCTTCTCCTTATCGTGTTTATCCTCTACAGTACCGCGAACCAGATCGAGATGTACCTGCGGCCCTACTATTATATTTACCTCGTGGGCAACTTCTCCCTGCTGGCGCTGGGCTCTACGGTTGCTTTTGTGGTCAGCCTGCTGTTCTCCGTCTATATGCCGGCGGTGGGCAGGAAGCTGGGCAAGAGAAAGGCGCTGATTGCCGGCCTTTTGCTCTGCGGCATCTGCACTGCGCTGAAGTATTACGCCGGCTCCGACTGGGTGCTTTATGTGGGCATCGGAATCCTTTCCACCGGCAGCACCTATGTCTTTTCCCGGACCATCGTGAATTATTTCATCGATGCGGGTGAGTACCACTACTGGAAAACGGGGCAGGATCTGAGACAGGCCCATGTTTTCATCTTTACCTTTCCGCTGAAGCTGGGCTTTATGGCGGCGAGCGCCGTCGCCGTATTTTTCCTGGCATCCATCGGCTACCGGCCTAGGCAGGCCTTTACACCGGAGATGGCCTCCGGCTTCCGGTTTGTGCTCAATGTGGTGCCGGCCCTGATGCATATCGCCGCCATGGTGATTTTTGCAGCAGGCTACCGGCTGAAGGACACGGACGGGCCGCGCTATGCCCGGATGAGCCTGGAGCGTGACCTGGAGCGGAAGGAAAAGGACGCATCCGCAGAATAACCGTTTATAAAAAGGCAGACCGGCCGTTTCCCGAAAAGGGGAGCGGCCGGTTTTTTGTGACGAATGAAAGAAAGCATTTTCCGGTCTTGTGCATCTGCACGTTGAAAAAACATAATATGCTGTTAATATTCTGGTGAATCCGGACCGGGAAACTATAGCAAAACGGTACCAATGCATTCATAAATAAATGTGAAGTCCGGTTCGGAAAAGGAGGAAACGAATGGAAAAAAGCAGACTGACCGGTGCGCAGATCAACGGCTATGCTGCCTGCAACCTGTCGATTAGCTTTGCAAACATGCTGCAGATGAGCTATCTGACCATCTTCATGACGGACTATGTAGGTATCCCCACGGCCGTGGTGGCCACAACCCTGCTGGTTGCCCGCTTTGTGGACCTGCTCCTCAGCCTGGTGTCGGGCATCATGATGGAGCGCATCCGTCTGCCCTGGGGCAAATACCGCAGCTGGCTGCTGCTGATCCGCTGGATCGTGGTATTCTCCATGGTTTGCATGTTCTTCAATACCTCCACCTTCCCCATTGCGGCGAGGGTGGCCCTGGCCTTCATCGGCTATATCCTGATGAATACCTGCATGAGCTTCCAGGTAAACAGCGTGAACTCCCTGTCCCCCCTGCTGGCCGGGGACAACATGACGGACCGTACCAGGCTGACCGCCCGGTCCATGCAGTTCTCCTGCATGGCAAATATCGGCTTTGCCCTCATCACCCTGCCCATCATCAATGCACTGACACCGAAGGTGGGCGGCGCCAACGCCTTCATGATCGTGGCCATTATCTATGCCGTTCCCTTTATCTTCGGCGTGGGCATCACCAACCGGGTCTGCCGCGTCTGCGATCCCGGCGGCATCAAGGGAGAAGTGCAGCAGGGCAGCCAGATGTCCTTTAAGGATATGATGAAATCCATCGTGGCCAACCGGCAGCTGCTGGTGCTCTTCGTGGTATTCAGCCTGTATTTCATCGCTACCAACGGCATCATGAACCTGAATTCCTACTATTACCGGTACATCACCGGCAATCTGTCCAATATGACCATTGCCTCCACCATCTCCATGGTGGTGGGCACGGTGGCTTCCCTTTTCCTTCCGGCCGTCGGACGGAAGATCGGAAAGAAGCGGGCCATGATCATCGGCCTTGTCATCTATGCCCTGTCGGTATTTATCAATACCTTCGCCGGGGCCAATTGGAAATTCTACGCCCTGTTCGCCGCCATTTCCACGGCTGGCACCTACTTCTTCAATACCTTCGGTGCATTGTTCTTCATCGACGCCGGCGAGTATTATTTCTGGAAGACGGGCAAGGATTCCCGGCTGATGTCGGTGACCACCTACGGTATCGCCACCAAGCTGGGCATCATCATGGGCGGCGCCATCGCCACCTTCGGCCTGAACGCCATCGGCTTTTCCGCCGGCATGGAGATCACGCCGGTATTCCAGAGAAGCTTCATGGGCCTTCTGGGCGTCATTCCGGCGGTCATCGTCGTAGTGGCTATCCTGATTATGACCATCGGCTACCGGATCACCGATGCCAATGCGGCCATCTACGCCATGGAAAACCAGAGAAGAGGACTGAAAACAAAATAATTCCGGGGCCTTCCCCGAACAATAAGGCTGCCGCATGAAAAGCAGGTTTACCTGCCGGTGTGCGGCGGCCTTTTTCTGCGAAAAAACAGGAGCTTTCAGTGTGAAAAATCAGCGGCCCTCCCTCCCTTTTAAAGGTTTGACAGACCATGGTTTGCCCAGTATAATGGGGAGGAAAATCAAAGATATAGTATAGTGGAGAGTTTGAATGATACATTCCCTTGGGGATTACCTGCGGATCCTGCAGGAGCAGGGCCTGGCGGCGGACGCGGAGACCGTGGATGCGGACACGCCGGTGACGGGCCTGACCTATGAATCGAAAAAAGCGGAAAAAGGGACGCTTTTCGTCTGTAAGGGCGCCGCTTTTAAAAAAGAATATCTGGAGGAGGCGGTAAGCCGCGGCGCGGCCGCCTATGTAAGCGAGAAAGACTACGGTCTCGCGGTTCCGGCCATTATCGTTTCCGACGTGCGCGCGGCCATGCCGCACCTGGCCCGGCTGTTTTACCGGACCTGGGAGGACGACCGTATGAACATCCTGGGCATCACCGGGACGAAGGGGAAGACCACGGTCTGCTATTATACCCGGCGGATCTTCGACGAGGCCGCAAAACGTGCCGGCAGCAGTCCGGCAGCCTTTCTGACCTCGGTGGAAACCTTCGACGGGGTGGAAAACATCAATTCCGGCATCACAACCCCTGAGGCCTTCGAGCTTTACCGGCACTTTGCCAATGCCCACAGAAGCGGCATCAGCAATATTGTCTGCGAGGTGTCCAGCCAGGCCCTGAAATACGGCCGGGTATCCGGCATACCCTTTGCGGCAGCGGTGGTCATGAATATTTCAGAGGACCACATCAGCGACATCGAGCATCCGGATTTCGAGGATTACCTTGCCTCGAAGCTGAAGATTTATTCCATGTGCCGGACGGCCCTGGTCAACATGGACAGCGATTACGCAAAGGACTGCCTGCAGGCAGCTTCCCGGGCGGAACGCATTCTCACCTTCGGCACGGAAGAGGGCGTGGATTTCCGGGCGGAGGACATCCGGACCGAGGACGGCAGGACCGCCTTCACCCTGGTGCACCAGGGAATGCGGGTGCCCTTTACACTGAAAATGAGCGGCGTCTTCAACGTGGAAAATGCCCTGGCGGCCATTGCCCTGGCTTCCCTTTCCGGCATTGACTATGATACCATGAAAACCGCGCTGGCCGAGGCGACGGTACCGGGCAGGGTGGAGGAGTACTCCACCGAGGACGGCCGGATAAAGGCGGTGGTGGATTATGCCCACAACGGCTACAGCTTCGCCAAAATGTTCGAGATGGCCCGGACCCTCTGGCCAAAGCACCGGCTGGTGACGGTGTTCGGCTGCCCCGGCAGCAAGGCCGTGAACCGCAGGAAGGATCTGGGGGAGACGGCCGGAAAATACTGCGATTTCATCTACCTGACGGCGGATGACCCGGCAAAGGAAGAGCTGGCGGACATCTGCGCGGAGGTGGGCGGCCACATCGAAAAGGAAAACTGCCCCTATACGGTGGTGGAGGACCGGACGGAGGCCATCCGCCGGGCGGTCCTGGAGGCGGAGGTGCCCACGGCGGTGCTGATACTGGGCAAGGGCTGTGAAACCACCCAGATAGAGAAGAACGGAAAAGTACCCTATGCGTCGGATGCGTCCGTTTTAAGGGACTGTATTTCTGCGTATAATAAGATTAACGGCAGGAAGGAAGACGGAAATGAAAAAAATACTGTTGGCAGCTTCTGAATGTGTTCCCTTCATCAAAACCGGCGGACTGGCGGATGTGGCAGGCGCGCTGCCCAAGTATTTTGATAAGGAAAAAACGGACATCCGGGTTATCCTGCCGAAATACCTGTGCATCGACAAAAAGCTGGCGAAAAAGCTGAAATACGTGGACAATTTCTACATGGATTTCTACTGGCGGCGGCTTTACGTGGGCATCCTGACCTGCGAGTACGAGGGGGTTACCTTCTATTTTATAGACAATGAGGAGTATTTCCAGGGAGACCGGCCCTACCAGGGCATGCCCTGGGATCTCGGGCGGTTTGCCTTCTTCTGCAAGGCGGTGCTTTCCGCCCTGCCGTCCCTGGATTTCCGGCCGGACATCATCCACTGCAACGACTGGCAGACGGGCATGATTCCGGTATACCTGCACGAGCGGTTTGCCGCGGATGAATTTTACCGCGGGATTAAGACCATCATGACCATCCATAACCTGCAGTTCCAGGGCATCTGGAACAAGTCGGAGACTGCGAACGTCACCGGACTGTCGGATCTGTATTTCACCGACGACAAGCTGGGCTTTTACGACGATGCAAACCTTCTCAAGGGCGGCATGGTTTACGCCGACGAGTTAACCACGGTCAGTGAGAATTATGCCAGGCAGATCCGCACGCCTTTCTACGGGGAACGGCTGGACGGACTGCTGGAGGCGCGCGCCGGCAGCCTGACGGGTATCGTCAACGGCATAGACTATTCCCTGTACAATCCGGAAACGGATCCCTTCCTTGCGGCGAATTTCACGAAGGAAAACTTCCGGAAGGCCAAGCCCCGGAACAAGGCGGCCCTGCAGAAGGAGCTGGGGCTTAAGGTGGATTCGAAGAAGCTGCTCATCGGCATCGTTTCCCGGCTGACGGACCAGAAGGGCATCTGCCTCATTGCCTATATGATGAACGAGCTCTGTTCGGACAATATCCAGCTGGTTGTGCTGGGAACCGGAGACGAGCAGTACGAGAATATGTTCCGGTATTATGCCGATCAGTACAAGGGACAGGTTTCGGCCAATATCACCTATAATGAAGAACTGGCCCACAGGATTTACGCCGGCTGCGACGCCTTCCTGATGCCTTCCCAGTTCGAGCCCTGCGGCTTAAGCCAGATGATGGCCATGCGCTACGGCACCCTGCCCATTGTACGGGAGACCGGCGGATTATCCGATACCGTGGAGGCCTACAACGAATACGAGGGCACCGGCTGCGGCTTTTCCTTTACCAACTTCAATGCCCATGAGATGCTGGGCATCATCCGCTATGCGGAAAGAGTCTATTTTGACCACAAGAGGGACTGGAATAAAATCGTGGAGCGGGCCATGGACCGGGATTTTTCCTGGGAATCCTCCGCGGCGGAATATGAAGCCCTTTACGAGAGAATGGTCGGGGAAAGGTAAAAAGACCTTGACCGGGTGCTGATTATATGTTAAAATGAACATCAAGAGAGATTGGAAAGAGGTATAAAATGGCAGAGAAAAGTTCAAATGTCGGTGCGGCCGACGCGAAAAAGGAAGCGCTGCAGATTGCCATCAGCCAGATTGAGAAGCAGTTCGGCAAGGGCGCCGTCATGCGCCTGGGGGACAACACCGCGAATATGAACGTGGAGGCTGTGCCCACGGGTTCCTTAAGCCTGGACATCGCCCTGGGACTGGGCGGCATCCCCAAGGGAAGGATTATCGAGATTTACGGACCGGAGTCCTCCGGCAAGACTACCGTCGCCCTGCACATGGTGGCGGAGGTACAGAAGCGGGGCGGTATCGCCGGCTTCATTGACGCGGAGCACGCCCTGGATCCGGTCTATGCCCGGAATATCGGCGTGGATATCGACGAGCTGTATATTTCCCAGCCGGACAACGGTGAGCAGGCCCTGGAGATCTGCGAAACCATGGTGCGTTCCGGCGCGGTGGATATCGTTATCGTTGACTCCGTGGCTGCCCTTGTACCCAAGTCGGAGATAGAGGGCGAGATGGGTGACATGCATGTGGGTCTGCAGGCCAGGATGATGTCCCAGGCCTGCCGTAAGCTGACGGCCTCCATCAGCAGGACCAACTGCATCGTGGTTTTCATCAACCAGCTCAGGATGAAGATCGGCGTGATGTACGGCAACCCCGAGACCACCACCGGCGGCAATGCCCTGAAGTTCTATTCCTCTGTCCGTCTGGATGTCCGCCGTACCGAGCAGCTCAAGCAGGGCGGCGAGTCCATCGGCAACCACGTCCGGGTAAAGGTGGTGAAGAACAAGGTATCTCCGCCCTTCAAGGAAGCGGAATTCGACATCATGTACGGCAAGGGCATTTCCCGGGAAGCGGATATCCTGGATCTGGCGGTGAAGTGCGACGTTATCCAGAAGAGCGGCGCCTGGTTCTCCTTAAACGGCAACAAGATCGGCCAGGGGCGGGAGAATGCCAAGGCCTATCTGGCAGAGAATCCGGAGATCTGCGACGAGGTGGAGAGAAAGGTCCGTATCGCCTACGGCCTCATCAAGGAGGAGCCCGCGGCGGATGCGCAGGAATAAGTCCGATACGATAAAGGATGCGGATGGCGCGAAGCTGAAGGCCATGCGGCTGCTCATGTACCGGCCCAGAACGGAGAAGGAGCTGTACGACCGGCTGCTGGAGGAAGGCTTTTCCGAAGAGGATACGGCTTCCGCCATGGCCTATGTGCGTTCCTTCGGCTACCTGAATGACGAAAGCTTTGCTTCCGGCTATGTGGCCGCCCGATCCCGGGAGAAGGGGAAGCTGCGGCTTGCCCGGGAGCTGTCGGAGAAGGGCGTGGCCCGGGAGATTATCGAGGAAGTGCTCGGCGCTGACGAAGAGGAGGAAGAGGAGAAGGTCTACCGCCTGCTGCTGAAAAGGGCGGGAGAACCACACCTTCCTGATGAGAAGGAAGTCCGGCGGCTGTCCGGCTTCTTCGCGCGCAGAGGCTTTTCCACGGGCGCTTTTATTGCCGCTCTGAAAAGATACAGGGAAGAATACCACGGGGAGGAATAACCCGTGGTATTTTTTTGAATATTGTTGGATTTTCTTCAGCTTTTTAACCTTTTCGGTTGACAAAACTACGGCGGGCGGGTAAAATCTTTTCTGGTGTTTTTCACCTGTACAATGATAATTTTATATGTAAGGAGGGACTCCTGTAGTGATTCCGATTTATGCTGCAATCATTGCCGTAGTTGCCGCCGTTCTTATTGCTGTATTTGTATCCTCAAAAACAGCAGTAGCGAAGAAAACTGCCCGGGATGCGGAGACGGTAGGAACCGCCGAATCCAGGGCGAGAGTCATTCTTGACGAGGCGCTCAAAACCGCCGAAACCAAGAAAAGAGAGGCTCTTCTGGAAGCGAAGGAAGAGAACCTGCGGATTAAAAACGAGCAGGAACGTGAATATCGCGAACGAAGATCTGAGCTGCAGAAATATGAGAAGAGAATTCTGTCCAAGGAAGAATCCGTAGACAGAAAAGCCGATTCTCTGGAACGCCGGGAAAACGATCTGGTTGCCAAAGAAACTGAGATTAAGAAACGTGAAAAGAAAGTAGACGAAATGTACGCGCAGGAAGTCAAAGAGCTTGAGAGAATTTCAGGCATGACCTCCGAACAGGCAAAAGATTATCTCTTAAAATCTGTTGAAGACGAAGTTAAGATCGATACCGCCAAGCTGTACAAGGAACTGGAAGCCCAGGCCAGGGCGGATGCCGCCAAGAAGGCCAGGGACATCGTGGTTACCGCCATTCAGAAATGCGCGGTGGACCATGTGGCTGAATCCACCATCTCCGTGGTTCAGCTGCCCAGTGACGAGATGAAGGGCAGGATCATCGGCCGTGAAGGCCGGAATATCCGTGCGCTGGAGACCCTGACGGGTGTAGATCTTATCATAGATGATACTCCTGAAGCAGTCGTGCTTTCATCCTTCGATCCCATCCGCCGCGAGGTGGCAAGGATTTCCCTGGAGAAGCTGATCGTTGACGGCCGTATTCATCCGGCCAGAATTGAAGAAACCGTAAACAAGGCACAGAAGGAAGTAGACAACATGATCCGCGAAGAGGGCGAAAATGCAGCCCTTGAAGTGGGCGTTCACGGCATCCATCCGGAGCTTATCAAGCTCCTGGGCAGGATGAAGTTCCGCTTCAGCTACGGACAGAATGCCCTGAAGCATTCCATCGAAGTGGCTGAGCTTGCCGGACTTCTTGCCGGTGAAATGGGCCTTGACGTGCGGCTGGCGAAGAGAGCCGGCCTTCTGCATGATATCGGCAAATCCATCGACCATGAGGTGGAGGGTTCCCATATCCAGATCGGTTCCGAGCTCTGCAGGAAATACAAGGAATCACCCGTTGTCATCAATGCAGTGGAATCCCATCACGGCGATGTGGAGCCGGAATCCCTGATTGCCTGCCTGGTACAGGCGGCAGATGCGATTTCCGCAGCACGTCCCGGTGCCAGAAGGGAAACCCTGGAAACGTATATCAACAGACTTACGCAGCTTGAGGAGATTACCAATTCCTTCAAGGGCGTAGAGAAATCCTATGCCGTTCAGGCAGGCCGCGAAGTTCGGATCATGGTTGTTCCGGAAGTCATCAGCGATGCGGATATGGTTATCCTGGCAAGGGATGTGGCCAAGCGTATCGAGGACGAGATGGAATACCCCGGTCAGATCAAGGTCAATGTTATCCGGGAAAGCCGGGTGACGGATTACGCGAAGTAAGAAAAACGGCGTTGAGGCTGCAAAAAGCGGCTTCACCGCCGTTTTCTTTTGCTCCGGAAAGAAAAGGAAAAGATCATGTATTCACTGACGAAAGAACTGGCCCGCCATGCGGCGGCCACAAGGTACGAAGACATTCCCGCCTCCGTGACGGCGGTGCAGAAGCAGTCCCTGGCGGATGCCCTGGCCTGCATGACGGCGGCCACCACCCTGGGGGAGGGAACCGGCGTGTTTACGGACTATGCCCTTGCCCAGTGCAGCCTGGGAAACTGTACGCTGCTGGGTTCGGAAAAGAAAACCACGGCAGCCCTTGCCGCCCTGGCCAACGGGGCCCTGATCCACGCCCTGGACTATGAGGATTCCCACGAGAAGGCCCTGGTGCATCCGAATTCCGTGTCCACCTGCGCCTTGCTGGCCCTGGCGGAGGAGGAAGAAAAGCCGGTATCCGGCAGACAGCTCCTGACCGCCCTGGTCATCGCCAGCGATCTCACCTGCAGGCTGGATTTAAGCATCCGGGAGGACCTGCTCAAATACGGCTGGAACATGCCGCCCGTTCACGGCGGGATGGGGGCCGTCTTCGGCGGCGGAAACCTGCTGGGCCTTACGCCCGGGGAGATTGAGGATGCCCTTGCGCTGCAGATGAGCCAGAGCGTCAGCCCGGGACAGGCTTCCCTGTCCGCCGGTTCCGTGGTGCGCACGGTCAGGGACGGCTTTGCCGCCCAGGCGGCGGTCCAGTCCCTCCAGCTGGCGAAACGGGGGATTTCCGCCCGGTTTGACGGTGCCCTTGAAGGGAAGCTCGGGTATTTTCACGCCTTTGCCCGGGACAATTATGATCCGGAGCGGGTCACCGCGGACCTGGGAAAGGTATTTGAAAGCGAAGAGATAAGCTTCAAGCCCTGGCCCAGCTGCCGGGCCACCCATACGGCCATCGAAGGCATAAGCGCCTTGTTTGAAAGAGAGAAGCTTACGGCGGAGGATATCGAGGAGGTTCACTACGTGATGCAGGAGGTGGGCCGGATGGTTTTCGAGCCGAAGGAAGCGAAATACCGGCCTCAGGCGGCGGGCATCGCCAAATTCAGCCTGCCCTTCATCACTGGTGCTCTGGTCTGCGACGGAGAGATAAGCCTGAAAACCTTCGAAGCCGGAAGACTGTCCGACCCGGCGGTGCTGGCAGTGGCGGACCGGGTAACCTACGCCGTAGACGAAAGCCTGACAAAGGCAGAGAACAAGAAGACGGTCATCACCGTAAAAACCAGGGAGAAAAGCTATACCGTCACCGCGGATCACCCCCTGGGCTGCCGGGAAAATCCCCTTTCCGAGGAGGCCCTTAAGAAGAAATTCACCGACTGCTTCGAAAAAAGCTGCAAGGGCTGCTCCGGGGAAAAGGCGGAAAGAATATTCAGCCTTATCATGCACCTGGAGGAGCTGGAGGATATCCGCACACTGACCGCGCTTCTGTAGGATTTCCCATTGACTTTTCCGCCGGTTCTCAGCATAATGAGAGGGCAGAAAACTGCGCGGTATTTATTTTATCATAACAGGAGAACACCAGATGGATGCAACCAGAATCAGGGAACTGAAGCTGTTCGCCAACTCAGTTCGCAAGGGTATTCTGACCAGTACCCATGCCGCAAAAAGCGGCCATCCCGGCGGAAGCCTTTCCGCAGCGGATTATTTCACCTATCTTTATAACGAGGAGCTTCGCGTGGATCCGAAGGATCCGAAGTGCCCGGACAGGGACAGATTCGTTCTTTCCAAGGGCCATACGGCGCCGGGGCTCTACGCCACACTGGCACTGAAGTGCTTTTTCCCTGAGGAGGACCTGCTGACCTTAAGGCACATCGGCTCCCACCTGCAGGGACATCCCAACATGAATTCCACCCCCGGCATTGACATGAGCACTGGTTCCCTTGGCCAGGGCATTTCCGCGGCCGCGGGCATGGCCAAAGGCGCAAAATACACCGGTAAGGATATCCGGGTCTACACCCTTCTGGGCGACGGAGAAGCGGCAGAAGGCCAGGTGTGGGAGGCCGTGCTTTTCGCTGCCCATTATCACCTGGACAATCTGTGCATCACGGTGGACGTGAACGGCCTGCAGATCGACGGCGCGACGAAGGACGTCATGAATACCGATCCGCTGGATGCGAAATTCGCTGCCTTCGGCTGCGATGTGGTAAGCATCGACGGCCACAGCTTCCCGGAACTGGAAAAGGCCTTTGCCCGTTTCCATGAAAATGCCGGCAGCGGCAGACCCACCGTTATCCTGATGAAGACCATAAAGGGCAAGGACGTTTCCTACATGGAAAACCAGGCCGGCTGGCACGGCAAGGCTCCCAATGACGAGGAGCTGGCCAAAGGCCTCGCCGAACTGGACAGACTGGAAGAAGAAATCAGGAAGGAGGCGTGACGGATGAGCGAAGTGAAGAAAATAGCCACAAGAGACAGCTATGGAAAAGCCCTGGCGGAGCTGGGGAAGGAATTTGACAATCTGGTGGTTCTGGACGCCGACCTGGCCGGCGCAACGAAGACCGGCACCTTCAAGGCGGCCTTTCCGGACAGATTCTTTGACTGCGGTATTGCGGAATCCGATATGATGGGCGTGGCCGCGGGCCTGTCCACCATGGGCCTTGTTCCCTTTGCCTCCAGCTTTGCCATGTTTGCCGCAGGCAGGGCTTTTGAGCAGATCCGCAATTCCATCGGCTATCCCCACCTGAACGTGAAGATCGCCGCCAGCCATGCGGGTATTTCCGTGGGCGAGGACGGCGCTACCCATCAGTGCTGCGAGGATATCGCCCTGATGCGCACGATTCCCGGCATGACGGTTCTGGTGCCCGCAGACGATGTGGAGGCCAGGAAGATGGTCCGGGCAGCCTATGAGATGGAAGGCCCTGTCTATCTGCGCCTGGGTCGTTCCGCCACGGAGGTTTTCCACGGGGAAGACTATGATTTTCAGATTGGAAAAGGCGAAATGGTAAGGGACGGCAGTGACGTGGCCATCGTTGCCGCGGGCATCATGGTTCCCGAAGCCATCAAGGCGGCCGCCATCCTGGAGAAAGAGGGCATCTCCGCTCGGGTTATCAACATGGGCACCATCAAGCCCATTGACCGGGATATCCTGGTGAAGGCCGCGAAGGAATGCGGGCGTATCATCACCGTGGAAGAGCACAACGTAATCGGCGGCCTCGGCGAGGCGGTCTGCGGCGTTGTGTCCGAGGAATGCCCGGTTCCGGTAAAACGCATCGGTGTGCAGGATGAATTCGGCCATTCCGGTCCGGCAGCGGACCTTCTGGTCCAGTTCGGCCTCTGCGCAGACAATATTGCGGAGACCGCAAAGGCCTTTGTAAAATAAAAAACGAACGATTCTTTTTCCGGCGGCGGGAAAGTGCCTGCCGCCGGTAAGAAAATTTTTTGAAATTTTTCCTTGACAAACCGGGTACAGTATAGTATTATCGCTTTTGCAGTCAGGAATGACGCATGCGCGAGTGGCTCAGGGGTGGAGTACAACCTTGCCAAGGTTGGGGTCGCGGGTTCGAATCCCGTCTCGCGCTTTTTCTTTTTCCGGAAACCATTACACAATAATGGCTTCCGGTTTTTTTATGGGACCGGGGGGCAAAAAAGGGGCAAACCCGGAAGATGAAGATTCGACAGAGGGCTGAGACCCTCTTTTTTTGGGGGATTTTTTTCACGAAAAATTCAGAAATAAATTGTTGTCGTCTAACTGGAAAAGGGGTATAATACCATGGATTATGTCAATAGTGGGCGAAGAGTACCTTCCCCAAAGGATAAAATAAACCCATAATGGAGGAAATTATGAACAAGACCATAATGAAAACAGCATGTGCAGCACTGGCCGTGACCTTTGCGGCCACTGCCTTCACCGGCTGCAAAAATATCAAGGTAAACGGAACGGAGAACGCGCTGACTGTCAACGGTGAGACCATGAACATGGGCGCGGCCAGCTTTGCCCTCCGTTACCAGCAGGCGGAAACCTACAGCATGCTTATCGCCTACGGCATGGCCGGAAGCGGAAGCGTGTGGGGAAACCTTATCAGCGAGTCCAGCACTTACGGACAGTATTTCAAGGATCAGACCGAGGATTCCCTGATCAAGCAGATGCTTATCCGCCAGCACGCGGAAGACTATTCCGTAACCCTGACCGATGAGCAGACGGCGGCGATTTCCGCTGCGGCTGCTGCCTTCATGGAGGCAAATACGGAATCCGTTGCCGTCCTGGGCTGCACCCAGGCGGATGTAGAGAATATCCTTTCCCTGCAGACCTACCAGAACGTGATGTACGACTCCATCGTTGCGGATGCGGACACCACCGTGGACGAAGCGGAAGCCGCAACGTCCAAAATCCTCTATGCCCGGCTCCCGGTTGCCGCGGATACCGAAGCGGGAGAGACGGAGGTGACCGACGAGAGAAAGGCTGCCCTGAAGTCCGAGTGTGAAACCGTTATCGAGAAATTCGGCCTGATGGATAACCAGGACGTGTCCATGGCCACAGAGATGGCCCAGTCCGTGGATACCGCCTTTACCGTTATGGAGGGCACCTACAGCAACCATTCCACTTCCCTGGATGCCGCCGTGGTTGAAGCGGCGAAGACCCTCTCCGACGGAGAGCTTTATCCCGAAGTAGTGGAAACCGACAGCTACTATTATGTGGTCTGGATGGAATCCGTCCTGGACGAGGAAGCTACGGAAACCACCAGAAGCTCCATCGTTTCCGAAAAGCAGTCCGAGTTCTACAACAACCTTCTGAACACCTGGAAGGAAGAGGCGACGATTGCCAGATCCTCTGCCTGGAACAAACTGACGGTCAACGACGTGGACACCTACAAGCTTCCGGAGGCGGAGCCTGCCGAGAGCACTTCCACCAGCAGTGAGAGCACCTCCACCAGCAGTGAGAGTACCTCCACCAGCAGCGAAAGCGTTTCCACGAGCAGCGAGAGCACTTCCGAAGCGGAGAGCACCTCTGCTGTATCGGAAACCTCTGAAGCCGCTTCCGAAGAGGCAGGCAACTGATACGGACGGTAAGAAAACCGTATATTTGAGAAAATAAAATGTATAATGAACTTTTAAAAATCGGGCCGATAACCATCTACGGCTACGGCCTGATGACGGCGATTGGCATTATTGCGGCCTATTTAAGCTGTGAATACCGGGCGAAGAAAAAAGGCCTGGACCATACGAAGGTGTTCGGCCTCGTGGTGTTCTGCTGCCTTTTCGGCTACATCGGTTCAAAGCTTCTGTATTTCCTGACCATTCTGCCGGAGATTAAGGCGGATCCGTCGATTATCCTCCGGTCCCTGGCGGACGGCTGGGTCGTGATGGGCGGCATCATCGGCGGCGTAATCGGCGCTCTCATCTATCTGCGCTGGCAGAAGCTGGATGTATGGCGCTTTATGGATACGGGCTTTGCCTCCGTGGCCCTGGCCCAGGGCTTCGGACGCATCGGCTGCTTCCTGGCCGGCTGCTGCTACGGCTGTCAGACGGACAGCGCTTTCTGTGTCGTGTTCCACAACTCCGCCCATGCGCCGAATGACGTGCCCCTGGTGCCCACGCAGCTGATTTCCAGCGCACTGGATTTCCTGCTGTTTTTCGGCCTGGTGCTCTTTGAGCGCAGCAGCCGGCACAAAAGCGGCATGTCGGTGGGTATGTACCTGACCTGCTACAGCGTAGGCCGGTTCATCCTGGAATTTTACCGGGGAGATCTGGAAAGAGGTTCCGTGGGTATCCTCTCCACCTCCCAGTTTATCAGCATTTTTACCGCCGTTGCGGGCATTATCATCCTGATACTAAGGAGCAGAAGGAAAGAAAATGAAACCGTCGAAGCTTAGCATAGCCTATTTTCTTGCCCATCAGGACCGGCTCTTTGACGAGCAGGTGGTCTTTGACGAGGAGGAAGCGGAGGAGTTCCTGGAGGAGAATTTCGCGGAGCTGTTCGACAGCATCGGGGAAGTGCGGGAATTCCTGGAGGAAGAGGGCATGGACGTCTCTTCCCTTACAGACGAGGAGCTGGCGGAGGAGGCGGAGGTATTTCCGATTCCGGACGGCACCTATCTTGTGGTAGAGGCCTGAAAAAATACTGCATGTTGTGCAGAGTGCTTCTTGCAATAACGATGGAATTGAGTTACCATCATAGACAATATTTGTACAGACAGACAATTCGGGGGAAAGTAACTGATGGAAGAACTGAATCCTCAGGTACCTGAGGAAAATAACGAACCTTCTGAAGCGAAGCAGAAGGCGAAAAAGGTGATCAAGGGGATTGTCATCGCCCTGGTCCTGGCCGCTGCGGCAGTGGTTTGTTATTATTTATATCGTTCAAATAAATATAAGCAGGTGTTTTTCGATAATACCTATATCAACGGCGTGGACTGCAGCAATCTGACGGTTGAAGAGGCCAATGAAAAGGTTATCGCCCTGGAGAGCGACTATTCCATCAAGCTGCAGTTCCGTGGAAGAGTCTACGAGACGATTACCGGCGAGCAGATGGGCTACGGCCACGATGCCACGGCGGATATCCAGGAGCTTCTGGATGCCCAGGTGCCGGTGATGTGGATAAAGAGCCGGGACACCACCTACAACCATACGGTGAAGGCCGAGGACTTCTACGATCAGGAGAAGCTTAAAGAAGCGCTGCTGGCTCTGCCCGAGGTGCAGGAAAAGAACATGGAGAAGCCCACGGATGCCTATGTCACCCTGGAGGATGACCACTTTGTCATCGTGCCGGAGACGAAGGGCAACTACATCGACGTGGACGAGATGGTGGAAGACATCACGGCCATGGTGGACAAACGGGAGACCTTCTACAGCGTCATGCGTTCGGACGTCTATCAGGAACCGAAGGTTTACGAAGACGATAAGAAGCTGGTGGAAGAGGCGGAGAAGCTGGAAAAATACATCAGCGCTGAAATTACCTATCAGATTCCCGGCGGCCAGGAAATCGTTCTTGACAGATCCACCCTGGTGGAGTGGCTTGGCGTTGACGACGAGGGCCACTACGTGAAGGATCCGGATGCCTGGAACTGGAACGTGGAGAATTACGTGACATACATCTCCCAGGTTCTGCAGGCCGCGCCTGCCCAGTGGGAGTTTGACACCACCGGCAGGGGTACCATAACCCTGAACTTCGGTACGTATCCCAGAACCGCGGATATGGAAGAGGAGCTGAAGCTCCTGACACAGGAGCTGGAAAACGGTGAGAAGGTAAAACGTTCTCCCTATATGCTTATCGGTGACAAGAGCCAGGCCAACCACGGCATCGGCAGCACCTATATCGAGGCGGATTTGAGCCGCCAGCATGTGTGGGTCTACGACCACGGAAACCTGTATATGGAGTTTGACGTTATCTCCGGACGGCCCGAGAAGAAGTATTATACACCGGACGGCGTATTCAATATCTTCTCCAAGGGAAGAGACCGGTGGCTGCGGGGACCGCAGAGGCCCGACGGCTCCTATGAATGGGAAGCCTGGGTGGATTTCTGGATGCCCTTCTATGACGGCTGCGGCTTCCACAATGCCGCCTGGCAGCCGGTATTCGGCGGAGACTGGTGGCTGTCGAGGGGTTCCCACGGCTGCATCAACGTCTCCTATGAGGTTGCCGAGAAACTGTATAACTGGGTGGATTCTTCGGTGCCGGTCATTATCTATTACTCCGAGCCCATACCCTTCAAGGACGGGGAATAATCCATGAAAGACAGTACTTTCCTGCGGGTTATGTCGGGCATCAGCTTTCTCTACGGACTGGCCGCAGTGCTGGTTTTCCTGTCGACGGTGCTGATGTCGCTGGTGGCTTCCATCGTCGGAAGCTTTTTCCGGGATCTGATGCCCCTGGGTCCGGACACTATCCTGCAGTATTTCTTCTTCTTCCTGTATATGCTCATCGGCGGCGTCATGATGATTATCTGCGCGGCCACAGGCATCCGGGTGATAAGGGGAATACGGGAAAAGGAGCTCTGCCTTTTCTGCGGCGTTATGACGGCTTTGGCCCATGTCGGAATTATTTATTCCTCCGCGCCGAGTACCTTCCTGTATATTGCGGCGCTGACGGCCGGCCTGGCCATCCCGCTGCTGTATCTTCTGGCGGCTGCGATGTACATCTGGAAGACCGGAAAATACCGTTGAAAAGCCAAAATGAAAGTTTATAACCTGTTTCCTTCATTTTTTGAGGGAAACAGGTATTTTTTTGTTGCAATATGAATATTTTGCATATATAATTCAGTACCATAAATAAAAATCCGGGATAAGGGGGAAAGATAATGCGGATTTTAAACTTTATCGCCAGCGACATGAATGATTTTATCTGGGGCTGGTTCGGCATCGCCATTTTGCTGGCCACGGGTATCCTCATGACACTGCTCACCAAATTTTTCCAGGTGACCCATTTTAAACACTGGATGAAGAATACCATCGGCAGTGTGTTCAAGAAAAATGTCAGCGGCCATACCAAGGACCAGGGCTCCATCTCCCAGTTCCAGGCGCTTTGTACCGCCCTTGCGGCAACGGTTGGTACCGGCAATATCGCCGGCGTGGCCGGCGCCATCGCCACCGGCGGCCCCGGCGCGGTGTTCTGGATGTGGATTTCCGCCTTCTTCGGCATGATGACCAACTATTCCGAAAACGTTCTGGGTATTTTCTTCCGCAGAAAAGACAAGAAGGGCGAATGGGCCGGCGGCGCCATGTATTATCTGCATGACGGCCTTGGCGGACTGAAGGGCTGTAAAGTCCTGGGCCGCGTCCTGGCCATCCTGTTCTCCATCTTTGCGGTTCTGGCCTCCTTCGGCATCGGCAACCTTGCCCAGGCCAATACGATTTCCGGCAACCTGGAGTCTGCCTTCTCCATTCCCCGCTGGGTAACGGGCGTGGTGCTGGTAATCATCGCCATCCTGGTTATCCTGGGCGGCATCAAGCGTATCGCCAACGTAACGGAGAAGCTGGTGCCCTTCATGGCCATCATTTACGTGGCCGGCGCGCTGGTTATCCTGTTCATGAATATTCCGTCCCTCGGCGCCATCTTCAGCTCCATCTTCAAATTTGCCTTTACCGGCAGGGCGGTGGCCGGCGGCGCCATCGGAACAGCCATCAAGATGGGCTTCAAGCGCGGTATCTTCTCCAACGAGGCCGGCCTCGGCTCCTCTGTTATGGTTCACTCCACCTCCAACGTCAAGGAGCCGGTCAGACAGGGCCTCTGGGGCATCTTCGAAGTGTTCTTTGACACCATCATCATCTGCACCCTGACCGCCATCGTGGTCCTGGCTTCCGGCGTGGTGAACTTAAGCACCGGTACCATGGTTGCCCAGTATGCGGACATGAACAAGAATACGCTGGTGGCCCAGGCCTTTACCAATGTATTCGGTTCCTTCGGCGGAAAGTTCGTGGCCATCGCCATACTGCTGTTCGCCTTTTCCACCATTCTCGGCTGGAGCTATTACGGAACCAGGAGCTGGAGCTACCTCTTCGGTGAGAAATCAGCCACCGTTTATAAGATTATCTTCATCGCGGTGGTATTCGTCAGCTGCGTACTGGTGAACGTGGACCTGCCCTGGAATATTTCCGATACCTTCAACGGCATGATGATGGTGCCCAACCTGATAGGCGTGCTGGCATTGTCGCCGCTGGTGATGAAAATCACCGGAAACTACGTCCGGCGTAAATTCAAGGGCAGCCAGGAAACGCCCATATATTCCCACTTTGAGGATATTCAGAAGGAAAACGAACAGACCGCAGATGATGAAGACTAAGTGCTGCGGACGGTGACCTTCCCTTAAATAAGACAAACCTCCCCGAAAAAAACTACGGGGAGGTTTTCTTTTGTCCTTGACGTAAGCCGGGGACAACAGGTAAAGTTTAAGGCAGTAAATCACAGCATTGGAGGGAAATCATGGAAAACCAGAAAGTGCAGCATTTTGTTGAGGTGCCGGGAACAACCGTTTCCTATCCGGAGACCCTTATCCGCGGCAGCAGGCCCGGGAAAAGAGTGACGGTAAGCGCCGGGGTGCACAGCCGGGAATACATCGGCATCGAGGCGGTCATCCGCCTGACAAAGGAACTGGAGCAGGATCAGGTCTGCGGCCAGCTGCGGCTGATACCTGCCATAAACTACAGCGGCCTGATTGCAAGAAGCGCGGACGTATGCCCGGAGGACGGAGAGAACCTGAACCGGGACTTTCCCGGAGATCCGGAGGGCGGCTCCACCCGCCGGCTGGCGGCCTTTCTGGAAAAGGAGGTAACAGCCGACTCGGATTTCCTTATAGACCTGCATTCCGGCGGGTTCTGCGAAGCCCTGACGCCTCACATTTATTTCCACGGGGCAGCGGCACCGGAGGTGAACCGGCAGTCGGAGGCATTGTCCGCCTATGCCGATGTGACCTGCAGGGTGCGCTCCACGGCCAAAAACGGCTTTTACAGCTATGCCGGGCAGCTGGGCGTGCCGGCCATCATCCTGGAGCGGGGAGACTGCGGACTCTGGAGCGAAAAGGAAGTGGAAGAGGACCTGGCGGATGTGAAAAACCTTCTCCGGTACCTGGGCGTCCTGGAGGACGGTGTTCCCTGTGTCCGGCATGATGCGCAGCTTTACCCGACGGGCTGGTATGAGGACGCCCCGGTCAGCGGCTGCTGGTATCCGGCGAAGAAGCCCGGCGATCCGGTGGAAAAGGGCGAGGTGCTGGGCCGCATCTGCGACATCTTCGGCAAAGAGCTCTTTGTTTACCGGGCGAAGGACAGGGGAAAAATCCTCTACCAGACCGTTTCTCTGGGCATAGAGGAGGGAAGCCCCATGGTGGCCTATGCCGTGGAGGGATGAACAGGCAAAATCAATAATAATTATTGATTTTAACGCCGAACCATGGTATACTTTTCAGAGATAGACTAATACAGCTTTTTCCATATTAAAATTCTAAGGAGGAATCGTCATGCTTTTCAGAACAACCCCGGAACACGAAGCGTTCCGCAAACTGGTCAGGGACTTCGCCGAAACCGAAGTAAAACCCAACACCCTGATTTGGGACAAAAACAATGAGTTTCCCACAGAAGTCGTGAAGAAAATGAAGGACCTGGGCATCCTGGGCATCCCCTATCCGAAGGAATACGGCGGCGCCGGCAGGGATGTCATGAGCTATGCCATTGCCGTGGAGGAGCTTTCCCGCGTGGACGGCGGTGTAGGCGTTATCCTTTCCGCCCATGTTTCCCTGGGTACCTGGCCCATCTATGCCTACGGTACCGAAGAGCAGAAGAGGAAATATCTGGTTCCCCTTGCTTCAGGTGAGAAGCTCGGCGCCTTCGGCCTGACCGAGGAAAATGCCGGTTCCGATGCCGCGGGCACGGAGACCACGGCTGTGCTGCAGGGCGATTATTATCTCTTAAACGGTAAGAAAATCTTTATCACCAACGGCGGACAGGCCGATACCTATGTGGTCTTCGCCTCCACGGACAGATCCAAGGGCACCCGGGGCATTTCCGCCTTCATCGTGGAGAAGGGCTGGGAAGGCTTTACCTTCGGCACCCATTACGACAAGATGGGTATCCGGTCCTCCGAGACCCGCGAGCTTATTTTCAACAACGTAAAAGTACCTAAGGAGAACCTGCTGGGCAAGGAAGGCGAAGGCTTCAAGATCGCCATGGCCACCCTGGACGGCGGCCGTATCGGCATTGCTTCCCAGGCACTGGGCATCGCCCAGGGCGCCTACGAGTCCGCCCTCGGCTATGCAAAATCCCGCTACCAGTTCGGCCAGCCTGTGGCCTTCAACCAGGCGATTTCCTTCAAGTTCGCGGATATGGCCACCAAGCTTCGCTGCGCGAGAATGCTGGTTTATTCCGCAGCGGAACTGAAGGAAGCCCATGAGCCCTACAGCTGCGAGGCGGCCATGGCCAAGATGTACGCCTCCGATATCGCCATTGAGGTAACGGATGAGGCCGTGCAGATCTACGGCGGCACCGGTTACTTAAAGGGCATGGACGTGGAAAGAATGTACCGCGATGCCAGGATTACTCCCATTTACGAGGGCACCAATGAGATCCAGCGGGTGGTTATTTCCTCCGCTATTCTGGGCAAGCCGCCTAAAAAAGCGGAACCCGCCGCCAAGGCGCCGGAAGCTGCGCCTGCACCCGCTGCGGCGAACAAGATCGTGACCGAAGGCACCCCGGCGGAAAAGGCGGCAAAGCTTGCAGCCTTCTTAAAGGGCCTGGGCATTGACTTCTCCAAAAAGGACGGCCTGGAGAATCCCATCGTTTCCTCCGACCGTGTGGTCAGCGCCGGCAAGGGCATCGGCGGGAAGGAGAACATGACCATGGTGCAGCAGCTGGCCTGGAAGCTGGGCGGTTCGGTAGGCAGCTCCCGTCCCGTGGCTGAGTCCCTGCAGTATGTGGCCATGAACCGTTTCGTGGGTGTCTCCGGACAGAAATTCTCCGGAAGCCTCTATGTGGCCTGCGGTATTTCCGGCGCCATCCAGCACCTGCTGGGCATCAAGGAAGCGAAAACCGTGGTAGCCATTAATACGGATCCTGCGGCACCCATCTTTGAAAGAGCTGATTTCGGCGTGGTGGGAGACGTGACGGAGATTATTCCGGAGCTGGTGAAGCTTCTGGATTAAATGTAAAACCTTACGCCCGGAAGGCCGGGCAGAAGACAGGAGGGGATATCGGAGAGATATCCCCTCTTTTTTATGCAAAAACGTGCCCGCGTAATCTGAAGAAGGCGTCCTGGAAATAAGTTAAATTTTTTGAAATTCGGTCTTTACATTCCCGGGGAAGTCTGTTATACTCAAGCCAAGTTAGCGGTGGCTAACTAAGTTTTTAAAACAGGAGTTCGCATCATGCTGCTGTTGAACAAAACCCTGAAGCTGTTCGAAAGGGACAAAGCGGCAGCCGCAGAGCTTTCGAAAAAGGCCGGGAAGCTGAACACGGATATCATGGCGTTTATGCGCGTGAATTTTACGTCCTTCCTCGCCACGGAGGGAATTATATATGCAGCAATTCTTTCCGGGCTTTTTATAATCTGCCAAAGGCTGAAGGGAGCGGAGGTTTCGCTGGGGTCTGCGCTCACCGTGCTGATGCTCTCTTACAGCTTCTTTGCTTCCATCCGATCCCTTATGATGTCAACCCATTCCGCGCTGACGGCGGTGGCCGCGGCCGGCAAGGTTGAAGAAATTATGGATATTGACTCTTCCCGTCCTTTTAACGCCTCCATTCCTGGGGAAGAGCCTGTTTTTCCCGGTATCCACCTGGAGCATGTAAGCTTCTCTTACACCGGGCGGAGCCGGGCCCTGAATAACGTCTGTATCGACGTGGAAAAAGGAAAGGTGACGGCCATTGCCGGGCTTTCCGGCGGAGAGCGGCAGCGCATCGGCATAGCCCGTATCCTGCTGGCAGACCCGGACGTCATTGTCATGGACGAGCCCACAAGCGCTTTGGACGTGCTGCATGAAAATGAACTGCTGGATACCCTGCGAAGGGAATATGCGGACAAAACCCTCATTATTATTTCCCACAGGATGTCTACCTTGAAGGACTGCACCCGGCTTCTGAAGCTGGAAAAGGGCGTCCTGGTTCCCGTGACGGAAGAGACAGAATAAAATAGGAAAACAGGACGGCTGCCGTCCTTCTCAAATAATAATCAAATCAAACAGCAAAGGGATTATCCCGGGGAAGCTTCCCCGGGGTTTTCTTTTGTATAAGAATATGGTATAATCAATAATCTATTGTCCGTGTTTTGCCAAAAAAGGAAAGCAGAGATGAAGAAGAGAATCCTGGCCCTTGTTCTGGCGGCAGCCGCAGTGAAAAAGAAAAGAATGTAAAATTTAAAAAGGCATAAGAGAACATGAAAAACGACCTGACAGAAGGAAACCTGCTGAAAAAAATGATTTTATTTGCCCTGCCGGTGCTTGGCGCGAACCTGCTCCAGGCCATGTACGGCACGGTGGACTTGATGGTGGTGGGCCTGTTTACCACGGCCAGCGAGGTATCTGCCGTTTCCACCGGCAGCATGAGCATGTATACCATCACCGGGATAGTCGCCGGTATTACCATGGGATGTACCATCCTGCTGGGACATAATATCGGAAGGAAAGATTATCCCGCGGCGGCAAGAACCATAAAATCCGGCATTTTCCTTTTTGTCGTGGCCGGCATCATTGCCTCCGTCATCATGATCATTACGGCACCCTTGATCGCGTCTGTCATGAATGCGCCGGCGGAGGCCTATGCGCAGACCGTTTCCTATCTGCGCATCTGCGGGGGCGGCGTTATCCTGATCATCCTGTTCAATTCCCTTTCCGCGATTTTCCGCGGACTGGGGGATTCCAAGACGCCGCTTATCCTCATGGTTATTGCCTGCGTGTGCAATATTGCCGGCGACCTGCTGCTGGTGGGCGTCTTCAAAATGGGAAGCGCGGGAGCGGCCATTGCCACCGTTGGCGCCCAGGGCATAAGTGTGCTGGCAGCGGCCCTGATGGTGCGGAAGAAGGGCTACGGCTTTCCGGCGGAGAAAGGCGATTTTACCGCCTCCAAACCCGAGATGAAGAAAATCCTTCGCTACGGCCTGCCCATGGCGGCCC
Organism: uncultured Lachnospiraceae bacterium; assembly: GCA_902796005.1. GTDB lineage: Bacteria > Bacillota > Clostridia > Lachnospirales > Lachnospiraceae > Alectryocaccobium. The sequence continues at coordinate 69,007 of CADBNF010000092.1, read as the reverse complement.
AGGAGGGCCTTTCCGGCATTTCCTTTATGGTGATCCTGGCGGTACTGAATTCCTTCGGCGTCATTGCCTCCGCCGGCGTTGGCGTGGGAGAGAAGATCTGCGGCCTGATGTTTGTCTTCCATATGGCCTTCATGTCAGCCGTTTCCGCCTTTTCCGCCCAGAATGTCGGCGCGATGAAATTCAAAAGGGCACGGCAGAGCATGATGGCGGGCATGATTGTCACGGTCCTTATCGGCGTGGTCATGTTCCTGGTGAGCTTTACCAACGGCGCGGCCCTGGCCAGATTCTTCACCGCGGATACACAGGTCTGCCTGGCAGCGGCGGATTACCTGCGTTCCTACGCGGTGGACTGCATTATCGTGGGCATCAATTTCTCCATGATGGGCTACCTGAACGGCCACGGCAAGACGGTCTTTGTCTCCATCCAGGGGATACTTGCCACCTTCCTGGTGCGTATTCCCTATTCCTACCTGATGAGCAAGGTGCCGGGGGTATCCCTGTTCCAGGTGGGCTTTGCCACGCCCCTGGCTACCATGTTCGCCATCATTATTACGGTCATCTACCTGATCCCCTTCGAGAAAAAGCTGAAGGCCGATTTCCCGAAGGAGGCGTAGGGGTTTATCCCGGAAAGGAAAATTTCTGCTTGCAATTGTGCCGGAACTATGATAAAGTTGCCTAGTGTCAAGCGTTGAATGGTTAACGGGCGGCATATGAAAATGCCGATATGGCTCAATTGGCAGAGCAGCTGATTTGTAATCAGCAGGTTAACGGTTCGAGTCCGTTTATCGGCTTTTTCCTTCTGGACCCTTAGCTCAGTTGGTTAGAGCAGCCGGCTCATAACCGGTCGGTCCTGGGTTCGAGTCCCCGAGGGTCCATTCACAGCTAAATAGATGTGGTCATTATGGCCCGGTGGCTCAGCTGGTTAGAGCGCCGCCCTGTCACGGCGGAGGTCGTCGGTTCGAACCCGATCCGGGTCGCGTAAACTGTCCAAAGGCAATCCCTTTGGGCAGTTTTTTTTGCGTTAAAACGAGTTTACATAAGATGGAAAACAGGCGAATACCCTTCCCGGAGACGGTTCCCGCTGCCGTAAGATGGTTCGATTAGACAATTGTCCGCCGTGATCGAAAGATTGTATACTGAAACCAGGAATAAACGGGGAGGGGGAAGCTGTACCTTTCTGTTAATAAACGGTATGGAAAGGAGGAAGCAACGGATGAAAACACGGAAAGCAAAGGGAAAGACTGCAGGCGGCAGAAAACTGCTGTGCCTGGTCATGCTGCTTGCGGTTGCAGCGTCTGCACTGCCGGCGGCCGTATCCGCGGATCCGCCTGCTGGCGGCAGCGGGCACCGGCACAGGTGGGAAGAGCTGTATGAGGTTGACGCCACCTGTACAGAGGAAGGCTATATCATCTACGAATGCAGCGAAGACGGCTGTCAGGATACACCCTACAGGGAGGTGACTTCACCTGCCCTGGGCCATGCGTGGAACGGCGGCCAGGTCACCAGGCAGCCTTCCTGTACGGAAGACGGGGTGCGTACCTATACCTGCACCCGCTGCGGCGTGACCAGGACGGAGGGGATTCCGAGAACCGGCCACACTCCGGAACTGATTCCCGGAAAAGGCGCAACCTGTGAAGAGGAGGGCCTGACCGACGGGCAGAAGTGCGCGGTCTGCGGACAGATTCTTGTTGCCCAGGAGAGGATGGAGCCCATGGGACACCGCTGGGATGCGGGGAAGATGGTGAAGGAGCCGGGGGATCTTTCGGAAGACGGTGAGATGCTTTACACCTGCTTATACGATCCCTCCCACACGAAAACGGAGACGGTTTCCGCAGCCTCCGCCATGTTCAGCAAGCTGCGCTTCCTTCCCAAAAATCCGCCGAAGCCGAAGGGCGAGGGCACGCTGGAAATCACCCGCCAGCCCGAAGGCGCTTCCGTCATGCGGTTCGGCCCCGGCAAAACGGGCCACACCTTTACCGTGGAGGTAACAGGCGGAAAAGAGCCATATACCTATGAGTGGCATGCCGTGGATGAAGCGAAGGCCGCAGCTGTGGAAGAGAACACGGCACCGGAAATTGCAGGCGCCGCAGACAGGATTACAGCTGTAATTGCCCAGGCCGGGAAAGACAAAACGGCAGCGCATACCGGCTTTACCACCGAATGGAAGCATATATTCGGTGAAGCGGAAAATGTGCAGCTGCCTGAAGTACCGATGAGCGGAGACGTGGAGATTGCCCGATTTTCCCCCTATGATAAAATCGTAAGCCACGATGCGAGCCTTACCACCACCGGCGGCGGCAAAACCTATTACTGCATCATTACCGACGATGCCGGGGACTGGGTGGAAACCGACCATGTGGCGCTGCCCTATGGCGTGTCCATCTCAAAACAGCCCGAAAACTGTAATATTTATTTAAGTAGTGAAGCGCCAAATATAAAGGTTTGCGACGGAAGACGGCCCTACAGCTATGAATGGTTCCTCCTTGAAGACGGGCAGCCCGTACCGACAGAGGATCATGATGATACGCTGAACGCAAAGCAGAATGGTGATTACTATTGCGTCGTAACGGATGATACCGGGGATTCAGTGCAGTCGAAGACGGTTTCCGTGTATGCTGCGCCGCCCCTGGGGATAGTCGGAACCTCCAGGTCGGCTGATAACATCATTGACCTGAAGGAAACGGTGGACCTGAACGTGTATGTCAGCGGCGGCGTCCCTCCCTATTCCGCCCATTTTGAGAGCTGGACAGACGGCTGGGTGGATGTGGAAGCAGAGGAATATTCCGGAGATGAATATGAAGCGGATTATTGCTTCAGCACCACCGTGGATGAAGCCGATACATATGAGTTTATCATAACGGACGCAAAGGGAATTACAAATTCCGTTCTGATTGGCCTTCCCTATAACCAGCTGGAGGTCAAACAGCAGCCTGTTGCCAGAAGCATAGAAGGAAAGTATACCCGGATGCTGGAAATGGAGATGGCAGAAGGTGAATTCCCCCTTACCTACGAGCTTTACCGCATCGATTCGCGCTGGGATGAAGACGCGTACCTGGACGGAGAGCTGGTGGATACCTATACGGATGAGAGCTATGTGCGTAAGCTTGAGGTAGAGGATCCGGGCCTGTATTATTTCATCGTAACCGACAGTACCGGACGCTGGGCCAGGACAGAAGCGGTAAGAGCGGACGTGCAGTACCTCTGGGTATATGCCAACACCGATTATGTGGAGGTGAAGGATGACAGTAAAGCAGTGACGCTCCAGGTCAAGGTATGTGGCACAGGTGTTACCGGTATAGATTCGGTTACATTTGACTGGTACCGTATTGATAATTATACACGGAAATGGACTTACCTTGACGAAGAGGATCCTTACGTCGCCGTGATTCACAATGTGAATTATTTTACCGAAGGTGAATATACGGGCCTTGAGAACCGTATCGATATAACCAGGCCGGGCTTTTATATCTGTGAGGCAACGGATGCCTCCGGGCATGTCACTTACAGCCAGAGCCTGCGGGTGAATTATATCAATCCGGAACCCTATTTTACCGTCCAGCCGGCAAGTGTGACCATTCCCGGGACCACCTCGGCACATCCGGAGACAACCCTTACCTGTGAGGCGGTCTCCTCTGACGAGCGCAGGCAGGGCGAGGAATATAAGGGTGATATCGTATACAGCTGGGAGAAATATTTATACGGCGTCTGGAGGCCGATATCCGTTTCCTCCGCTTCCACAAATACGCTGCATCTGGTCCAGGAGGATGAAGGCGCCATCGATAATACGGATACCATTAAGACTATCAGCGGCAGATACCGCTGCAAGGCGACGGAAACGTCTACGGGATGGTTCCGCTATTCCAATACTGCCGTTGTCCGGCACAGCCTGGAATTCGCGTTCTACAGTGCAAGGATCAACCGGGACGGATCGGCAAATATCACCTGGGAATATATGGGCGGCTTCAGGCCCCACAACATCCGAATCTTCACCAGTAAATGGCGCTGCGTGGATAAAAAGAAGGATGTCTGGGAAAGATGGACGGAGGAATATCCGCTTAAAGACGGCTGGTATGACCTTAAGGAAGAGGAAGGCCGGGTGATGCTTACCCTTTACTCGGTACCGACCCTCACCAGGTACGGCGGAAAGGACAATCCCCATTACGATCCGATGCATTATACCATCCGGGTTGATTCCGCCGGGGAGACGAGATTCCACAGGGTGGACTTTACCCTGGAGGGCAGAACCTCCGGAACAGAATATGGATTAGACGGGCAGGAGGGTGAGTAAAATGAAAAGATTCGTTGTAATACTGCTGTCAGCAGCCCTCGTTATGACGATGGCAGCCTGCACCGGGACAAAGGAAAACACGGAAAAATCCTCCGCCGTATCCTCTGAAGCAGCCGCAGCGCCTGCCGCGGAACTACCGGAGGGCTGGAAGCCCTTAAGCATCGAAGCGGAAACCGTGCCCCTGGAAAACGATCCTGCTATGGAGGCTCTTTCCGGCGAATGGTACGGTATTGCCGAAGGCGTGGTCATCTGTATGAATCTGAATGCGGACGGAACCTATGTTCTTTCCGTTCCCGGTCTTGCGGAAGAGAGGCTGGAAGGCAGCTGGAATTATGAAAAGGGCCAGCTTTTCCTGGACGGGGACACGAACCAGGAAGTGCTGGTGACGGACAGCAGTCTGTACTGGCCGGAGCTGGATCTCGATATGACCAGGGAAAAACAGGAGATTTACAGCCCGGGTGAACCGCTGACCGATGTGCAGGAGGCGGATTTTACCGGCTACTGGGTAAGCCTGTATGCAGAGGTGGACGGCAGTATCCTGCCCGCGCACATTCTGGAGGATGATACGGACCTCTATCTGGAAGGGAAATGGGCTGCCCTGGGCGGTTCCCTCTTCGGTGACATTGCCCGGGAATTCACCCTGAAGGACGGCGCGATGACCTACGATAACGGGGAGATTTCCATCGCCCTGCAGTTTTTAAACGACGGCATGCTGCGCCTTAAGGCTTCCCTGGCAGAGGGGGAAATGACCCTGTACATGACGCCCCAGTCGGGGGCATCGGAGCTGTCGGAACAGACGGAAGGCTGGGTTGCAGATGAGTAACAGCCCCTTCCCAAAGCCCCGACAGGAAAAGGACGCTGCAATAATCAGATAATGCGTGGAAGGCCGCTTCCGGCAGGCAAAGCCGGGACGGCCTTCTTTTGTGTCTTCGTCAAAAACGGTTTTACATAAGTACAGAAAATTGAACATTTTTTTTGTGCAACATTTATGCTCCTGAGAGGGCCGCAAGATGTAGTGCGGATTCAGAAAGAAAATTACCGTATCTGGTATATTTGTGAAAAGTGGCGAAAAACCACCGGAAACGTTCGGAAAATTGGGTTTGCTTTTTTCTTTTCTTTGTGGTTAACTATGTTTGGGGTGTTTGAAGGGTGAATTGCTTTTACACTTTTTCATGTCGGGGAACGAAAAATGAGTAATGCAATTCAGGATTACATAAGCTATTTACATAATATAAAGAAAGTATCACATAATACGGAAATCTCCTATGAGCGCGACCTGAAGAAGGCTGCGGCTTTTTTTGACGGGAGGAATCTGGCCTTTCCGGAGGCTGCGACGGAAGAGAATCTTGCATTCTACATCGACAGCCTGGAGGAGGAGAAGATGACGCCGGCTACAGTTTCGCGCAAGGTCGCGACACTGCGGTCTTTTTTTCAGTACCTGTGCGCCAGGGGTGAACTGTCCGCCGATCCTTCCCGGGCCCTGAAGCCCCCGAAGGTGGAGAAAAGAGAGCCGGTGATCATGACCGTGGATGAGGTGGACAGGCTGCTGTCCATGCCCAATACCCGTACCGTAAAGGGTATGAGGGACCGGGCCATGCTGGAGCTTCTCTATGCCACGGGCATCCGGGTGAGCGAGCTCATCACTCTCAAAATGGAGGATCTGGACCTGCAGAGAGGCTGTATTGTCTGCCATACCGGCGCGAAGGAACGCTGGATTCCCTTCGGCGACGTGGCAAGGCAGTCGGTGATCATTTATATTGACTATGCGCGGGATTCCCTGCTGAAGGGGAATGCTTCCGATTATCTGTTTACCAATTTCTCCGGCGGCAGCATGAGCCGGCAGGGGTTCTGGAAGGTGCTTAAAGGCTACGCCGCAGCGGCGGGCATTGAGAGCGATATTACCCCCCATACCCTGCGGCATTCCTTTGCGGCCCATATGCTGGAGAACGGGGCAGACTTGAAGAGTGTGCAGGAGATGCTGGGACATTCCGATATTTCCACCACCTCCATGTATACCTCTTCCAGAGAGAACCGGCTTCGCCGGGTATATACCAAAACCCATCCGAGACGTTAAGGGCGGTTCGAATGGGCATCAGATGTGCTTTTGAACCGGGAAGGTTCCTTCTTCAGGGAGCTTTTCCGGTTTATTGTTTTACGAAAGAAAAGAAATGAAAACGGAGGAGAACCATGAGAGGAGACTGGCATGTACACACCCGGTTTTCCCTGGACAGCGACGCGCCGGTAAGGGAGATGCTGGACAGGGCGGTTGCCCTTAAGATGACGGACATCTGCTTTACGGACCATTACGATATGTTTTTCCTGGACGAAGGCTTTACCTTTGACGTGGACGAATACTTCCGCGTGATGCAGGAATACCGGGAGGAATACCGGGACCGCATCCGGGTGCATATCGGTGTGGAGCTGGGGCTGGACACGGAGCACACGGCGGAGATCGGGGAATTTGCAAAAAGCTGGCCCTTCGAATATATAATCGGCTCGGTGCACAAGCTTTTCGAAAAGGACCCCTACGAACGGGCGGATTATGACTGCACCGACGAGGAATTCTACCGGGCCTATTTCCTCCGCTGCGCGGAATGCATCCGGGCCAACGACTGCTTTGACGTCTTCGGCCATCTGGATTATGTGGTCCGTTACGGCTATTCAAAGGCGGAGCACTACAGTTATGCAGCCTACAAAAGGGAGATAGATGAAATCCTGAAGGCCCTGATAGAGAAAAATATCCCCCTTGAGGTCAATACCGCGGGACTGGCCAAGGGCGTGGGCTTTGCCCATCCCCATCCCGACGTGCTGAAGCGGTATATCGAGCTGGGCGGAAGGCAATATAATATGGGCTCCGATGCCCACGACGCGGCCCATCTGGGCTGGGGCTTTGAAGAAACAGAAAAAGCGTTAAATAAGCTTGTTTTTTTGCAGTCAATTAGGTAGAATGGTACAGAAAGGTCCGGGCCGGCGAAAGTGCAGAAAATTTCCGGAGCCCGCACCGCATTTCATCTGAAAAAGAACAAAAAAAGCTGCGCAAACGCAGCACAATCAAGGAGGTTTGTTACAATGGCTGTAAGAGTTGCAATCAATGGTTTCGGCCGTATCGGGCGTCTTGCTTTCCGCCAGATGTTCGGCGCTGAAGGGTATGAGGTAGTGGCAATCAATGACCTGACTTCCCCGAAGATGCTGGCCCATCTGCTGAAATATGATTCCTCTCAGGGAAGATATGCCCTGGCGGATACCGTAAGCTATGACGAAGAAGAAGGCACCATCACCGTGGACGGCACCACCATTAAGATTTACAAGGAAGCGGAAGCAAAGAATCTGCCCTGGAAGGAGCTTGCGGTTGACGTGGTTCTGGAGTGCACAGGCTTCTATACCTCTAAGGAAAAGGCTTCTGCCCATGTACAGGCCGGCGCGAGAAAAGTCGTTATTTCCGCTCCTGCAGGCGACGACCTTCCGACTGTTGTATACAACGTCAATCATGATATCCTGAAGCCCGAAGATACCGTGATTTCCGCGGCCTCCTGCACCACCAACTGTCTGGCTCCCATGGCCAAGGCCCTGAACGAGCTGGCTCCCATCAAGTCCGGCATCATGTGCACCATCCATGCCTACACCGGCGACCAGATGACCCTGGACGGCCCCCAGAAGAAGGGTGACTTAAGAAGAAGCCGTGCCGCAGCCATCAACATCGTGCCCAACAGCACCGGCGCAGCCAAGGCCATCGGCAATGTTATTCCCGAACTGAAGGGCAAGCTCATCGGCGCGGCCCAGCGTGTGCCCACCCCTACCGGTTCCACCACCATCCTTACGGCGGTTGTGGAAGGCAATGTGACCAAGGAAGAGATCAACGAGAAGATGAAAGCTTCCGCCAACGAATCCTTCGGCTACAACACGGACGAAATCGTATCCTCCGATATCATCGGCATGCGTTTCGGCTCCCTGTTCGATGCCACCCAGACCATGGTACTTCCGCTGGACAACGGTACCACCGAGGTTCAGGTTGTTTCCTGGTATGACAACGAGAATTCCTACACTTCCCAGATGGTCAGAACCATTAAGTATTTCTCAGAGCTGAAATAAAGCAGACACGGTCAAAGGAAGTGCGTGAGCACTTCCTTTGACGATTTTGGAGGAAAATATGCTGAATAAAGTATCCGTGGACGATATCTGCGCGGCCGGTAAAAGAGTGCTGGTGCGCTGCGATTTCAACGTTCCCTTAAAAGACGGAAAGATCACCGACGACAACCGTCTGGTGGCCGCCCTGCCCACCATCCGCAGGCTGATGGACGGCGGCGCGAAGGTCATCCTCTGCTCCCATCTGGGCAAGCCGAAGGGTGAGCCGAAGCCGGAGCTTTCCCTTGCCCCTGTGGCGGAAGCCCTGACGAAGCTTCTGGGCAAGGAAGTTGTCTTTGCTGCAGACAGGGAAGTGGTCGGTGACAATGCGAAAGCGGCCGTTGCCGCCATGAAGGACGGCGACGTTGTACTGCTGGAAAACACCAGGTACCGCAAGGAAGAAGAGAAAAACGTGGAGAGCTTCTCAAAGGAGCTGGCAGGCTTATGCGACCTGTTCGTGGATGATGCCTTCGGCACCGCCCACAGGGCCCACTGCTCCAACGTGGGCGTGACAGCCTTTGTAAAACCCGCGGCCGTCGGCTACCTGATGCAGAAGGAGATTGAATACCTGGGCAATGCGGTCAACAACCCGGTACGTCCCTTTACCGCCATTTTAGGCGGCTCCAAGGTGGCGGACAAGCTGAACGTTATTTCCAACCTTCTGGAGAAATGCGATACCCTGATCATCGGCGGCGGCATGGCCTTTACCTTCCTTGCGGCGAAGGGCCTTTCCACCGGCAAATCCCTGCTGGACGAGACGAAGATCGACTACTGTAAGGAAATGCTGGAAAAGGCGGACAGACTGGGCAAGAAGATCCTGCTTCCCGTAGACGTGGTTATCGCGAAGGAATTCCCCAATCCCATCGATGCGGCCATTGACGTGCAGGTCTGCAGCGCGGAAGCCATTCCCGAAGACTGCATGGGCCTGGATATCGGACCGGAAACCGCAAAGCTTTACGCCGATACCGTCAAACAGTCAAAAACCGTCGTCTGGAACGGCCCCATGGGCGTATTTGAGAACCCCGTCCTGGCGAAGGGCACCCTGGAGGTGGCGAAAGCCATGGCAGAAACCGATGCCACCACAGTGATCGGCGGCGGCGATTCCGCGGCAGCTGTGAACCAGATGGGCCTGGCGGACAAGATGAGCCACGTCTCTACCGGCGGCGGCGCCTCCCTGGAATTCCTGGAAGGCAAAGAACTGCCCGGCGTTGCGGCAGCCACAGATAAAGAATAAAAAACTTCAGGAGAACAGATATGCGTAGAAAAATCATCGCCGGCAACTGGAAGATGAACATGACCCCCACGGAGGCCGTTGCCCTCGTGGAAACCTTAAAGCCCCTGGTGAAGACAGAGGAAGCCGATGTGGTCTTCGGCGTGCCTGCCATCGACATCGTTCCGGTGGTCAAAGCCTGTGAAGGCACCAACATCGCCGTTGCGGCCGAAAACATGTATTTTGAGGAAAAGGGCGCCTATACCGGAGAAATCTCCCCGCTGATGCTGGTGGATGCCGGTGTAAAATATGTCATCCTCGGCCATTCCGAAAGACGGGAATATTTCCACGAAACCAATGAGGACGTCAACAAAAAGGTGCTCTGCGCCTTTGCCCACGGCCTGACCCCCATCATGTGCTGCGGGGAAACTCTGGCCCAGAGAGAGCAGGGGATCACCATGGACTTTATCCGCCAGCAGGTAAAGGTGGGCTTCCTGAACGTGACGAAGGAGCAGGCCATGACCGCGGTTATCGCCTATGAGCCCATCTGGGCCATCGGAACGGGCAAAACCGCCACCTCCGATCAGGCGGAAGAGGTTTGCAAGGGCATCCGCCGGTGCATCTGCGAGATGTACGATGAGGAAACCGCGGAAGCCATCCGCATCCAGTACGGCGGCAGCGTAAACGCAGGCAATGCGGCGGAGCTTTTCGCCATGCCGGATATCGACGGCGGCCTGGTGGGCGGCGCTTCCCTGAAGGCTGACTTCGGGAAGATCGTCAATTACAAGTAAGGCAGCCTATGCGGTTTGTAATCCAGCGTGTCAGTCATGCGTCCGTCACCATAGACGGACAGGTTCACGGCTCCATCGGCAAAGGCCTCCTTATCCTCTGCGGCATCTCGGGGACGGATGACGAAGCCATCGCGGTGAAAATGGTGAAAAAGGCCTGCGGCCTGCGGATTTTCGAAGACAGTGCGGGGAAAACCAACCTGTCAGCCGCGGACGTGGGCGGAGAGATCCTGATCATTTCCCAGTTCACCCTGTACGCCGACTGCCGCCACGGCAACCGGCCCGGCTTTACCGATGCGGCCAGGCCCGAGACGGCGGAGCCTTTGTACGAGTTTGTGCTTGCGGAGGCGGGAAAATACTTCCCGAAGGTGGAAAGAGGCGTCTTCGGCGCGGACATGAAGGTCAGCCTGCTTAACGACGGTCCCTTTACGGTTATCCTGGATTCGGATACCCTGTTTTAAGTAAAAACAGCCTTTAAGGGAACCGTAAACTTCCGTATTTCGTTATGTGCAATTTAACCAAAGGTCAGGATAAATCCTGCGTTATGTAAAACCGAGGTTTCCACAAAAAAATGTGGAAACTGTGGATAAGTCCCGGAAACAAAGGTTTTCGGGACTTTCTTTTCGGGGAGAATCAGGGCGAAATTGTGGATAAAGTGGAAAACTTTGTCAAAAAGCCCTGTATTTGCTTATGATTGGACAAATCGACGAAGATTTTGATAACGTCAACCGGGGCAGGTGAATCCATGGTTCAGAAATCTGTACATTTAAAAAATTGATCGCGGCCGCCGGTTGTGGTATATTGTTCACGTTCTTTCATACAGACGGGGAGAAGCTGCCCCGGAACAGGCTTTATAAAGGAAAGACGGAGGCAATAAAGGATGAAGAACAGATTTGCGGCAATGACACTGGCCGGGATAATGGCTGCAGCGCTTTTTGCAGGCTGCGGCGGGAAAAATGACAGCGATACGGCTTCGAAGAGTGCCTCTGCAGCGGAGACGCAGTCTTCGGCCGGGGAACAAGCACAGTCTTCGGCAGCGGAACAGGCACAGTCTTCAGCAGAGGAAGTGAAGGTGCAGCCCGTGGCAGTGGATGTAGCCTTGTACAGGGAAATGGACAGGCCGGATAAGACGGAAGCGGACGGAAGCATCGCCGACTGGTTCCTGTTCGGTCGATACAATAGCATATTTTTTGACGGCAGCGACGGCTGCGATAAAAGGATATTCGACGAGATCCCGGATATGACCTTTCACACCGGAGAGACCAACCATGTGTTAAGCCGTGCGGTCAGCTCGGTGCCCGTGGCCATGACCTGCGGCAGGGCTACCTCCCTGGGTAAGGATACGACATGGCTCCACACAAGGGATGACTGGGCTGCTCTGAACGGGAGGCTTCAGGCAGAGCATCCGGAGGATGCAGATGCGCTTCTGGAAAATATTGTGGAGCTGTACAATACGCCCCTTGCGGACATGTCCCTCATCGGGGAAGACGGCGCGGTTTACAACCGGTTCCGTTACACCTATACCGTAGAGGGAAATGTCATGACCTGCCGGCAGGTTCGCGGACTTAAGGACGACTTTACACTGGAGTATTATGAAGATGCAGAGCCCCAGGTATATAACCTCCGGTTTGAGAATGACAGCCTGGTAATGGAAAATGTGAACGGCGGAACGGTGACGCTGCTGCCGCAGCAGAAATGGGCCATCGCCCGGGGTGAAGGAGGTACCTATGACCTCACCGGATCCATCATCAAGGATGAGGATGCCTTCATGAACATTATTGACGTTTCTCTTAACTGGAATGACACGAAGGGGACAACCGTCGGACTGCCGGTGCTGCATTTCCTGGACGGCACCCAGACGGATCTGGAGGCGGAAGCCTTCCTGACCGGGGAAAATGAAGTGACCGTAAACTGGAACAGCATCGTCGAAGTGGACGGAACGGTGGTTGACGGTCCCGGAAGCATTACCTTCCGTTTCCTCAACGCCGGCAGCATGATGGATCCCTCACTGATCATCCTGGATGAGGAGGGCAATGCCTACCCGTATCTGGCATGGTACGACGATTACATGACCAATCATGCCGCGCAATGATGCCTGAAAACCATTAAACTGACAGGAAGACAGCAGATGAGACTTCGGAATATCCCGGGTTCCCGGGAGAAAATAGCGGAAAACCGGTTCTGCGTTCAGGAGCCGGAAAAGTGGAAGGGCAGATGGAAGGAGTTCTTCGGGAACGACCATCCCCTGTACCTGGAAATCGGCATGGGCAAGGGACAGTTCCTCATGGAATGCGCCGCCCGCAATCCCGGTAACAATTATATCGGCATCGAGATGTACAGCAGCGTCCTGATCCGGGCGCTGGAAAAGGCGGAGGCGCTTGGAGAGGCTGCCCCGGAAAACTTATGTTTTCTCCGGTTTGACGCCACCTATCTTACGGATATTTTCGCCCCGGGAGAGGTGGCGGGCATTTACCTTAACTTCTCCGACCCCTGGCCCAAGGACAGGCATGCCAAAAGAAGGCTTACCTCGGACCGTTTTCTGGCCCGGTACCGGCTGATTTTAAAGGAGGGGGCAGAGGTGGCCTTCAAGACGGACAATACGGGCCTTTTCGAGTGGTCGGTGGAAAGCTTTTCGGAAAACGGCTGGACCATAACGTCCCTGACCCGTGACCTGCACGGGGACCCCGTCCTTTGCGAGGGCAACATCATGACAGAATACGAAGAAAAATTTTCCTCATCAGGGCAGAAGATATGCAGGCTTACCGCTGTCCCGGGGAAGGAATAAGCGGTAAGGAGAACCATTCATGAGAAAAACAAAAATCATCTGCACCATCGGACCGGCCAGCTCTGACCGGGAGACCTTAAGGGCCATGTGCCTGGCCGGCATGAATGTGGCAAGGCTGAATTTCTCCCACGGGAATTATGAAAGCCATGCGGCGGTTATCGAAACCATCAAGGAGGTCCGGGAGGAACTGCGGCTGCCCATCGCCATCCTTCTGGATACAAAAGGCCCGGAGGTCCGGGTGAAAACCTTTAAGGAGGGCAGCGCCTTCCTGGAAAACGGCAGTGAATTTACCCTGACCGCAAGAGAGGTGGAGGGGGACAGCCGGCAGGTGTCCGTCACCTATAAGAACCTGCCCTCTGAACTTTCCCCGGGGGATACGGTCTATGCAGACGACGGCCACATCGTCATGAAGGTGGAAAAGACGGAAGGAGAGGATATCCTCTGCCGGGTTGTGACCGGCGGCGAGCTGCGGAACAACAAGGGGGTTAACGTCCCCGGCGTGCGGCTGCATATGGAGTTTTTAAGCGAAAAGGACAAGGCGGACCTGCTCTTCGGCATCCGGGAGGATGTGGACCTGGTGGCGGCTTCCTTTGTCAGCGACAAGGAGGATATGCTGGCCATCCGGCAATTCCTGGACGACAACGGCGGCAGGGATATCAACATTATCGCAAAGATTGAGAACCGCCTGGGCCTTAACAACATCGAGGAAATCTGCGAGGTGGCGGATGCGGTCATGGTGGCCAGGGGAGATCTGGGCGTGGAGGTGGATTATTCCGAGGTGCCCTTCTACCAGAAGCAGCTCATCCGCGTCTGCAATGCCCGGGGCAAAGAGGTTATCATCGCCACGGAGATGCTGGAATCCATGATTACCGATTCCAGGGCCACGAGAGCAGAGGTCTCCGACGTGGCCAATGCGGTCTACGACCGGGCATCCACCCTGATGCTTTCCGGGGAAACCGCCTCCGGCGCCTATCCGGTGGAGGCAGTGAAAACCATGGCCAGCGTCATTAACTATACGGAAAGCGTCATCGATTACCGCAATTCCTTTAAACGGGCGGTTATCCGTACCTCCTCCGTCATGGATGCCATTTCCCACGCGGCCTGCAGCATCGCGGTGGACCTGGGGGCGAAGGCCTTAAGCATCAGCTCCATCAGCGGCATCACCGCCAGAATGGTAAGCCGGTTCCGCTGTCCCGTGGATATCATCGGCATTACCTCGGATTCGAAGGCATACTACAAGCTGGCCCTGACCTGGGGCGTGACGCCCTACCTGGCCGGGAAGCGCAGCACCCTGGAAAATATCCTGGACAACGGTGCGGCTGTGGCCAAACGCCTGCTGGGACTTGTGCCCGGGGATGTGGTGGTGCTTACCGGCGGCCGCCAGGCAGGCGTGCCCGGCAGCACAGATACCATCCGTGTGGAACATATTGTCTGATTTTACACAGAGAATAAGGGAGAATCCTGTGGATTTTTTTCTCCCTTTTTCTCTTGCGTAATTTCATTTCTTCAGTATAATAGTTACAAAGTAATTTTGGAGGGAAGAACATGCCGAAGAGAACAGACATCCATAAAATCATGATCATCGGTTCGGGCCCCATTGTCATTGGTCAGGCCTGTGAGTTTGACTATTCCGGCACTCAGGCCTGCAAGGCGCTGAAGAATGCAGGATATGAAATCGTATTGGTTAATTCCAATCCGGCTACTATTATGACCGATCCCGAAACAGCAGATGTTACTTATATTGAGCCGTTGAATGTTTCCCGGCTTGAACAGATCATTGCAAAGGAGCGCCCCGACGCGTTGCTGCCGAATTTAGGCGGACAGTCAGGGCTTAATTTATGCTCAGAGCTGTATACGGCAGGCGTACTGCAGAAATACGGCGTAGAGGTTATCGGTGTGCATGTGGACGCCATTGAACGGGGTGAAGACCGGGTGGCCTTCAAGAACCAGATGAATGCCCTGGGCATTGAGATGGCGAGAAGCAAGGTGGCCTATTCCGTGGAGGATGCCCTGGATATCGCCGCAGAGCTCGGCTATCCGGTGGTCCTGCGTCCGGCCTACACCATGGGCGGCGCCGGCGGCGGCCTTGTCTATAATAAGGAAGAACTGAAAACCGTCTGTGCCAGAGGCCTGGCGGCCTCCCTTGTGGGACAGGTCCTGGTGGAGGAATCCGTCTACGGCTGGGAAGAGCTGGAGCTGGAAATTGTCCGGGACAGCAAGGGCCAGATGATCACCGTCTGTTTCATCGAAAATATCGACCCCATGGGCGTGCATACGGGAGATTCCTTCTGCGCGGCTCCCATGCTGACCATTTCCAAAGAGGTGCAGGAGCGGCTGCAGAAGCAGGCCTACGCCATCGTGGATTCCGTACAGGTTATCGGCGGCACCAACGTGCAGTTTGCCCATGACCCGGTAAGCGACCGGATCGTGGTTATCGAAATCAATCCCAGGACCTCCCGGTCCTCCGCGCTGGCCTCCAAGGCCACCGGCTTCCCCATTGCCCTGATTTCCGCCATGCTGGCCACCGGCATTACCCTGGATGAGATTCCCTGCGGCAAATACGGCACCCTGGACAAATACTATCCCGACGGGGAGGGCATCGTCCTGAAGTTCGCCCGCTGGGCCTTTGAGAAATTCAAGGATGTCAAGGACGCCCTGGGCACCCAGATGCGGGCCGTGGGCGAGGTCATGAGCATCGGCAGAACCTTCAAGGAAGCCTTCCAGAAGG
This sequence comes from uncultured Lachnospiraceae bacterium, assembly GCA_902796005.1. GTDB lineage: Bacteria > Bacillota > Clostridia > Lachnospirales > Lachnospiraceae > Alectryocaccobium. Next base: position 53,086 of record CADBNF010000092.1, on the reverse strand, counting down.
CCATCCGCAGCCTGGAAACGGGCCGCTACGGTCTGGGCTTTGCAAAGAATTTCCACGACCTGTCCCTGGATGAGCTGCTGACCAGGGTGCGCACACCCAATTCAGAGCGGTATTTCCAGCTGTATGAGGCCCTGCGCAAGGGCGCCTCCGTGGATACCCTTCATGACATTACGAAGATTAAGAAATACTTCCTTACCCAGATGCAGGAGCTGGTGGAGGAGGAAGAGACGCTGCTTGCCCACAAGGGCGGCCTGCCGGCGGATGATCTGCTCATCCGGGCGAAAAAGGACGGCTTCTCCGATAAGTATTTAAGCATCCTGCTGGAGATTCCCGAAAAGGATATCCGCGACCGCCGCATCGCGCTGGGCGTGGAGGAGAACTGGGAAGGCGTGCATGTATCCGGTACCGTGGACAGCGCCTATTATTACTCCACCTACAACGGAACGGATAAGAATCCCGTGAAGACGGACCGGCCCAAGGTCATGATCCTGGGCGGCGGCCCCAACCGTATCGGCCAGGGCATCGAATTTGACTACTGCTGCGTGCATGCGGCCAAGGCCTTAAAGAACCTGGGCTTTGAAACCATCATCGTCAACTGCAATCCCGAGACCGTATCCACCGACTACGATACCTCGGATAAGCTGTATTTCGAGCCCCTGACCCTTGAGGACGTCTTAAGCATCTACAAAAAGGAGCAGCCTCTGGGCGTGATTGCCCAGTTCGGCGGACAGACGCCCCTGAACCTGGCGGCCCAGCTGGAGGAAAACGGTGTCAGGATCCTGGGTACCTCTCCCTCCGTTATCGATATGGCCGAGGACAGGGACCTGTTCCGGAACATGATGGAGAAGCTGGAGATTCCCATGCCCGAATCCGGCATGGCCTCCACCGTGGAGGAAGCCAAGGCCATTGCCGCCCGCATCGGCTATCCCGTGATGGTACGTCCCTCCTATGTACTGGGCGGCCGGGGCATGGAAGTGGTTTATGACGACGAGAGCATGGAGGAATACATGCTGGCTGCCGAGGGCGTTACCCCCGACCGGCCCATCCTCATCGACCGTTTCCTGAACAATGCCATGGAATGTGAGGCCGACGCCATCTCCGACGGCGAGCATGCCTTTGTTCCCGCAGTCATGGAGCATATCGAGCTGGCGGGCGTACATTCCGGTGACTCCGCCTGCATCCTTCCCTCCGCCCATATTTCCGAGAAAAATGTGCGGATTATTGAAGACTATACCAAGAGGATCGCGGAAACCATGCATGTCCGCGGCCTGATGAATATGCAGTACGCCATCGAGAACGACGTGGTATACGTGCTGGAGGCCAATCCCAGGGCATCCAGAACCGTGCCCCTTGTTTCCAAGGTCTGCGATATCCGCATGGTGCCCATTGCCACGGACATCATCACCTCCGAGCTGACCGGAAGACCGTCTCCGCTGCCGCAGATGAAGAAGGGCGACATCCCCTATTACGGCGTAAAGGAAGCCGCCTTCCCCTTCAATATGTTCCAGGAGGTGGATCCGATCCTCGGGCCCGAGATGCGTTCCACCGGCGAGGTGCTGGGCCTTTCCCACTCCTACGGCGAAGCCTTCCTGAAAGCCCAGGAGGCCGTGTCCTCCACGATGCCCACCAGCGGCACCGTGCTGTTTTCCGTCAATAACCGGGACAAGGCCGAGGTGGCGCAGATTGCCGCCATCTTTGCACGGGCAGGCATGAAGCTGGCCGCCACGAAGGGTACCTGCATGCTTTTGAGAAGCTGCGACCTGGAGGTGGAAGAGGTCTACAAGCTGAATGAAGGCCGGCCGGATATCCTGGATAAGATGACCAACGGCGACTTCGCCCTGGTGGTCAATACGCCCTCAGGCAAGATCAGTGTCCATGACGGCGCCTACTTAAGAAAGGCCGCCATCAAGAACAGGATCCCCTATATCACCACCATGGCGGCAGCCAGGGCAACGGCGGAGGGCATCCTGTATATGAAGAGCCATGAGGCCGCAGAGGTGGAATCCCTGCAGGATTACCATGGAGAGATTAAATACTGACGAGGTGACTATGACAGACGTGTCTTTTGAGCGTTTATGTTCTATAGCCGGAAAAGAAGCGGTTCGCCGGGAGGAACCGATGCGGAAGCACACCAGCTTCCGCATCGGCGGTCCGGCGGACTGCTTTATTACCGTAAAAGATCCTGCCGTGCTTACAGAGCTTGTGGCCTTCTGCCGGCAGGAGGGGCTGCCTTATTTTATCCTGGGCAGGGGAACCAACCTGCTGGTAAAGGATGAAGGCTTCCGCGGCGTTATCCTTTATACCGGGGAGATGAACGGCTTTTCCTTTGACGGTACCGTCCTTACGGCCGCAGCCGGGGCCCTGCTTTCCGAGCTGGCCCTTTCCTCGGCGAAAAGAGGGCTTGGCGGCCTGGAATTTGCCGCAGGCATACCCGGTACCTTAGGGGGCGGCATCACCATGAATGCCGGCGCCTATGACGGAGAGATGAAGGACGTGGTCCTGTCCGCCGAGGTGTATTTCCCCGAGGAGGGAACAAGGACGCTGCCGGTGGAGGAGCTGGCGCTGGGCTACCGGACCAGCATCATCAAAAACGGCGGTCCGGTGGTATTGTCCGCCAGACTGCAGCTTCGGGAAAAGGAACCGGAGCTTATAAAAGAGAGAATTCAGGAGCTTGCCCGGGCCCGGGCGGAAAAGCAGCCGCTGGAGTATCCCAGCGCCGGCAGCGCCTTCAAGCGGCCGGAAGGATATTTTGCGGGTAAACTGATTGCCGATGCCGGCCTGAAGGGGTATCATATAGGCGGAGCCTGTGTTTCCAAAAAACATGCCGGCTTCATCATCAATACGGGCGGGGCCACGGAAGGTGATGTCCGTAAGCTTATTGATCATATTATTCTGACCGTACAGGACAGGTACGGCGTAACCCTGGAGCCGGAGATTAAGTTTATCTGAAGAACAAGGAGCGGTGATGATCTCAAGATTTGTCATTATCACGGGAATGTCGGGAGCCGGCAAGAGCGTGGCGCTGAAGATGATGGAGGACGCGGGCTATTTCTGCGTGGACAACCTGCCTGCCTCCATGCTGAAAAGCTTCGTGGTCATGCTGCTGTCTTCCGAAAGCGAGGACCACGAGTATATTGCCCTGGGCATGGATGTGCGCAGCGGGCTCGTTGCCGACCTTCGGCCCGGGCTTGACGAACTGAAAAAGAACAACGTCCGTTATGAAATCCTTTTCCTTGACGCCTCTGACAGCGTCATCCTGCAGCGGTATAAGGAAAGCCGCCGCAATCATCCCCTGGCGGGGAAGGGCGGAAAGCTGGGGACAGGTATTGCCGAGGAGAGGAAGAAAATCGACCCGCTTAAAAAGCATGCGGACTATATCCTGGACACCAGCCACCTGCTGACCAGGGATCTGCGGCAGATGCTGGACCGTATCTTCGTGGCGGATTCAGGGTTCAAAAACCTGGTGGTCAATGTGATGTCCTTCGGGTTCAAGAACGGCATACCCGCGGATGCGGATATCGTGATGGACGTGCGTTTCCTGCCTAATCCCTACTATGTGAAGGAGCTGAAGACCAAAAGCGGCAACGATCCGGAGGTGGCGGAGTACGTCATGCAGTCCGAGCTGGCCCAGACCTATGTCACCCAGCTGACGGCCATGCTCAACTACCTTCTTCCCCACTATGTGGACGAGGGCAAGAATTCCCTGGTGGTGGCCATCGGCTGCACCGGCGGAAGACACCGTTCGGTGACCATTGCCAACGAGCTGTATGCGCATCTTCTGGAGAACAAGAACTACGGCCTGAAGCTGGAGCACCGGGATCTGGACAGAGATGCTGTGATAAAAGGGTTTTAACATGTCATTTTCATCGGAAATCAAACTGGAACTGGCCAAAGCGCCGGACGGAAAAAGACACTGCCGCCTGGCCCTTCTGGCCAGTCTTACGTCCTTTTCGGGGACTTTACGTAGGGGCGATGCGCCCGTCCTTCTCTGGCATACGGATAATGAAGCGGCTGCCGCCTTGCTTGCACGCCTGGTGCACAGGCTCTACGGAAAAGAGCCGGAAATGCATAAGGAGAAAAGAAGCCGCGGCGGCGACAGCCTGACCCTGACCCTGCCTTTTTCACAGTGTCCGGAGGCCTTTGCCGACCTGTTCGGCCCGGACGGGCAGCAGGCGCTTTCCCTCCTGACCTTTGCCAGAAAGGAATGCTGCGTGCGCGCCTGCCTGCGGGGCGCTTTCCTGGCGGGCGGCACCTTAAGCAATCCCGACAGGTTTTATCATTTTGAGATCAGCTGCAAAAGCGAGTCCCTGGCGGAGGAGGTGCAGGAGCTGATTGCCCGTCTGGGCATCAAGGCGGGAATCGTGACCCGGAAGGGCACCTTCGTGGTGTACGTGAAGGGCAGCGAGGGCATCTCCGATCTTCTGGGGTATATGGGCGCCACAAAGGGCATGCTGGAGATGGAAAATGCCCGGATTATCCGGGAAATGCGGGGAAATGTGAACCGTAAGGTGAACTGCGAAACGGCAAATATTCACAAAACAGCCAATGCCTCCGCCCGGCAAATCGAGGACATTTTGCTCATCAGCGAAAAATCGGGAATTGATTCTTTACCAAATGGACTTGACGAAACGGCCCGACTTAGGATAGAATATCCCGAGTGTTCCCTGCAGGAACTGGGGCAGCTGCATGACCCGCCGATAGGTAAATCCGGGGTCAATCACCGGCTGCGGCGGATAAGCGCCATTGCCGGAAAGATGCGTAATTCGTAAATAAGTGAAGTCTGCAGGGACTTTACATGGCAATATAACGCTGGAGGATGCGAAATGATCAAAAAACCGGTCAGAATCATGATTTCGGACGGTCTCGATGCCAGACCGATTGCGATGCTTGTTCAGGTTGCCAATCAGTTTGAGAGTGAAATCTATATTGAGAGCGGTACCCGGAAAATCAATGCCAAGAGCATTATGGGCATGATGACTCTCGGACTGGATACGGGCGAGAGTGTGATGGTTTCTGCTGACGGTGCAGATGAAGAGACAGCGATGAAGATGGTGGAAGCCTACCTGACAGACAAATAAAACAGGTAAACGCAGAAAAACGGGGACGGTCCTTGTAAAAAGAACCGTCCCCGTTTTTTGTTTTACGTTCTGTCTCGGGCACCCGTTACATGGTGCTTAAGACGCCCAGGGCATCCGCGCCAATCAGGGTAAGCCCGTGTTCCCGCAGGGCATATTCCGCAGCGGGCGTGCACATGGCGTTCTGTCCGTATTCGGAAAGAATGTTGCAGACCTTGTTGAACTCCTCGGGGGAGACATCCCTGGAATGAATCATCAGCTGGTAGCCGAAGGCGGAATCCGTGCGGAAAAGGACGTTGTCCCCCGCATAGCGGCCGCCGATAACCTTCGAAGCCCGGATGAGGTCATCCAGGGAACGGAAGCGGAAGGCCCGGATCATGTCGATGGGCGGTTCCGGAATCTCGGCAGAGGGCGCTTTCTCCTGCTCTCTGCGTCCGGTGTGGGCCGGACCGGCACTGCCGCCCGGCAGTCCCTTGGGCTCGCTGCCTTCGATAAGCTTGCGGGCATCCTTCAGTTTGTTGAAAAGGCTCAGCATATTGTCCGCGCCGGCCAGATCCGGCGGCGGGAGCACGTCGGTTCCGCCGGGAGAGAAGCGGGAGAACCGGGTATCCAGCTCTTCGGGATCCTCCACCTTTGTAATGACCAGAACCAGGGCATCGGGGGTGGGCACGGCCTCAATCATCAGGGGCACGTTGCGGATATCGAAGCCAAGGTCATTTCTTGCCTGGATCATCATGTCGCGGAAAAGTGCCTTGATTTTGTCCGTGCCGTAGCACAGCTCGGATATCCGTATCTGCCTGCTGATCAGCTCTTCCGAGGTCAGCGTGCACCGGATGGTATTCTCGTTGACTTTTTCTATCTTCATGATTTCCTCGTGTATATATGTGTATGCCGGCCATAAAGCCGGACCCTTCGGTTACAAAAAGTGCATGGTATATTACTTGTCTATGAGTATATAACAGAAAGCCGTTTTTTACAATGGGCGGATTGTCAAATAACTGTGAAATATGACGAAATACCATATACGGTAACAGAAATTGTGAAAATGACAATATTTTGTCTTGCAGTTTTGGCCTTCATGTCGCATAATGAAGCAGAGAATGGGAGGGGTGCGGTCTGCAGCCGCCTTTTCCCCGTTCCATAATGATTCTGGAGGATTTGCATGAAGAAAAAACAGGCCGCAATGCCCAGGTTTGTCATTATTGTCGTGATTATCGTCCTGGGCGCCGCCTTTTTCCTCAGCAGGATTTCATCGGGAAGAACCTTAAGTCCCCGGGAGTATTTCGGCGTTTCCGGGCAGGAGGCCGCCATCGTGGTGGACGGGAACGTCCTGGAAAAGAAGGGAATCGTGTCTGAGGGAACGATATATATACCTTACGATACGCTGTGGCGTGAGCTGGACGCCGGCTATTATCTTAAGAACGACGGGAGCCTGTGCATGGTGCTTCCCGAAGAAACCCTGACCTGGAGCCGGCAGCAGCAGCCGGAGCTGTTCCTGGAGCAGGAAGATACACTGTACATCAGCGCTGCGGTGCTGGAGGAGAACGGGAGACTGGCCGTTTCACAGTATGCGGACCCGGCCCGGCTGGTGGTCAGAACACCGGTGCAGGATGTGAAGTCAGCCCTGGTGACAAAGGATACGCCCCTGCGCACAAAGGCCGGCGGCGGCAATAAGGTGACCGGACTGGTGAAGGACGATACGGTCTACTGGATCGAGCAGCCCTCCGGCTGGCTTAAGGCCTATACACCTTCCGGATACAGCGGCTATGTACAGCAGGAAAATGTGGACACGGCAAATGCCGCCGATGCTTATCTGGAGCCGGAGGAACGGTTTGTCTTCCGGAACATCGACGCAGAGCTTCCCGTGAGCATGGTCTGGCATTATGTGGACATGCCGGAAAACAATGCCTATCTATCGGCTTATCTGGAAGAGACAAGGGGCCTCAATGTGATCTCCCCCACCTGGTTTTTCGCCGCGGACGGGGACGGAAACCTGACCTCCTTTGCGGATACGGCCTACATGGATACGGCCCGAAAAGAGGGTATCGCCGTCTGGCCGAGCCTTACGGATACCTTTGCGGAAAGTGCGGAAACGGGCGAGGTCCTGGCGGATGACGCCGCAAGACAGAGGATAACGGAGCAGCTGATGGCTGCGGCGGATGCCTTCGGCTTTGAGGGCATCAACGTGGACCTGGAGATGGTAAAGGCTGCCGGCGCCCATGATTTCCTGCAGTTCCTGCGGGAACTGACGGCTGCGGCCCACACCCGGGGCCTGATTGTGTCGGTGGACAATTTCGTTCCCGCCTACACGGGCTACTACAACCGGAAGGCCCAGGCGGAAATCGTGGACTACCTGGTGGTGATGGCCTACGACGAGCATACCGCATCCTCCGATGCGGCCGGCTCCGTGGCCTCCCTTCCCTTTGTGCGGCAGGGCATCGAGGCGACCCTTGCGGAGGTGCCTGCCTCCCGGGTGATTCTCGGCGTTCCCTTCTACACCAGGGGGTGGACGGAGGAAATGGGAAAACCGGGCCTTAAAAGCGCTGCCCTGACCATGGAGACGGCGGAGGCTTTTGTACAGGAACACGGAATAACGCTGTACTTCGACGAAGCGGTGGGACAGTACACCGGAACGGGCGAGGACAGCAGCTGCAGATACAGCATCTGGATGGAAGAGGAAACCTCCATGGGCAGACGGCTGGACCTCGTATCGGAATACGGGCTGGCGGGAGCTGCCGCATGGAGAATCGGATTTGAATCAAACAACATATGGACAACCTGGGAACAGTACCTGGGGCAGTAAGGAAAGGAGATTTCAATGGATAATCCGACAATGGAGAACAATGTATTTGACGAGGCTGCCGTACAGAAAAGATTTGAAGAGCTTCAGGCGGCCATGAGCAGCCAGGAAAGCGAAATCAGACAGCTCCAGGATAATATCAGGTCCAAATATGAAAGCTATATGGCCAGCTATTCCGACTTAAGCGGCATCATCAATGATGCGGGAAAACGTTCCGAGAAGATCGTTGCGGAGGCAGCTGCCGAGGCAGAGCGGATCAAGGGCGAAGCCGCAGAAGAAGCTGCGAAGCAGGTGGAGGCTGCGAAGGCGGAAGCCGATGAGATCCTGGAAAGTGCCAGACTGGAAGCGGAAAAGGTGGTAAGCGACGCGAAGGCTGAAGCGGAGGAATGCACCGCAAAGGCCAGAGAAGAGGTGAAAAAGACCCTCGAGGAAGGCAGCCGCTGCTACAACGCCATCCGGGAAGAGCTGGACAGGATGACGGAGATGGTCAACGACCTGCAGAAGGAGTTCTCCGGCACTGTGAAGAAGGTCCGCCAGATCCAGGAGGAAGTCCCCGAATTCCCCATTTACGAAGAGGGTGAACCCTTCGACGAAGAGGATGTGGAAGAGGAAGCGGCAGAGGAAGACTTCGACGAGGCCGACGAGGCCAATGAGGAGGACGATGGAGACGAAGCGGCCAGAAGGCTTGCGGAATCCCTGGAGGAAGCCGAAGAGGAAGAAGAGGACTTTGAGGAAGAGGAACCGGAAGAGGAAGACCCCGGCATGAAGGTCCCCGAACTGGAAAAAAGCGGGGAAGAGGGCGATATTATTTCCCGGAACCTGAGCGCCAGACTCGACGAACTGGAAACCCTGGACAACAAGATCGGTTTCTGAGGAAGCCATGAGAGCGAAGCTGTTCAGGATGCCGCCCGACAGGCCGACGGAAGAGGACATACAGCAGGCGGGAGACATCATCAGGCAGGGAGGCCTGGTGGCCTTTCCCACGGAGACGGTGTACGGCCTCGGGGGCAATGCCCTTGACCCGGAAGCGTCGGAGAAGATCTATGCCGCCAAGGGCAGGCCCTCCGACAACCCACTGATCGTGCATATCGCCCGGATGTCCGATCTGGAAAAGATCGCAGGAAGCATTCCTTCCGAAGCCCGGCTTCTGGCACAGCGGTACTGGCCGGGCCCTTTAACCATGATTTTCCCGAAAACCGATATTGTTCCCTATGCCACGACCGGGGGCCTGGATACCGTAGCCGTGCGTTTCCCCTCCCATCCGGTGGCTTCCGCCCTGATTCTGGCGGCGGGTGGCTTTGTGGCCGCGCCAAGCGCCAACCTTTCCGGACGACCGTCCCCCACAAGGGCGGCCCATGTCATCGAGGATCTGGGAGACCGGATTGACGCCATCATTGACGGCGGGGACGCGGATATCGGACTGGAGTCCACCATCGTGGATTTCTCCTCGGAGGTACCGGCGGTGCTGCGTCCCGGCTATATCAGCCTGGAGGACCTGAAGGCGCTCATTCCCTCAGTGCGCATGGATCCGGGCCTTATTCCGGAGCAAAGCGGCATCCGTCCGAAGGCGCCGGGGATGAAATACCGGCATTATGCCCCGAAGGGCAGCCTGACCGTTGTGGAGGGGGAAAAAGAGCAGGTCATCGCCGCCATCAACCGGCTGACAAAGGAGGCGGAGGAGGCCGGAAAAAGCTGCGCCGTGCTCTGCGCGTCGGAGACCGCCGCCTTTTACCGCGGCAGGGTCTATACCCTGGGCAGCAGGCAGAAGGAGGAGGAGATAGCCGCTTCCCTGTTTGCCGTACTGCGCCAGCTGGACGAGGACGGCATCGAGGTCATTTATTCCGAGGCCTTTTCCGACGGAAGCATCGGGCCGGCCATCATGAACCGGCTGCTTAAGGCTGCGGGCCACAGGGTTCTGCAGGTATAGAGACGGAAGGCCGGAACATCATTTCTCTTGATAAAGGCAATACACATTTTTCATATAAGGAGGTTCATATGATAGCTTTAGGCTGCGACCACGGAGGCTATTCGTTAATGCAGGTTGTTAAGGCGCATCTGGACAAACGGGGGTTAAGCTACAGGGATTTCGGTACCTTTTCGTCCGAATCCGTGGATTATCCCGATTTTGCGAAGAAGGCCTGCGAGGCCATCCTTTCCGGGGAATGCGATAAGGGCATCCTTATCTGCGGCACCGGCATCGGGATGTCCATGACCGCCAACAAATTCCGGGGTATCCGTGCGGCTGTGGTTTCGGACTGCTTTTCCGCGGAAGCCACCAGGTCCCACAACGACGCAAACGTCCTGTGCATGGGCGAACGTACCGTCGGACCGGGACTGGCAACGATGATCACGGATATTTTCCTGGATACGCCTTTTTCCGACGAGGAACGGCATAAAAGAAGAATTGCAAAGATAGAGGACTGAAAAGGAGAACAAAGACAACTATGGCCAGAACAGAGATAATGGATCATCCGCTGATTCAGCATAAAATCGGTATCATCCGCAAGAAACAGACAAGCTCCAAGGAATTCAGGGAGCTGATTGGCGAGATCGCCATGCTGATGTGCTACGAAGCCTGCAGGGACCTTCCCCTGGAGGACGTGAAGATAGAAACCCCCATCGGACCGACCACGGCAAAACGCCTGGTGGGCAAGAAGCTGGCAGTGGTGCCGATTTTAAGGGCAGGCCTGGGCATGGTGGAGGGCATGCTGACCATCATTCCTTCCGCAAAGGTGGGCCATATCGGCCTGTACCGTGATCCGAAGACCCTGGAGCCGGTGGAGTACTACTGCAAGCTCCCGGCGGATATTTCCAACAGGGACGTCTTCGTTACCGACCCCATGCTGGCCACCGGCGGCTCCGCCACGGCAGCCATCACCATGCTGAAGGCAAAGGGCGCGAAGAAAATCCATTTCATGTGCATTATTGCTGCGCCGGAAGGCCTGAAGAGAATGCAGGAGGAGCATCCGGACGTGGACATCTACGTCGGCGCGCTGGATGAAAAACTGAACGATCACGGCTATATTGTTCCCGGTCTGGGAGATGCGGGCGACCGTATCTTCGGCACGAAGTAAGAAAGAGGAAGCGATGAGCGGAAAAAGAACAGATTATATTTCCTGGGATGAGTATTTTATGGCGGTTGCCAAACTGGCCGGTATGCGCTCCAAGGATCCCAATTCCCAGGTCGGCGCCTGTATCGTCAGCGAGGACAATAAAATCCTTTCCATGGGATATAACGGCTTTCCCGCGGGCTGTTCCGACGACGAATATCCCTGGGAAAGAGAGGGCTCGGATCCGCTGAAGACCAAGTATATTTACGTCACCCACAGTGAGCTGAACGCCATTCTGAATTATTCCGGCGGGTCATTGAAGGGAGCAAAGCTCTATGTTTCCCTTTTCCCCTGCAATGAATGCGCGAAGGCCATTATCCAGTGCGGCATCCGGAAGGTCATCTACGACAGCGACAAATACGACGGAACCCCGTCGGTCACGGCTTCCAAGATGATGCTGGCTTCTGCAGGCGTGGAAATTATCCGGTACAGGCCGGCGGGCAGGACACTGAAGATTGAAGTTTAAGCTTGCCAATTCCGCGTAATTAGGTTATCATTACAAAAACCGGTATATTTCCGTATACCATCAGACAAGGACGCAGCTTCAGGGCTGTGATTAAGGAGGAATATTATTTATGGTTTCAGCAGGCGAAATCAGAAACGGCGTAACCATCGAAATTGACGGCGATCCGGTACAGGTTATCGAATTCCAGCACGTAAAGCCCGGAAAGGGTGCTGCTTTTGTCAGGGTAAAGTATAAGAAGATTATCACCGGCGGCGTTGTGGAAACCACTTTCCGTCCGGAGGAGAAATTCCCCCAGGCGCGTATCGACAGGAAGGATATGCAGTATCTGTACAATGACGGCGATCTGTATTATTTCATGGATATGGACACCTATGATCAGACACCTTTAAGCAAGGACACCATCGGCGATGCGCTGAAGTTCGTGAAGGAAAATGAAATGTGCAAGATCTGCTCCTTCAACGGCAACATTTTTTCCGTGGAGCCCCCGACCTTCGTGGAGCTTGAGGTTACGGATACCGAGCCCGGCTTTGCCGGCAATACCGCACAGGGTGCTACCAAGCCCGCCACCGTGGAAACCGGTGCCGTGGTCTATGTTCCCCTGTTTGTCAACATCGGCGACAAGCTGAAAATCGACACCCGTACAGGCGAATACCTGAGCCGTGTATAAATGCCGGTTTCTTGAATTTTTTTGACACCCGGCGGAGGATACTCCGCCGGGCCTCCTTCTGTTCTTTTTAGTTTCTTTTTCTTATTATTCTTTTCGTATTTCTGAAAGTTTTCTTTGTTTTCCTTTTTTTGATTTTTCTTTTACCGGATTTTCATCCAATTCTGTTTTACTTTTCTTTTTCTGTTATTTCCGCAGAAACCTTTCTGCGACATGTCTAAGGAGGAACTATCTATGTATCTGAAAAACCATTCTGCTATCGACAACGCCGACATCCGCATCCGGCTGGTGAACGGGAGCCTTCCCGGGGCCCTGCTGCAGAACTATCCCCACAGGAAATTCCTGGATCTGGCTGCCTTCTGCGTCCTTCCCGGCGAGGAGAACGGCGGTGAAGGGATATTTCTGGACCGCCAGGATGCGGGACGGCTTGGAATGACGCCGGGACGGCTCCTGGCCCTTGCCCTGGACAATACGAAAAGAAATACGGAATTCACCCTGCAGCGGCTGTCAGAGCTTCTGGGATTTCCTGCGGAGGAGCCGGCGGAAAGGGAGAGGGTCTATGTGCTGACCAACCGGAAGAGAATGTTCGGCGCCTGCGCGATGCTGTTTGACAGCGTGCTGGAGGAGGCCGGTGAAAAGCTGGGCGGGGATTATTACCTATTGCCCGCTAGTGTGCACGAATGCCTTGTTCTGCGGAAATCCGCCTGCACAGACCCGGCGGCTCTTAAGGCGCTGGTGTACCGGGTGAACCGTACGGAGGTAAATCCGGCCGAGCGGCTGTCCGACAGCATTTATTTGTACGAAACGGAGAAAAAGGCTCTTTCCGTTGACATTTCCGGAAGCTTATGCTAATATACCTACTTAGTCAGGAACATTTGGTTCCGGTTCCGGAGTCATCAGACTCCGGATAAAACTGCGTTTGTAGCTCAGGGGATAGAGCAACGGTTTCCGGTACCGTGTGGCGGGGGTTCGAATCCCTCCAGACGCGTCATAGGCAGAAGATAAGAGCCGGAAGCATTTCTTCCGGCTTTTATTGTATACGGAATTCATTGTTCGGCAGTGAAAGGACTGCCGGCTTTTGGGGAGAATAAGGAGTATACAAATGGATGAAAACAGACAGAGACCGCCCAGGAAAGAGGAGAATCCGGTCAGGGAATGGGTATCGGACAATTTAAGATACCTGATCCTTGCTGCCGTGCTGATTGCCATCGGACTGACGGTTTTCTTTATTGTAAGGAACCAGTACAGGAAGACACATCCGGAAAAACAGGAAACGGCTGTTTCCTCCGTTTCCGAGGTTCCCTCCGCTTCCTCTGCGGCCTCCTCCTCCGGGGAAGAACAGCCCGAAGCGAGGGGAGAGCTGGTGGACAGCCCGGAGGATATAACCACTGTTATCGAAGGGTATTTTGATGCCCTGAACAATGCCGATGCGGCAGCGGCGGAAGGCCTCATGGAAACCATGACGGAGGCGGACCGGGCTGATATCTCATCCGGCGTCTACAACAGGAGCTACGGCGGCATCCGGTCCTACATCTATGACCGGACCCTGGATAACTTCACGGTGGTTCTGGTTTCCTATACCTACAGGGTGTCCGGCTTTGACGTGGACATTCCCGGCCTTACGGAATTCGGCATGGTGCAGCAGCAGGACGGCAGCTATGTGATTGCCTCCGAGGAAACCCAGCGGCAGTACAGGGAACTGATGGACAAAGCCCTTTCCGGCAGCGACGGCAAATCCCTGGTGGAAAATATCCGGGCCGCCTTTGAAGAGGTCTGCAGCGAGAATCCGGACCTGGCAGCCATTATCCGGTAGGCACTGTCGGACAGCAAAGACTGCCGGTACGAACAGGAGAACGAAAACGGTTTGCGAATCAATAAGTATTTAAGTCACTGCGGTGCGGCCTCCCGACGGGAGGCCGATGAACTTCTCCGGCAGGGAAAAGTAACGGTGAACGGCCTGCCCGCCGAATTCGGCATGCAGGTGGAGCCGGGAGACGTGGTCCTTCTTGAGGGAAAACGGATCCTTCCCCCGAAGGAGAACACCTATCTGCTGTTCAACAAGCCCGTGGGCCTGGTCTGTACCTCCTCAGACAAGGAGGAGGCAAATATTTTCGATTATCTGAAGCTTCCCGTCCGCGTCACCTACGCGGGCAGGCTGGACAGGGCCTCCGAAGGACTGCTTCTCCTGACGGATGACGGCGACCTTATCAATGCCCTGATGAAGGGCAGCAGCGGTCACGAAAAGGAATATGTGGTTACGGTGAGCCGGCCGGTGACGGAAGAACAGCTTTCGGCCATGGCGAAGGGCATGTACCTGGAGGAGATCGACCGGTATACGAGACCCTGCACCGTGGTGCGCAGCGGAAAGTGTGAATTCCACATCACCCTGACCCAGGGCATCAACCGGCAGATCCGCCGGATGTGCCGGGCAGCCGGGCTGCATGTGGTTTCCCTGAAAAGAATCCGCATCGTCAACCTGCACCTGGGGGATCTCCCCGTCGGGAAGACGCGGCCCCTTACGGACAGGGAGCTTGCGGAGCTGAAAAGAAGATGCGGCAGGAGCTGAATATGGAAGAAGCCAGCGAAAAGAAAAGAATGCAGGAACTGATTTCCCTGTTGAACAGGGCTTCCCGGGCCTATTACGGGGAGTCCGAGGAAATCATGGACAACTTTACCTACGACCGCCTTTACGACGAGCTGGAGGCCCTGGAAAAGAAGACCGGGATACAGCTGTCGGATTCCCCCACCGCCCGGGTGGGCTATGAAATCATTTCCTCCCTGCCCAAGGTTACCCATGACGCGCCCATGCTTTCCCTGGACAAGACCAAGGACAGGGAAGTGCTGAAAAGCTTCATCGGGGACAGGAAAAGCCTGCTGTCCTGGAAGATGGACGGGCTGACCATCGTGCTGACCTACCGGGATGGCGCGCTTTTCCGCGCGGTTACCCGGGGCAACGGCACGGAGGGAGAGGTGATCACCGCAAATGCCCGGGTATTCAAGGGCGTACCCTTAACCATACCGGAGAAGGCGGAGGTCATCCTGCGGGGCGAGGCCTACATCACCTACACGGATTTTGAACGGATCAACCGGGAAATCCCCGAAGCGGAGGCCCGGTACAAGAATCCCCGGAACCTGTGCAGCGGCTCGGTGCGGCAGCTCAACAGCGCCGTTACGGCAGAGCGCAACGTCCGGTTCAAGGCCTTTACCCTGGTGAAGGCCGGCGAACTGGACTTTGACAATTCCGTGGAGAACCAGATGAAGTGGCTTGCCGATCAGGGCTTTGACGTGGTGGAATACCGCGCGGTGACGGCGGACAGCCTGGACGGAGTGATGGATGAATTTGCCCGGCGGATCCCGGAAAATGATTTTCCCTCCGACGGCCTGGTGATTATCTACGATGACATTGCCTACGGCAGATCCCTGGGCCGGACGGCGAAATTTCCCAGAAATGCCCTGGCCTTCAAGTGGGCGGATGAGGAAAGCGAAACCGTCTTAAGAGAGGTGGAATGGAGTCCCTCCCGGACGGGCCTTTTAAATCCGGTGGCCATCTTTGACCCGGTGGAGCTGGAGGGCAGTACCGTATCCCGGGCCAGCCTGCACAACGTCTCCATCCTGCGGCAGCTGCAGCTGGGACTCGGGGACCGGATAAAGGTCTACAAGGCAAATATGATCATTCCCCAGATATCCGAAAACCTGACGAAGAGCGGAAATCTCCCCCTGCCCGCGGTCTGTCCGGCCTGCGGCGGCGAAACCACCCTCATGGAGGAGAACGAGGTGCAGACCCTTATCTGCGGGAATCCGGACTGTCCGGCCAAGGCCATCAAGAGCTTTGCCCTCTTCGTGAGCAGGGACGCCATGAATATCGAAGGCCTTTCCGAGTCCACCCTGGAGAAATTCATCGCCCACGGCCTGATCCACAGCCGGGCGGATATTTACCGGCTGGCAGAACACCGGGAGACCATCGTGAACCTGGAGGGCTTCGGAGAGAAATCCTTCACCCGGCTTATGGCCGCCATCGAGGCCTCCAAAAAGACGGACGCCGCAAGGCTTCTGTACAGTATGGGCATTCCGGGCATCGGCCTGGCCGGCGCAAAGCTGATTGTCCGCGCCCTGGGCAGCGATCCGGAGAAGCTCAGCCGGGCGACGACGGAGGAGCTCACGGCCATTGAAGGCATCGGAGAGGTGCTGGCAGCCTCCTACACCGGCTGGTGGGCGGATGAGAAAAACCGGGAAAGCTTTGAAGAGGTGCTTTCCTTTGTGGAGCCCGCCGACAGCAGCATTCAGAACACAGATACCGCGATTTCCGGGAAAACCTTTGTAATTACCGGAAGCGTTACACATTTTGCCAACCGCAGCGCCCTGAAGGAATACATCGAGGAGCGGGGCGGCAAGGTCACCGGAAGCGTGACCGGCAATACGGATTATCTGATCAACAACGACGTGACCTCCGGGTCCGCCAAGAACAAAAAGGCAAGGGAACTGGGCATTGCGATTCTCTCGGAGGAGGATTTCCTGGCCCTGACCTGAACAGTAACACCTGCTGCAGGAAAACAGCAGAAGAGAAGTAAAGAAACGGAGCAGTACTATGCCGATTAAAGTGCAGAACGATCTTCCCGCGAGGGAGATCCTGGAAAGAGAAAACATATTTGTCATGGATGAGGACCGGGCGATGCACCAGGACATCCGTCCGCTGCAGGTCCTTCTGCTGAACCTGATGCCCACCAAGGAGGCGACGGAGCTGCAGATTTTAAGAAGCCTGTCCAATTCCCCGCTGCAGGTGGACGTCACCTTTACCATGGTGGCTTCCCACGAATCCAAGAATACGTCGATCCTGCATCTGAACCGCTTTTACGTACCCTTCCCGGAGATCCGGGACCGGAAGTTTGACGGCATGATCATCACCGGCGCGCCCCTGGAGGACATTGCCTACGAGAATGTGGATTTCTGGGAGGAATTCAGGGAGATCCTGGCCTGGACGGAGGATCATGTGACCTCCACCATGTTCCAGTGCTGGGCGGCCCAGGCGGCGATGTACTGCCTGTACGGCATCAGGAAAAGGATGCTTCCGGAAAAGAAGTTCGGTGTGTTTTCCCATGAACTGAAAAACAGCCGGATTCCCCTGGTGCGGGGCTTTGACGATACCTTCTACGCCCCCCATTCCCGCCATACCGAGGTCAATATCCGTGACATCGAGGCAGACGGGCATATTACGGTGCTGGCGGAATCCCGGGATGCGGGCTTCTTCCTCGGCATAGCCGACGAGGGCCGGAAGGTCTTTGTCCAGGGACACCCGGAATACGACCGGATGACGCTGGACGGGGAATACAGAAGGGATGTCAACAAGGGACTGAAGATCGATATTCCGGTGAATTACTACCGGGACAACAATCCTGACAGAGGACCGGTGCTGACCTGGCGGTCCCACTGCTTCAACCTGTATTCCAACTGGCTGAATTATTACGTGTACCAGACGACGCCCTACAACCTGGACGGCGCGCCACATCTGGACGGACAACAGTGATAACGGGTAATCCCGAAGAAAGAAGGAGAAAACCATGCGTGCCTGCGAAAGACTGCTTAAATATGTGAAAATCATGTCCCCCTCCGATGAAAACAGCACCACCGTGCCCTCCACGCCCGCGCTGATGGATATCGCGAAGATCATCTGCCGGGATATGCTGGAAATGGGCATAGAGGATGCCCGGGTCAGCGAATACGGCTATGTGTACGGCAGCATCCCCGCGACGAAGGGGTATGAGGACCGGGTGGCCCTGGGCTTTATTGCCCATATGGACACGGTGTCTGATTTTGCGGATCATGAGGTAAATCCCCGGATTGTGGAAAACTATGACGGCGGTGACATCGTGCTGGGTGATTCCGGAAGGGTGATTGAAACGGAGAAATTCCCCCATCTGAAGAACCTTGTGGGCAAGACCATCATTACCTCCGACGGCACCACCATCCTCGGCGCGGATGACAAGGCCGGCGTCAGCATCATCCTTACCATGGCTGAGGAAATCATGAAGGAGGGGACGCCTCACGGGAAAATCTGCATCGGCTTTACACCGGATGAGGAAATTGGCCGGGGACCGGATTATTTTGATATTCCCGATTTCGGCGCTGATTTTGCCTATACCGTGGACGGCGGGCAGGAAAACGAGGTGGAATACGAGAATTTCAACGCTGCTTCCGCCATTCTTGAAGCCACCGGCTTCAGCGTGCACCCCGGTGAGGCGAAGAACCGTATGATCAACGCGGCGGACGCCCTGGCCAGGTTCGCGGCGCAGCTTCCCATAGACGAGACCCCCGCCACAACGGAGGGCCGGGAGGGCTTCTATCACCTGGTTGATTTTTCCGGAACCGTGGAGAAGGCCAGGGCGGTGTATATCCTCCGGGATCACGACGCGGACAAGCTGGAGCAGAAGAAGCAGGTGATGCGGGATACCGTGGAGAGAATCAATGCCCTCTACGGCAGCGAGGTCATCACCCTTACGATAAAGGATTCCTACAATAACATGCTGGAAATCATCCGCCGGCACTTCCATCTGATTGAAAATGCCTATGAAGCGGTGAAAAGCTGCGGCCTTGAGCCTGCCTCCTTCCCCGTTCGGGGCGGCACGGACGGCGCCACCATCAGCGCCAACGGCCTTCCCTGTCCGAACCTGGGTACCGGCGGCTACGCGTACCACGGCCCCTTCGAGCACTGCTGTGTGGAGGGAATGGATACCTCCGTGCGGATTCTGAAGAGTCTTATCCGGATTTATTCAGAAACACGGCCTGAAGATTTCCGATAATCCATAAAAAAGTGACTCTTCGGCGTATCTTTATAAAAGTGTCACCGGACTGTCACTTTTTTTTGCGATAATAAGGATGACAAGTAAACTACAGGAGGAGATCATGTCTTCAAAAAAGAAAATTGCGGTACCGATCATCATCGCCATCATCGCGGCGGCGGTACTCTTTTTGTGTTTTAAGTTTTTCCTGAAAGGAAATTCCGGCAATCCGGTTTACGTGCAGTCCGTCAGGAGCGTCTCCGCCTCCGCCGGCAGCCTGATGAACCGGTTCGGCGGCATCGTGGAAACCCAGAAGACAGAGAAGGTGGAATTTGACCCGACCATGATTCTGGCGGAGGTATACGTCGAAGAAGGAGACCGGGTGCAGGAGGGGGATAACCTCTTTGCCTATGACACCACGACCATCGACCTGAAAATCCAGCAGATGCAGATTGAGATCGAGCGGTATGACACCACTATTGCCGATTCGAACAGCCAGATTGCTTCCCTGGAGAAGATGATGGCTTCCGCAAGCTCCGCGGATCAGCTCGGCTATTCTGCCCAGATTACCCAGCTGCGGGCGACGATTGCCCAGACGGAATATGACAAGAAGACCAAGATGGCCGAGATGGACAAGGTGAAGGCCAGCCTGGATTCTGCCGTGGTGACCGCCCCCATGTCCGGAACCATAAAAGCCATCGCCGACGTGGCCGATATTACGGCCGGTACCAACACCACACCCGAGGGCATGCCGGACAATACCTACATTACCATTGTGGCGGACGGCAACTTCCGCATCAAGGGTACGGTGACCGAGCAGAATATCATGGAAATCAATCCCGAGGACCGGGTGCTGGTGCGTTCCCGGATCGACGATACCATCTGGCGCGGCGTGATTACTGCCATCGACACCCAGACAAGCGCAGACAACAGCCAGATGTATTATTACGGCGGTTCCGGGGAGCGGGCTTCCAAATACAGCTTCTATGTGGACCTGGACGATACCGAAGGCCTGATGCTGGGCCAGCACGTGACTATCGAGCTGGACAGGGGCCAGGCGGACGGAAGGGAAGGCATCTGGCTTTCCTCAGGCTGGATTGTACAGGAAGAAAATTCCGCCTGCGTCTGGGCGGCAAAGGCACCGGGTGAAAGACTGGAAAAACGAAACGTCACCCTGGGTGAATATGACGAAGAAACCGATCTTTACCAGGTGACAGGCGGACTGGCCCTTACGGATTATCTTGCCTGGCCCGATGCCGACTGTGTGTCCGGCGCCGCCACCACCACGGAAATCCTTACCTCGCCGGAGGAGGGCAGTATGGAAGAGGGCGTGATGCCTGAGGACGGCATGATGCCCGAAGAAGGCATGATGCCTGAAGAAGGTATGATGCCTGAAGAAGGTATGATGCCTGAGGACGGCATGGTGCCTGAGGAAGGCATGATCATGGAAGGAGAAATGCCGGGAAACAGTGAAGCACCGGAAACGGTGAGCGAAACACCGGAGGGCTGAAGACAAAATGCTGCTTGAGCTTGAGAATATCAATAAAACCTATATGAACGGAAAGCTTGAGGTGCCGGTACTGTTCGACATTAACCTGCAGGTGGAGAAGGGCGAATACCTGGCCATCATGGGCCCCTCCGGCTCGGGAAAATCCACGCTGATGAACATCATCGGCTGCCTGGATGTGCCCACCAGCGGGAATTATTACCTGGAAGGGACGAAAATCGCCGGCAAATCCGACGATGAGCTGTGCCGCATCCGGAACAAAACCATCGGCTTTGTGTTTCAGAATTTCAACCTGATGCCCAGGGAATCCGCCCTGGAAAACGTGGCCCTTCCCCTGCTGTATGCAGGCGTTCCCAGGAAGGAACGGCTGGAGAGGGCAGCGGAAGCCCTTGAGAAAATGGGCCTGGGGGACAGGATGAACCATAATCCCACCCAGCTGTCCGGCGGACAGAAGCAGCGGGTAGCCATTGCCCGGGCCATGGTGGGAAATCCTGCCCTGCTGCTGGCGGACGAGCCCACGGGCGCTCTGGATTCCGCCTCCGGCCGGCAGGTCATGGAAATCTTCGACCGGCTGAATGCCGAGGGGGTGACCATCATCATGATCACCCATGAAAAGGAAATTGCCGCCTGCGCGAAAAAACAGATGTTTATCCGGGACGGCAGACTGTCCGGAGGTGAGATGGAATGAAAAAACTGAGAGTCATCCTTGTCCTTGCGGTCATTGCCGCGGCGGTAATCGGACTCTGTCTGTACCTGCGGCATAAAAACACGAATAAGGAAGTGGAGTTTACACCGGTCAATATGTTGGCGGATTATTACCACTATGACAGTACCTATTCCGGCAATATCTCCGACGGCGGCGTCCAGTACGTAAAGCTGCGGGAGGGCCTGGTAAATGAAATCCTTGTTTCCGAAGGCGATACGGTCAAAAAGGGCGACGTCCTGATGCGCTACGACGAAACCTCCTACCAGCTGGCCATCCAGTCGGATGAAGCGGATATCGAGGTCATCAAAAGCCGCATACAGATGACCAGTGCGGACATTGCCCGGTACAGGAACCTCCAGCCTGCGGAAAACGCCCCCTCCGTCCAGGAGCAGACCATTGACCACGGTCCCCTGACCGTGAATAAGGTCATTGACGCTGCGGATATGAATGCCGAAAAACCGGTGCTGGCGGAGCTTGGGTCAGAGCTGACCCCGGCCCTTCTTTCCGCCCTGCGGGAGACGGGAGAAAGCTTTTCCGTGCCGGTGTACCTGGACAATTCCTGCTACGGTGAGCTGCTGATCCGGGGAAAGAGCATACCTTCCTCCGTCTATGTTTTCGTTCCCGTGGATCCGGTGACGCCGGATACCCCTGATACGCCGGATACCCCTGCGGCGCCGGCTGAGGGAGAGGCGCCCGGAGAAGGCGGAGAGGGTGAAGGGGAAACCCCGGAACCGGAGCCGGAGCCGGAGCCCGAACCGGCCGAAACCCTCTACAGAAGGGTTTCACAGGACCCGGCAGCGGCAGGGCTTAAGCTTGCGGATTTCCTTAAGTACGACGAGGAAACCGGCATGTTCGAGATGACTGCCGTTCCCTTTGCGGGGGTGGTGTTCATGCCCTGCGCGCCTTACGAATACGAACGCTACGAAACCATTTACATCTATCCCGAGTATGACGGGGAGAACTATATGTATACCGCTGCGGAGCTTGCCCGGATGATTAACGACGGCATCAAGGAGCTCAATTCCCTGCAGCTTGACCTGCGGGAGGCGGAAATCCGTCTTGCCCAGGATAAGCTGGTCAGTGAAAGCGGAAATGTGCTTGCCGGCATTGACGGCGTGGTGACCAAAGTGAACGAAGTGGCTTCCACAGCCGTGGGCAGCGACCTTATCATTATCAGCGGCGAAGCCAGCTATGCGGTCACCGCCTATGTGGGGGAGATGGTCCTGGATACCGTAAAGCCGGGAGATATGCTGAACGTCATGTGCTACGAATCCGGCAACATGGTTACCGCCGTGGTGGACCATGTGGAGGATACTCCCTCTGACAGCAATTATTACGGCGGGGGCAATCCCAACAGCTCCTATTATCCGGTGGTGGCCATCGTGCAGGATCCGGACGTACAGCTTCGTGTGGGCGAATGGTGTGAGATAAGCCCCATGCAGGAGGGCGAAACGGATACCTTCATGATTCCCCTGATGTATGTGCGCAGCGACAAGGGCGGCAAATACGTCATCAAGGCGGATGAACAGGGCCGGCCCGTAAAGCAGTACGTGAAAACCGGCAGAAACATGTGGGGGTACGAGGTGGAAATCCTCTCCGGCCTGACGCTGGAGGATTCCGTGGCCTTCCCCTACGGAAAGAATATGGGGTGAAGAAATGGGAGAAAATATCAGACTGTCCGTTAAGGGCATTTTATCCCACAAGCTGAGAAGCTTTCTCACCATGCTGGGCATTATCGTGGGCATCGCCGCCATTATCGCCGTGGTGTCCACCATCAAGGGAACCAATGAACAGATCAAGAACAACCTGATCGGCGACGGAACCAATACGGTAACCGTAACCCTCAACAACAACGGCTATCCCATGGACCTGCAGTATGAAACCCTTCCCGGGGCCATGCCGGCGCTGGACGAATCCGTGCGGCAGGAGCTGGCGGCGGTGCCGAAGGTGGAAAACGTAAGCTTTATCCATACGAGGGAATACTGTGACAGCCTGTTTTACCGGAACAACAGCCTGTCCGGCTGCCGGGTCTACGGCATCGACGGACATTATTTCGAGACGGCGGGCCTGCAGATAATGGCCGGTTCGGGCTTTTCCGAAAAGGACCTGGCCGAGGGCCGGAATATAGCCATCGTGGACGAGACCGCCGTGAATTCGGGCTTTGCAGGCGAAAACCCCGTGGGCAAAACCCTGGATATCCAGGGAGAGCCCTTTACGGTGGTGGGTGTCTGCGGAAAAAAGAGCCAGTTTGAGCCGGTGATCGAAACCGAGCAGGATTATTACATGTACATGGATATGCGATCGGGAAGCGTCTACATTCCCTCGGCAAGCTGGCCGGTGGCCTTCCAGTACGATGAGCCCTACACGGTGGTGATCAAGGCGGCGTCCACCGACGACATGACCACGGTGGGCCGGAAGGCGGAGAGTATCCTGAACGGCTACCTTACCTTCCCGGCGGGAACGGGCATCCAGTACAAGAGTAACGACCTGGCGGAGGCAGCCTCCCAGATCCAGCAGCTTTCCGCCTCCACCAACACCCTTCTGATCGGCATTGCCTGCATTTCCCTTCTGGTGGGGGGCATCGGCGTCATGAACATCATGCTGGTGTCCGTAACAGAGCGGACCAGGGAAATCGGCCTGAAGAAGGCGCTGGGAGCGAAGAAGCGCCAGATCCGTGGCCAGTTCCTGACGGAAGCGGTAATCCTAAGCGGCCTGGGCGGCGTCATCGGCATTGTGGTTGGAATTGTCCTGGCCAAGGTGGTGTCGGTGGTGGCCCTGATTCCCGTGGCCATCAGTACGCCTGCCATTATCATCGCCGTACTGTTTTCCATGGCCATCGGCATTATTTTCGGCCTCGCGCCTTCCATTCAGGCCTCCAACCTGAATCCCATCGACGCGCTCCGGTATGAATAAGGGTAAATAAAGAAAAAAGTCTTAAAATTCGTTAAGAAAAATGAAAATAAATATTGCATTTTTGTTACGGATATATTATAATCTGTGACTGTAAAAAGAATTTACCCTTCAACCAAATTTTTTTTACAAATTAATAACCCCTTATTAATTTTATACTCCCCTTGAAAATCCTGACTCAGCCCCCCTGTGCCAGGATTTTCTCTTTACAGGAAAAGGTCAGGTGTTACAATATAAGCAGCAGAAAGGAAGGACAGTTATGCCAAAACCGCTTCTTGTATATCTGATTATCATGAATATCATCGGTTTTATCCTGATGGGAACGGACAAAAACCGGGCCGTGAACTATGAATGGCGGATTCCCGAGGCCGCCCTTTTCGGTGTGAGCATCGCAGGCGGTGCCCTGGGAAGCCTTATCGGGATGTATTTCTTCCGCCACAAAACGAAGCATGCCTCCTTTGTCGTCGGCATACCCGTGATTATGATTATCTGGCTTGTCATCGTCATCCGGGTATCGGTGCATTAGGAGAGGACTGCTTTATCCGGCTTTTCGGAAAGGAAAGGACAGTGCATGGATTATAAAAGACTCAATGACACGTTAAAATCCCTGACGGAAGGGGTGCCTTACAGGATTGCCAACCTGGCCAATGCCTCGGCGCTGCTTTATGAAGCACTGGACAATATCAACTGGGCCGGCTTTTATCTGCTGGAAAGGGAGAACCTGCTGGTGCTTGGACCCTTCCAGGGGAAAACCGCCTGCATAGAGATTCCCGTGGGAAAGGGCGTCTGCGGCACGGCGGTTGCGGAAAATAGAATCCTGCGGGTGGACAACGTGCACGAATTTCCCGGACACATCGCCTGCGACAGCGCCTCCCGGTCGGAAATCGTGCTGCCGGTAAGGAAGGACGGGAAAATCATCGGTGTGCTGGATATCGAGAGCCCCCTGTTTGACCGCTTCTCGAAGGAGGATGAGGAGGGACTTGCGGCCTTCGTGGATGTACTGGAAAACTGTGGCCTTGCCTGAGACGCGCAGGGTGAAGGAAAACTGAAGCAGGATTCAACTGAAATGAGCAGGCTTTACAAATAGACGGGGTTTACCTATAAAGTTTTACTATTGACATGCCCGGTTTTTCTGGTATGATAAAAAAATAACAAAGTTATTTTAAGCAAAGTATATTTTTACATTAAGGAGGAAATTTTAATGGCAAAGAAAGTTGTTCTCGCCGGCGCCTGCCGTACCGCAATCGGAAGCATGCTTGGTTCCTTAGGCACTACACCCGCAGCTGATCTGGGTGCTATCGTTATTAAGGAAGCGCTTGCGCGCGCTGGCGTTCCGGCTGAAAAAGTAGACCTTGTTTACATGGGCTGTGTAATCCAGGCCGGCCAGGGACAGAATGTTGCCCGTCAGGCTTCCCTCAAAGCCGGACTTTCCATCGAAACTCCCGCCGTTACCATCAACGTTGTATGCGGTTCCGGTCTTAACTGCGTAAATATGGCTGCTGCCATGATCCAGGCCGGCGAAGCCGATATCGTCGTAGCAGGCGGCACGGAGAACATGTCCATGGCTCCCTATGCCCTTATGAAGGCCAGAACCGGTTATCGTCTGTTCGACGGCAAGCTCGTTGATACCATGGTTAATGATGCTCTTTGGGATGCATTCAACAACTATCACATGGGTATCACTGCTGAGAACGTAGCTGAGCAGTGGGGCATTACCAGAGAACAGCTTGACGCTTTTGCAGCTTCCAGCCAGCAGAAGGCTGCTGCAGCTATCGCAGAAGGCAAGTTCAAAGATGAAATCGTTCCCGTAGAAGTTAAGCAGAAAAAGGCTACCGTAGTGTTCGATACCGACGAAGGCCCGCGCGCAGGCGTTACCGCTGAGAGCCTTGCGAAGCTGAAACCCGCTTTCAAGCCCGACGGCATCGTTACCGCAGGTAACGCTTCCTCCATCAATGACGGCGCTGCCGCTGTTGTTGTAATGAGCGAAGAAGCTGCCAATGAATATGGCGTTAAGCCCATGGCTACCTGGGTTGCCGGCGCTCTGGGCGGCGTAGATCCCTCCATCATGGGTGTTGGCCCTGTTGCAGCCGTTAAGAAGGTTATGGCGAAGACCGGCCTTAAGGTTGCTGATATGGATCTTATCGAAGCAAACGAAGCTTTCGCAGCACAGTCTCTGGCAGTTGCCCACGACCTTGAGTTCGATATGGACAAGGTTAACGTTAACGGCGGCGCCATCGCCCTCGGCCATCCCGTAGGTGCTTCCGGCTGCCGTATCCTGGTAACCCTGCTTCACGAGATGCAGAAGAGAGATGCCAAGAAGGGTCTTGCCACCCTGTGCATCGGCGGCGGCATGGGCTGCGCCACCATCGTTGAGAGAGACTGATAAACAGGTTTACAGTTTTAATGGCAATAAAAGAAGGAGCTGTCGCGTAAGCGGCAGCTCCTTTGATTTTGTCCTGAAAGCAGTCAAAAGACGTAAGTGTCAGCTGTATTCGGGCCCCGGACCCCTTTATACGAGATAGGGGCAGGGATCGTCAAAAAAATGGTCGTCAATCTCCACGGGAGAGCCGTATTTGCCGATCATGACGAAGATTTCTCCGTCCTGGCCTTCCCTTGTCCAGGTGCCGTAGCCGCGGCCCACGCTGTACATCCGGTTCCAGTTGTCCAGGAAGCAGAGGGTGTCGCTGCGGAAGCCCAGCTTGTCGGCCAGGATTTTCTCCATATTCTGCTCGGTAACACTGACAAGGTACATGCCTTCCTTAATCTTTACATAGTAGGCGGGTTCATCCGGGCCGGGAAGCGCAGCCATGGCCTCACGGAAGCTGTTGTTCTGTTCTGCCTGCTCCTTGGTCCGGATCTCGTCCTTGGGATAGCCGATGCGGTACCAGTTGGAGCTGTAGTAGCAGTGTACGGTGGAGAGCTCGTGGCCGTAGGTCCATTTGATGCCGGTGCCGACGACGTCATCGGTGAAGCCGTGGCGGCGATAATCCTTATGCTCCTTACCCTCCTCATAGATATAGCCGAAGGTCCAGTGGCTGTCGATCAGGTAGGGATAATAGGGATTCTCGCCCATCGGACAGCGAAGGAAGGTTACAAGTCCCTGTTCCCTGTCAATCACGAAGGTATGATTTTCCCGCGGATCATAGAGACAGTAGGTCACAAGATAGGTCCAGTCGTCTCCCTTGCGGCATTCGTACTTCGCTTCGCCTGCACGTTTTCCGTTCTGAACGCTGAAAGCGACCGTCGTTTCATCCTTGAAATCCAGGGTGATGTCGCCGGTTTCTTCCCCTGTATCCATGATGAAGCGGAACTGCTTTCCCGACAGTTCAAAGCATTTGGGCGGACAGTACTGGCCGATGGAAAGCTTCGTGGCAATCGGTGCATATTTCTCGGTTAGGTTCATGATAATTTCCTCCTTGTCAGAATGCGTTTGTCTGTTTTCAATGTACTCCTTCCTGCAGGCAAAGTCAATTGTCAGGCTGTCTGCTTGCAAATCCCTTCTGCGTCGGGTATAATATTTTCCAGTATTAAAGAGAGGCGAAAAAAGTAAATTGGAACTGTTTGAATTCATCGCCCCCTGCCATTTCGGTACGGAAGCGGTCTGCAGAAGAGAGATAGAAGACCTGGGCTACGAGGTTATCCAGGTGGAGGACGGAAGGGTTACCTTTGCCGGAGACAGCCAGGCCATTTGTTATGCGAATATTTTCCTGCGGACGACGGAGAGGATCCTCTTAAAGGCAGGCCAGTTCCGGGCGGAAACCTTTGAGGAGCTGTTCCAGGGCACGAAGGCCATCCCCTGGGAAAAATATATCCCTGCGGACGGGAGGTTCTGGGTAACCAAGGCCAATTCCCTGAAAAGCAGGGTGTTTTCCCCGTCGGATATCCAGTCCGTCATGAAAAAGGCCATGGTGGAGCGGATGAAGGAGAAGTACCGTAAGGAATGGTTCCCGGAAACCGGCGCGGACTACCCGGTCAGGGTGTCCATCCTCAAGGACGTGGTTACGGTGGGCCTGGATACCACCGGTGTCTCCCTGCACAAGAGGGGCTACCGCAAAGCGACGGTAAAGGCCCCGATTACGGAAACCCTTGCGGCAGCCCTTCTGCTGCTTACCCCCTGGAAGAAGGACCGGATTCTCGTGGATCCCTTCTGCGGCAGCGGTACCTTTGCCATAGAGGCGGCGATGATGGCGGCAGACATGGCGCCGGGGATGAACCGGACCTTCCTCTCGCAGAAATGGCCGAATCTCGTGGCGGAAAAGGACTGGAGGCTGGCCTTTGAAGACGCGGCGGATCGGGTGGATCTTTCCGTGGATACGGATATCCAGGGCTATGACATCGACAACAGCGTCATTTCCATGGCCCGGGAGAATGCAAACCTTGCCGGCGTGAGCGGCCTCATCCATCTGCAGAGAAGAAATGTGGCCCAGCTTTCCCACCCGGGAAAGTACGGCTTTATCCTGACGAACCCGCCCTACGGGGAGCGCCTGGAGGAAAAGGAAGACCTGCCGGCGATTTACCGTACGCTGGGCGAACGGTTTGCCCTGCTTGATACCTGGTCCCTGTACCTGATTTCCGCCTGGGAGGATACGGAGAAATACATCGGCAGGAAGGCGGATAAGAACCGGAAGATTTACAACGGGATGATGAAGACGTACTTTTACTCCTTTACCGGGCCGAAGCCGCCGAAAAAGGGCGGAAAACGGTAAAGCCGCAGGTCGAAGGAAATAAATAAGGAAAGAGCTGGTAGAAATGAAACTGATATTTGCTACGGGAAATGAAGGCAAAATGAAGGAAATCCGGGCGATTTTAAAAGACCTGCCCCTGGAAATCCTTTCCCTGAAGGAAGCCGGCATAGCCGTGGATATCGACGAGAACGGGGAAACCTTTGAGGAAAATGCCGTCATCAAGGTAAAGGCGGTGAAGGCCGTCCTCGGGGAAGAACCGGTCATCCTCATGTCCGACGATTCCGGCCTGGTGGTGGATGCCATGGACGGGCAGCCCGGCGTGCATTCCTCCCGTTTTATGGGAGAGGATACCTCCTATCATATCAAGAATGCGGAGATTATCCGCCGGGTGAACGCTGCCCCCGAAGGAAACAGGGCCTGCCGGTTCTGCTGCGTCATCGCCGCGCTTCTGCCGGATGGAGAGGTCCTGACGGCTGCCGGAACGGTGGAAGGCGAGGTGGCCTTTGAAGAAAGAGGAGAGGGCGGCTTCGGCTATGACCCCATCTTTTACCTGGCGGATAAGGGAAAATGCATGGCGGAGCTTTCCGCCGCGGAGAAGAATTCCCTTTCCCACAGAGCCCGGGCGCTGGCCGCCATGAAGGAGAAACTGATTCCTGTACTGAACAGAGGATAAAGGAGACGACATGAAGAGACTTGCAATCCTGCTGCTTGCTGCCCTGACGGCCCTGGCCGCGGCAGCCTGCAAACCCGGCGATACGGAAGAGCCCGTATCCGTGTCCTCGGCCAGTGAAGCCGCAGTGGATACGGTGAAGGTGGATACCCTGGAGATTATCGGTAAACTCACCGGAAAATGGGTGATGACCGAGGAAATCCCGAAGGAGAGCGTGGCTGACCTTCTGACCTATTTCAATTTTACCGATGAGGAAAAGGCGCTGGCCGAGCTTACCGGTATGGGTATTGCCTGCGTGGTCCGGTTCACGGAGGACGGAAGATATTCCTATGAATATGATTTCGCGGCGACGGTGGAATCGGTGAAGGCCTATTACGACCGTTTCATCAGCAGGCTTTTCGATAAACGGGGAGAGCTTACGGCCACCTACGGCGACGACGTTCTGGAACGCTGCCCCACCATCGAGGAGTTCCGGGCCTTCTATGCCTATATGTTCAACAAGGAAAGCTATGAGGCCATGCTGGAGGCGATGGCCGCGGAATCCCTGGATTACCAGTACCTGGAGGGAACCCTGGAGACAGGCAGATACACCGTCAGCCTGGACGGCACCCTGAACCTGACCGCGGACAACAGCAGCACAACCTATACCGTCGGCTATGAATTCGGGGAGAATACCCTGAAGCTTATCTATTCCGACGGTGACGAAACCTACACCAGAGGAGAGTAACCATGGCAGGAAACAAGAAAAAAACCACCAGCCCGGCGGTAAAGGGCATTCTGATTGTGGTGATTATTCTCTGTATCGGCGTGATGGGTTTTTCCGCCTATAAACTGATTTCCACCCAGCTGGAATACAAAAAAAGCCGGGATGAATATGCGTCTCTTCAGGATTATATTGCCCAGACAGGCGGCAGGGACGAGGAAATCGGGACCGGCACGCAGACAAACTCCGCCACTGAAGCCTCCTCCGTTTCGGAGGAGCTGCAAAAGAATAAATGCCCGATTACCGTGGATGCCCAGGGCCTTCTGGAAAAGAATCCGGACTTTGTGGGCTGGATTTACATGGAGGCGGTGGAGGTAAGCTATCCCGTCGTCCAGGGCCCGGACAACGATTTTTACCTGCACAGGACCTTTGAGGGAACCTATAACTTTTCCGGGAGCATCTTCTTGGATTACGAGAACAGAAAAGACATGTCATCCACAGTGTCCATCATTTACGGGCATAACATGAAGGACATGTCCATGTTCGGCAGTCTGAAAAAGCTGATAAACGAGGGCAAATACGCCGACAGCCCCTATTTCTGGATCGTGACGCCGGAGCATGAATACCGCTACCGGTTCATTTCCCTGGAACACACGGACGCATACAGTACGGTATATTCCCTTTACAATGACCCTTCAAACGCGGCGGTAGCCTATATGATGGACAGAAATACCCACTCCCATGTTGCCTATGAACTGCCGGAGCTGACCCTCGACAGCAGAATCGTGGTGCTTTCCACCTGTGTCGGCGCGGATTCCCCGGAACGGTTTGTGGTGACGGGACTGCTGGACATGATTGACGGAGAGGAGATTTATGGAGAAGACGGAAGCTACATCTATGCAGGAGAAGATCCGCAGGCTGGCGGAGCTGATTCAAACCCATAACCGGATTGTCTTTTTCGGCGGGGCCGGCGTATCCACGGAAAGCGGCGTGCCGGATTTCCGCAGCAAGGATGGCCTGTACAACCAGCACGACGTGCGCTTTGACCGGTATTCACCGGAATACCTGCTGAGCCATTCCTGCCTGGTAAAGCATCCCGAGGTGTTCTTCGAGTTTTACCGGCAGAAGATGGATGCCAGGCACGTAAAGCCCAATCCGGCTCACCTGTTTCTGGCGAAGCTGGAGGAGCAGGGGAAGCTTACCGGTGTGGTGACCCAGAATATTGACGGCCTTCACCAGAAGGCCGGCAGCAAAAAGGTCTATGAGATACACGGTACCACCACCAGAAACTACTGCAGCAAATGCGGAAAGGCCTATCCGGAGGATTACATCTATGATTCCGAAGAGGCCGTGCCCAGGTGTTCCTGCGGCGGCGTTATCCGCTGCGACGTAACCCTGTATGAGGAATCCCTGCCGGACCGTGCGGTGAACGGAGCCCTGGCCGCCCTTTCTTCGGCGGACATGCTGATCATCGGAGGCACAAGCCTGTCCGTTTACCCGGCGGCGTCCTTCATCCGGTATTTCAACGGAGACTCCCTGGTGGTCATCAACAGGGACAGGCTGAACCTGAAGCTGAATCCCGAAAAGGATCTGGAGATCAACGAGCCCATCGGTCAGGTGTTTACCGAAACGGCAGCTGCGCTGGGCATCGAACTGGAATAAAGCAAAGTAAAAAGTCCCGCCATAAGGCGGGACTTTTTTAATGGAAAAGCTTATTCAGCAGGCCTTTTTTCTTCGTGGGCTGCGTCAGGCTTTCCGCGTATTTATCCAGAAACAGATCCTTCATTTTCGGCGTATAGGTCAGGGAAAGTCTTCCCGCAATGGTTACGCTGGAGATGACCCTGCCCTCCGTCGGAAGATGGTAAATGACCTGGGGATCGGGGGCGCAGAATACCAGATCGTCCTCCAGCCAGAAGCCGTTGGTATCGCAGCCTCTTACGTTCACCTCTTCCACAGTGCCGTCCGCATATTCCACGGAAAGCTCAATGGCCGTACAGTAGCCGCTTCGGTAATCCATGGGATCCCAGCGCAGGTTGGTCACCCGGCCCTTGTCCTCCAGATGTTCAAACCGATAGTAAAAATCCGGAAGAAGATTCAGGTTGGGGAGGGCAACGGCGGTTTCCTCGGTAAAGCCGCATTTTTCGGTGGAGAAATACAGCTTTGAGGTGATCTGCCGTTCGGTAAAGTTTCCGACACTGCCGTAGCGGAAGGACTCGGGGTAAGCAGCGACCAGATCGATGACTCCCTCCGTCTTTTCCGCCGGGAGGAGGATGGGCCGGTCATACATGCTCCGGATGATTTCCGTACGGTTCCGGTTCCACTCCTCACGGTCGTGGAGCACGTGGGAATTCTCCGCATTCACCCAGATACGGTAGACGCAGGTGGTCTGCCGGGTATCGGCCACACCGCAGACGGCGCTCATCCGCTGCAGGAAATCCCAGTCCTCCGTGGTGGAGTATTCTTCATTGAACCGGATTCCGTATTCCTTAAAGGGGAAGAGGGGGAAGGCCAGGCCGTTGAAGGGGCAGGTATTGGTGAACATCTGCAGCAGCCAGTCATAATCGTCGCCGTAATAGGGGTCAAAGGAACCCACGGCGCGAAGAACCTCTTTGCCGCTTTCGTCTGTATATCTTTCCCAGTCCTGCATCAGTACTTTGGAATGCACAATGGCCCCGGGATGCGCCTCTGCCGTATTTTTAAAGGCAGAGACCCAGTTTTCAAATACAAAGTCATCATCATCCAGCACGGCGGCGTAGATGCCCCGGGCCTGGGAGAAACCGAAATTCAGCGGCGCGGCACGTCCGCCTTCCTCCAGGAAAAGCAGCCGGATTCGGTTTTTAAGGAAGCCGGGCTGGCTGTCCACAAGACGGATGAGGGCCGGTTTGTTCTCTTCACTGACCCTGTGGCCCACGAGGACCACTTCAAAATCCATGTCTTTCTGTCCGGCCAGGGACAACAGGGCCTCCTGCAGGGCATTGTTCCGGTTGCCTGTTGTACGGATAATGACGGAAAGGAAGGGAGAAGCCGTAACGCTTTCCGGTACCGCTCCCGGTTTGAAGAGGTAAATATCGGTTTCGTTGTCAATGCCGCTTCCGGTATAGCCGGCCAGCCAGCGAAGGTAGCTGTTCACCAGGCTTCCCTTTGCGGTGAAGGGGCTGCCATCGCCGGTTCCCCTGTAATCCTTTTTAACGGAAAGATCCCTTGCAAGCGTGTAACCGGCCTCCTTCAGCAGGCGGCATACGCCCGCGCCGGTAAGTCCGCGGATATCCAGGGCTTCTGTTTCCCGGCCGGAGAGAAGGCGGTAGATCTGCAGGCTGTCCAGGGGCGGTGTCGTGACGGTAAGAAGACTGGCGCCGGAAGCATGAAGCTTTTTAAGCTTTTCCGCAGAAAAGCTTTCCGGGGCAAAAAAACCATCCCGAAGAATGAAGAGGGTTTCCTTATCTGCCTGTGCCTCTTCCTGTCCGGACAGTTCCCGTATTTTTGTTATCCCGGGCAGCAGGCTCTGCACCCGGGCAATGATTTCAGTCAGTTCGGTCATCCTGTAGTGCTCCTTATAGATTGAATCTCTGCGGCGCATAGTAATCATCATACATCACCGCAATCCGGTGTTCCGGATCAAGGGGAGAGGGCAGACGGCCTTCTTCCTTCATCTGCAGAAATGCGGCAGTCGCATCCCGGTTTTCCTTTTCGGTTGAGTGAGAATACCGGTCAATCAGTTCAGCAGTCCGCAGGGGGAAGGACCATTTGACGGACATGAGCAGATTGGCCAGGGCGGACCAATAGATTTCAAAAGAAGAAGGCGCGGACATACCGTCTGCACCGGTCATCTTGGAATGCAGAATCATGGCCCGGGGGCAGTAGATCAGCTTATAGCCCGCCAGGCGCACCCGCCAGGCCAGGTCCACATCGTCGCAGTACATGAAGAAGGTAGCCGCATCATAGCCGCCGACCGCACGGAAGACGTCGCTGCGGATAAAGGTGCAGGCGCCGCTGGTCCAGGAGGTTTCAAAGGTGGCTTTGTCGTAGTCCTTCGGGTGTTCCAGGGGAATCTGCCGGCCTTCTGCGGCGCCGACTGCCGGGTCGGAGAAGGGAGAAAGTATTTCCTCAAAAAAGTTCGGACAGAGAATAATGTCGGGATTCATCAGCAGTAGATAGTCCGCCTGCGCGTCTTTCGCCATGCGGTTATGACCCTTGGAGGTTCCGGTGTTTTCTCCGAAAACGATATACCGGATATCCGTAAGCCCGTCGTATTTCTGCTTCAGAAGAAGAATCTCCTCCGCCGTATAAAGCGGCGCTTCGGAGGCGTCCCCGTAAACAAGAACACAGTCCAGTGCATGCCCCTTCTGCCGGTAAACGGACGCGGCATTGGACATGGCGCTGACTGCCTTTTCTATATCAGCCTTATCATTATTGAAAAGTATGCTTTGCAGCTGAATATGCAGTTCTTCCATGAATTAAATGATTTCCTCAGATGTAAAGATATGCGGTTTATCACCTCTGGCATTTTAGCACAGGTGTGCGGGAAAATCAATGAATTGATCAATTCCCGGGCAGACAGGCGGTGCGCGGACAAAAAAAGCACCGGACAGCAAAGCTGCCCGGTGCCGGTCATCAGATTATTATCAGTGGGTTGCAAAGTATTCTCTGGAATACTTATACACTGCCGGAGAGAATTCGGGCGGGGCCATGAAGCCCACCATCATAACCGGCTTCTCCGGGAAACCGGGAGCATACTGCTCGACAAAGGCTTTCGCCGCTTCGTCTATCTGTTCCGGTGTGGCCTCGGGCGGAATCTGTGGATATACGCCGAACATGAGCTTGTCGCCGTATTTTTCCACGAGCATGGCGGTATCGTTCATGCTCTGGGGGAACCACATATCCACGCCGGCTTCGATCATGCAGGGTACCAGCAGCTCGTTCTTGCCGCAGGAATGCTGGTGGAAGAACATGCCTTCAGAATGGCAGTAGTCCGCGATTCTCTTCAGATAGGGTACGATCATTTCGCTGCAGGTTGCCGCGGAGAAGAAGGGTGATCTCTGGGAACCCCAGTCATCGTGGAAATGCACACCTTCGATATTTACGCATTCCCTGTACTTCGCGATCATGGCGATGTACATATCCGCAAGCTTGTCGAAGAGGGCATGCACCGCATCCTGCTGGTCCTCGTCAATGATGGCAAGGGCAGCGCCTTCAAAATCCATGAAGGAAATCAGACGCTCGAAAATACCGTTCTGGAAGGTCACCTGGAAGGCTCTTTTGGTTTCGTTCATGCAGGAATTCAGTTCCTTGCAGGCCGCCCAGTCCATGGCCTCCACATCCGGGAATTTGATAACCTCCGGCCAGTCGTTGGCATCCTCCAGCACGGGTGCGCCGGGCTTCACCATGGAGCCGCCCACCTGGGGAACGAATACCCACTCGATGCCGAACATATCCTTGCCGCCTTTTTCCTCCAGGGAAAGGGGCTCGCCCATATCCATGACTTCCGCCCGGGCGATATGGTCCACGTTTACCCGGGACTCAATGGTCAGGATATCGGACATGGTGGGAATCCACAGGGCTTCCCCGTCTCTTCTGAGGGCGTGGAAGAAATTCTCCTTCGGGGTGATGGGCGTATTGTACATGGGCGCCGGTCCGCCGAAGGACATGGATTTTGTACTGATGTGGCTGCCGATGATGTTCAGTTCATCGGGAGAAAAGGGAATCTTTGCCAGCATAATTCTCCTCCTTTGCTGTGGCAATGGCCTTCTTTGTAAAAAGGAGCTGCCGTTACGGCAGCTCCGAAAAAACCAAACTGCTTAAGCTCTACTATACGCAATTCGGGAGGCTTTGTAAAGCTCTTCCCGGAAAGCATCCGTCAGCTGGTCCCTGTTGTAATGGGAGAAGGTGCAGAAGGTGCCGGGCTTGCAGAACCGCTCTGCAAATTCCCTTGCGCAGGCCCGCTGCTCCTCTTCGGTAGCGGTCTCGGGATCGAACTTGCGGTCGTTGATGACGCCGATGCCGATCTTGTCGCCGAATTTCTCATACAGCGCAACGGTATCGTTCATGGCCATGGGGGTCCAGGTGTCGAAGCCGGCATCGATGAATACCTGTACGCGGCTTTCGTTGTGACCGCAGCTGTGCAGGTCACAGAACAGGCCCTTGGAATGTACGTGATCCACGAAACGCTTCATTTCCGGAAGGTAAACCTCACGGGCTACGCTCTCGGAGAAGAAGGGCGCCATCTGGGAACCCCAGTCGTCGTGGATGCAGATGCCGTGGAGATTGTAGTATTCCACGGATTTGTCAATGATTTTGATATAGAGACTGGTCATCTCGTGGGTAAGCTCCTTGACGTACTCCACGTCATCCTCGTCGATCAGGGCAAGGGCGGCGCCTTCAAAGTCCATGAAGGAGATAAGACGCTCAAACCAGCAGCCGTTCAGCAGCATCATGACGTTGGCCTTGCCGGTACTGAGGAACTCCTTATTGGCCTCGGCGCTGCCTTCCCAGTCCCACTCGTCGATGTTCGGGAACTTGATGACTTCCTTCCACTGGGTGATGTCCTCAAGCAGGGGAGAGCCGGGCTTCACCATGGAGCCGCCGACCTGGGGAACGTATACCCATTCCACACCGAACATATCCTTGTAGGTGGTGTATTCTTCCGGCCAGGGGTGACCCTCAATAACAAAGCCTCTGGCGATGTTGTCGGGCTGGATGGACGGGCAGAAATTCTGGGATTCCACGCCGGTGGGAATCCAGCAGGGATCGTGATCCCGGAAAGCGGCAACGGCGCCTTCCGCCAGGCTGATGGGTGTATCGTAAATTTTCGCGGTGCCCGCGCCGAGTCTGACTTTGGTCTCGCCGATAACTTTCAGTTCTTTTTCGTCAAACGGTATTTTCTTCATGGCTTGCAGTTCCTCCTTAAGTAATCCAAAAATCCAATTAAACCAAGTATAACAATAAAGAAAAAGGACTGCAATACGGATTTGCAAAAACCCGGGCAATTGCGTTCGTTTAAAATGCCTAAAATTGACTTCTTTCGCCGAGTATGCTATGATACAGAAACCGTAATGCGCTTAAACGGGCGTATGCCCTTTCAACAAAAATCTACGAAAACGGAGAGCAAGAGATGAATAAAGTAATTCTTATGGGAAGACTGACAAGAGACCCGGATATCCGCTATTCCCAGGGGGAAAATGCCACGGCCGTGGCCAGATATACCCTCGCGGTGGACAGACGGTTCCGCAGGGACGGCGAGCAGAGCGCGGATTTCATCGGCTGTGTGGCCTTCGGCCGCCAGGCGGAGTTCGCGGAAAAGTACCTGCACCAGGGAACGAAGATCGCCATTACCGGAAGGATTCAGACCGGCAGCTATACCAACCGCGACGGCAATAAGGTTTACACCACCGACGTAGTGGTGGAGGAGCAGGAATTCGCCGAGAGCAAGGCCGCTTCCGCATCCGGTGCCCAGAATTATTCCGAGCCCCGTCAGGAATCCTCCTATTCCCGGCCCGCTGCCCCGGCGCCGGCACCGGCCCTTGAGGATGATTTCATGAACATCCCCGACGGCATCGACGAAGAGCTTCCTTTCCATTAATTAGGTATTAAAAGACAGGCAGGCGGCTGCGGCAAAGCGCCGCCTGCAGATTTTTATTGCTGAGGAGAAACAGATGAACGACTCCGGTGGACAGTTCAGCAGGAGCCAGCTGGCCGCCTATACGCGGTTCCTTCTGGGGCTTACCCTGCTTCTGGTTGCGGTGAATATCTGGGTCTACACCCTGGGCTTTTACGGCGGCCTGGCCATGACCTTCGGGATCATCGCCTATATTGTCATCATAGTCATTTATTATTTTGTGAAGAGAAAAAGCGCCCTCCAGGCCCTGGTGGATTTTGCAGCTTCCTATTCCTCCCTGTCGGTTTACCAGATGGAGCGGTTTGATTTCCCCTATTCCATCCTGGACCGGACGGGCAGGATCCTGTGGTTCAATCCCGCCTTCGCCGCCATTACGGAGGATGCGCCAAAGCTTAAAAAAGAGCTGATTTCGGAGGTTATAAACGGGATTACCCTTGATATCCTTCCCCACCACGGGACGGAGATTTCCCTGGAAATCAGCCACCATGACCGGCAGTACCGGGTATATATCCGGCTGCTGGCGGATTACGGCGACGTGCAGGCCTTTGATTTTCCGGACGTGCCGGCGGAGGACCTGGCCCATCTGTTTGCGGTTTCCATGTTTGATACAACGGAGCTGCAGCTGTACAAGACCCGGTACGAGAACGAAACCGCCGTCATGGGCCTTCTGTATCTGGACAACTATGAGGAAACCCTTGAGGGCATAGAAGAGGTGGAGCGTTCCATCGTAACCGCCGTGATCGACCGGAAGCTGACGGAGTATTTCAACGGCCTCGACGCGGTCATCCGCAAATTCGAACGGGACAAATTCATCATTTTCATGCGGAACGGTTCCTTTGCCAAGCTGATGGACAGCCGTTTCCAGATCCTCGAGGTGATTAAGAACCTGAAGCCCGAGCTTTCCAAGGGGATGACCAACGTGCCCACCATCAGCATCGGCATCGGCGTTAACCAGGGAAGCTATATGGGCAACTTTGAGGCGGCCAGGATGTGCATCGAGCTTGCCCTGGGCAGGGGCGGTGACCAGGCTGCGGTCAAGGACGGCGACGGCATCCGGTATTTCGGCGGCAAATCCCAGGCTACGGAGAAGAGCAGCAGGGTAAAATCCAGGGTGAAGGCCCATGCCCTGTTCGAAATCTTAAGCAACTACGACCGCCTGGTCTGCATGGGCCACAGGAACATCGACGCCGATGCCTTCGGCGCCGCGGTGGGCATCTGTGCGGCGGCCAGGGCCATGGGCAAGCGCTTCCATATCGTAGTGGACAATACCACTTCGGCCATGAAGCCGCTGCTGGAGTCCTTTGCCGAGGATCCGGACTACATGAACGGGGTTATCGTTTCTCCGGAGCAGTCCCTGGAGCTGGTGGATGAACGGACGGTGCTCCTGGTGGTGGATACCACCAACCCGGAGTATACGGAATGCGACCGTCTGCTGGAAAAGACGAAAAACATCGTTGTCCTGGACCACCACAGAAGAGGCAGCAAGGACATCAGCAATTCCGTCCTGTCCTACATCGAACCCTATGCCTCCTCCACCTGTGAGATGGTGGTGGAAATCCTGCAGTATTTCGATACGACGGTCAAGCTGACGGCGGCAGAGGCGGATGCCCTGTATTCCGGCATTATCCTGGACACCAACAATTTCCTGCAGAAGACCGGTGTGCGTACCTTTGAGGCCGCTGCCTATCTGCGCAGAAGCGGCGCCGACGCCACCCGGGTCAGGAAGATGTTCCGGGAAAACCTGAACGATTACCTGGCCAAGGGCGAAACCATCAAGAACGTAAAGCTTCTGCGGGCCAGCTATGCGATTTCCGTCTGCCCGGCTACGGGGCTTGAGAACCCGGCGGTGGTAGGCGCCCAGGCGGCCAACGAACTGCTGAATATCGTGGGGGTCAAGGCCTCCTTTGTCCTGACGAAATATCAGGATGTGGTTTACATAAGCGCCAGAGCCATCGACGAGGTCAATGTGCAGCTGGTGATGGAAAGAATGGGGGGCGGCGGCCATTTGAGCATCGCCGGCGCGCAGCTTAAGGGCGTTTCCCTGGAGGAAGCGGTGGACAGGCTGTCTGAAACCCTGGAACAAATGCTTGACGGAGGAGAGATATGAAAATCATTCTGCTTGAAGACGTAAAATCCCTGGGAAAAAAGGGTGATGTGGTGAAGGTGAGCGACGGCTATGCCCGGAACATGCTCCTGCCGAAAAAACTCGGTGTGGAAGCCACGGACAAAAACATGAACGAGCTTAAGGCCCGCAAGGCAAAGGAAGCCAAGGCAGCGGCGGAAGCAAAAGCCGCGGCGGAAGCCCTGGCGGAGGAAATCGGCCGGACCAGCGTGCAGCTGTCCCTGAAGCTGGGAGAGGGCGGAAAGGCCTTCGGCGCCATTTCCGCGAAGGAGCTGGCGGATGCAGCCAAAGACCAGGCAGGCCTGGATCTGGATAAGAAGAAATTCCTGATGGACGGCTCCATCAAGGAGCTGGGCGAATACGAGGTGAAGATTCGTCTTCATCCCGAAGTGACCGCCCAGCTTAAGGTATTTGTCACCAGAGGATAACCCGTCGGCTTAACCGGGCGGTAAACGGAGAGAATTATGGAAGAGGCACTGATTAAAAGAATACTGCCCCACAGCGCCGAAGCGGAACAGTCGGTGCTGTATTCCATGCTCATGGGCAGGGATGCGATTCAGATGGCGTCGGAAATCCTTACGGGGGATGATTTTTACCATCACCAGTACGGTATTGTCTTTGACGCCATGGTCGAGCTGTTCAATGAAGGCAGGGCAGTGGACCTGATTACCCTGCAGAACCGTCTGCGGGAGAAAAACGTGCCCCCGGAGATATCCGATCTGGATTTCGTCCGGGATCTGATGGGCAATCCGGTGTCCAGTGTGAATGTACGGGAGTATGCCACCATTGTCAGTGAAAAGGCCCTGCTGCGCCGGCTTATACGGGCGGCGGAGGAGGTGGAGAACGCCTGCTACCTGAACCGGGATACGGTGTCGGACATCGTGGAGGAGTCGGAGAAGAAGCTTTTCGCCCTGTTCCAGCAGAAGGATAACGGGGAGCTGGTGCCCATCCGCCGGGTGGTCATGGATACCCTGGAGAATATCGAAAAGGCCTCCCGCACCAGGGGCGGCATTACCGGTGTGCCCACCGGATTTGCGGACCTGGATTACAAGACCTCCGGCTTCAATCCCTCGGACCTTATCCTGCTGGCGGCCAGGCCCTCCATGGGCAAAACGGCCCTGGCACTGAATATGGCGGAGCATATGGCCTTCCGGCAGGGAAAATCCGTTATGATTTTCAGC
Source organism: uncultured Lachnospiraceae bacterium (assembly GCA_902796005.1). Classification (GTDB taxonomy): domain Bacteria; phylum Bacillota; class Clostridia; order Lachnospirales; family Lachnospiraceae; genus Alectryocaccobium. Next base: position 12,102 of record CADBNF010000092.1, on the reverse strand, counting down.
CTGGAAATGTCGAAGGAGCAGCTGATGACCCGTCTGTTCGCCATGGGCGCCCGGGTGGACTCCATGTCCCTGCGTACCGGCAGCCTGAAGGACGAGGACTGGGGACGGCTTATTGAGACCGCCGGCATCATCGGCGAATCCAGACTGATGATCGACGATACCCCCGGCATCACCGTCCGGGAGGTGCGATCCAAATGCCGCAAATACAAGCTGGAGCACGGCCTGGACGCCATCTTCATCGACTATCTCCAGCTCATGAGCGGGTCCGGAAAGTCGGATTCGAGGCAGCAGGAGATCTCCGATATTTCCAGGGGACTCAAAGCCCTGGCCAGGGAGCTGCAGATACCCGTTATCGCCCTTTCCCAGTTAAGCCGTGCGGTGGAAGGCCGGACGGACCACCGGCCCATGCTTTCCGACCTGAGAGAATCCGGCGCCATCGAGCAGGATGCGGACGTGGTAATGTTCCTCTACAGGGACGAATATTACCACAAGGATTCCGAGCAGAAGGGAATGGCGGAGCTGATACTGGCCAAACAAAGAAACGGCCCCATCGGGACCGTGAATCTGGTATGGCTTGCGGACTATACACGCTTTATGAGTATGGAGCATCCGAAATAAAAACGGGGAGCTGAACGCTCCCCGTTTTTCGGTGCAAATTATTCGTTTACGATAGCCTGTACGGGGCAGGCAGCCTCACATGCGCCACAGTCGACACAGGTGCTTTCGTTGATTTCGTAATGCTCATCACCATTGTCGATAGCCTTAACGGGGCAAACACCTGCGCAGGTACCGCAGCTGATGCAGGAATCAGTAATCTTGCGTGCCATTTTATTCCTCCTTGTAAAACATAATAATCAAAACAGCAAGGTAGATTATAAAGTAAAGTTTTCCGAAATACAAGTACAAAAATTCCCTTTTATCCTGTATAATTCAGTAAAGTTTTGCATTTGATCCCGGATACCACCCAGATTATCCGGAAAACAGGTGAAAAAATCATGAGCAAATTCGTAAAAATCTGTGAACGTAAGGATTTTCTGTGTGTATATAAGCCGGCGGGGCTGCCCGTGCAGACCGGCAATCCGATGGCGGAGGACCTGGAGCACCTGCTTAGAGGGGAAGGCTATGACCATCTGTCCCTCATCAACCGGCTGGACCAGCCGGTGGAGGGCCTTGTGCTTTTTGCCCTGAACCGCAAAAGCGCGGCAGCGCTTTCAAGGCAGCTTACGGAGGGGCGTATCGAAAAGACCTATCTGGCGGCGGTGGAGGGCGTTCCGGAAGAAAAGGAAGGCCGGGTGACGGATTTTCTCCTGACGGACAGAAAAACCAATCTGGCCCGGGTGGTGCCGGAACATACGCCGGAGGCGAAAAAGGCCGTGCTGGATTACAGGCTTCTGGAGACGAAGGAAGGCAAATCCCTGCTGCGGATAAATCTGCTGACCGGAAGACATCATCAAATTCGGGCCCAACTGGCAAACCTCAGGCTTCCAATTCTCGAAGATATGAAGTATAATACTGATTTTAAGGGAAAGGGATTTCCGGCGCTTTGCTCCCACGCCCTTTCCTTTACGGAGCCTTCGACAGGGAAGCGGGTTACCTTTTCCGTTCTGCCCCGGCACGAGGCTTTCCGGGCATTTGACTTTTTCAGCGGAGAACAGCCACAGATATGAAATGGTTTCTGAAAAGACTTCTGCTTTTGCTGGCGGTATTTGCGGCATCGCTGACGGTTTTTTCTCTCATTATTAACAGAAAACACGATTTTACCGATACCAAGGGGCAGCAGGCAGCTTCCCTTCCCGTCCTCTATATGCTGAACGGGGAGACGGAATTCAATCCGATGTACGGCTACACGCGCATGCCGCTTGCCGATACCTTCCGTGAAACCCTGACCCTGCTTACGCCGGAGAGGGATTTGAGGATCCGCCTGTACAACTGCGGCATGAATGTGAAGGGCATTACCTATACGGTAACCTCCCTGTCCGACGGCAGCGTCCTGGAGGAGGGCCGGGTGAAACGGCTTGCCGGTGACGGTACCGTGACCGAAGGGGACATTCACCTGGAACAGCCGGTGGCTATGGCCAGGGAATACGGCCTTTCCTTTGCGGTGGATGTGGGCCGGGACAGCCCGGTCTATTACCAGACCCGGGTGGTTTCCCGCAGCGGGCAGAACCTCTCCTGGTATCTTGACTATGCGATGCAGTTCTGCGGCTGCTGTGTGGACAAGGCGCTGACCGAACAGATGGAGGGCCAGCTGGAGCCCAATGCCGACGGCCTTACCGCAAGCTTCCATAAGCTGGATATCCATTCCCCGGAGGAGATGCTGACCTGGGGAAGCCTGACCACCTCCTTTGCCGTGACGCCGAAGCCGAAGCTTCTGGAAATCAACGAAACCACCGTAAGCATCGGCCTGGAATACATCCTGCGGGCAGCTTCGGAGGGCAGCGGGGAGGAATACTGGTACGTCACGGAGTTTTACCGGATGCGCAAAGCCCAGGACCAGGTGATCCTGCTGGATTTTGAGCGGACCACCGATTCCTTCTTTGACGGGGCACTGCCCGTGCTTTCCGGTGACGGCCTGAACCTGGGCGTTGCCGGCAGGGAGACGGTGTACCGGTCCAATGAAGCGGGGGATATCACCGCCTTTGTCCGCAACCGGGAACTGTGGATCTACGACAGGAAGGCCAACAAGGTGACCTGCGCCTTCAGCTTCCGGGCAGACCGGACCGCCTATGACTTGAGGGAGACGCGCCAGACCCTGGACATCCTGGTTTCCAACGTCTATGACAACGGGAACGCGGATTTCATTGTCTACGGCTACATGCCCACCGGCGTCCACGAGGGGCAGCCGGGTCTGTCGGTATACCGTTACGACGCCATGGACAATACCACGACGGAGCGGGTGTTCATCCCCCTGTCGGACAGCTTTGCCTTCCAGGAGAAGAATATGGCGCGGCTGGCTCATGTCAACACCGCCGGGCAGCTGTTCCTGTGCCTGGGAGATTCCATCTACCGCGTCGATACGGCAACCCAGGCGGTGGACGTGCTGGAGGACCGGGTGGACTGGGACAGCTTCCGGGTATCCGATTCCGGCATGATTATGTCCTGGATGGACGATGCAAGCCATATCCGGCTGCTGAACCTGGAAAACGGCGCCACCTCGGAGATTTCCGCGCCCCAGGATATGAATATCCGGAACCTGGGCTTTTCCGGCGAGGATGCCCTTTTCGGCCTGGCCTATTTCAGCAACAGCTATACCGATGCCGCCGGCAATCCGGTTTTCCTGATGAGCAAGGTCTGCATTGCGGACTTTGACGGCAATGTGAAAATGGAATATTACCGGAACGGCATCTATGTGACGGACATCGACCGGAATGAAGACGTCCTTCTGCTGAAAAGGGCGGTGAAGTCGGAGACCGGCGTTGAGCGGGCAGAGGACGACCAGGTGGTCTACTATGCGCCGAAGACGGTGAACAATGTATCCCTGGCCTTTACCCAGACAGAGGAAAAGGGCACCCAGGCGCTGCTGACCTTCAATACCGCCGGCAAGACCTCGAACCTCCTGGCCCTGTATTCCCGGTATGCGGCCGCGGAATCCGTGCCGGAGGCCGTCATCGATGCAGACCGCCTGTCCGGGGATTATTATTACGTCTATGCCAAAGGCGGGCTCCTGCTGGTTACCGCGCGGCTGAATGAGGCCATTGCGTCGGCAGACGAAAATGTGGGCGTCGTGCTGGACGGCAGGCAGCAGTATGTCTGGGAGAGGGGCAATGTGAAAACAGCGGTGAAGCTGGACTTCTCCTCCGTACCGGAGGCCCTTGTCACGGCCCAGACAACCGAGGCTTCGGTGGCCGCCGCCATAGGCGACGGGTATAACGTCCGCAATTTAAGCGGCTGCTCCCTTTCCAGCATCCGCTACCAGCTGAGCAGCGGCTATGCCGTGGTCGGCCGGTGGAATGCGGGAGAGGATATCCTGATCATGGGCTATGACCAGTACAATATCTGGTTCTGCGATCCCTGGTCCGGCGAGCTTAAGGCCGTGGCCATTGAGGATGCGGAAGAGCATTTTACCAGAATGAACAACGTATTTATCAGTTATCACGAAAAATAAATCAGAGAGAGCAGCATAAGAAATGCTGCGGAAGGGAGTACAAACAGATGGAAAAACTGGTTACCGTAAGGGAAATATATAAGGAAAGGGAAAAGTATCTGAATACGAAGGTCAAGGTGGGCGGCTGGGTACGCAGCGTGCGTGATTCCAAAAGCTTCGGCTTTATCGTGCTTTCCGACGGCTCCTTTTTCGAAACCCTTCAGATTGTTTATCACGACACCATGGAGAACTTCGCGGAGATTTCCGCCCTTAACGTAGGCGCGGCCATCATCGTGGAGGGAGAACTGGTTCCCACGCCCCAGGCAAAGCAGCCCTTTGAGATTCAGGCGGAAACCGTAACGGTGGAGGGTGCCTCCGCCCCGGATTATCCCCTGCAGAAGAAGAGACACAGCCTGGAGTTCCTGCGGACCATTTCCCATCTGCGTCCCAGGACCAACACCTTCCAGGCCGTATTCCGTGTGCGTTCCGTGGCGGCTTACGCGATTCACACCTTTTTCCAGGAGAGGGGCTTCGTGTATGTGCACACCCCGATCATCACCGGCAGTGACTGTGAAGGCGCCGGCGAGATGTTCCACGTAACCACCCTGGATATGGAAAATGTGCCGAAGCTTCCCGACGGGAGCGTGGATTACACCAGGGATTTCTTCAAGAAAACCGTGAACCTGACCGTATCCGGCCAGCTGAACGTGGAGACCTATGCCCAGGCCTTCCGGAACGTCTATACCTTCGGCCCCACCTTCCGGGCGGAAAATTCCAACACCACCCGTCATGCGGCGGAGTTCTGGATGATTGAGCCGGAGATGGCCTTTGCGGACCTGGAGGACGACTGCAATATGGCGGAAGCCATGCTCAAGTTCGTCATCAAATACGTGCTGGAGCATTGTCCGGAGGAAATCGCCTTCTTCAACAGCTTTGTGGACAAGGGCCTCATCGAGAGACTGACCCACGTGGCGGAATCCGATTTCGGCCGGGTAACCTACACGGATGCAGTCAAAATACTGGAAGAGCACAATGACGAATTTGAATTCAAGGTATTCTGGGGCTGCGATCTGCAGACCGAGCACGAGCGTTACCTGACGGAGAAGATTTTCAAACGCCCGGTATTCGTTACGGACTATCCGAAGGAGATTAAAGCCTTCTACATGAAGCTCAATCCCGACGGCAAAACCGTTGCGGCGGCGGACTGCCTGGTGCCCGGCATCGGCGAGATCATCGGCGGCAGCCAGAGAGAGGACGATTTCGACGCGCTGCTGGCCAGAATCGAAGAGCAGAAGCTGCCCAGGGAAGAGTATGAATTCTATCTGGACCTGCGTAAATACGGTACCACCCGCCATGCGGGCTTCGGTCTGGGCTTCGAGCGCTGCATCATGTACCTGACGGGCATGGGCAACATCCGTGACGTTATCCCCTTCCCCAGAACCGTAAACAACTGTGAATTATAAATGATTGTCATGCATACGGCCGACCTCCATCTGGGGGCGGCGCCGGACAGAGCCTATCCCTGGGGGCCGACGAGAAAAGCTGCCCTTAAGCGGACCTTTGTCCGGCTTATTGATGAAGCAGAAAAAATCCGTCCGGACCTTCTTCTTATCGCCGGGGATCTGTTTCACGGGCAGCCCTCCCTTGCGGAGCTGCAGGAGGTAAATGCCCAGTTTTCCCGCATTCCGGACACAATTGTGGCCCTCTGCGCGGGCAACCATGACTGCATCCGGGAGAATTCCCTGTATCCCTCCTTTCCCTTTGCGGAAAATGTGATCGGCTTCTGGGAAGAGCGGCTGACCAGTATCCCGGTACCGGAAAAGGACTGCCGTCTCTACGGCCTGAGCTACCACAGCCTGACGGCAGATCACAACCTCTATGCCGGGGCCAGGGCAGAAGGACCGGAAACCTTCCATATCCTTCTGCTGCACGGCGGAGACGAGCGCCACAGCCCGGTGGACAGGGAAGAGCTTCGGGGTGCGGGCTTTGACTATATTGCCCTGGGCCATATTCACAGGCCGGGCATCCTTCTTCCCCATCTGGCGGCCTGGCCGGGCAGCCTGGAACCCCTGGACAGGACGGAGACGGGCCCGAGGGGCTATCTTCTGTGCACCCTGGAGAAGGACAGGCCCTGCGATATCCGTTTTGTACCGTTTTCCGAGGCGGTTTACGGGGAAATGACCCTGGAGGTTCCCGAAAACTGCAGCCTGTATACCCTGCAGGAGCTGGTACGGGAAGAGGCGCAGGCCCTGGGACCGGACAATATTTACACCCTTCGCCTGACCGGCGATCATGCCTGCGGCTTTCCCCTGCGGCCGGAGGACCTGGCGGAAGCGGCAAATATACTGGAGATCCGCGACGAGACCCTGTCCGCCGATTATCTGGAGAAGCTGTGCAGACAGAATCCCGGCGGCATCCTGGACAGGTTTATCCATGCGGCGCGAAAGCTGCCCGGACCGGAAGGGGAGATTGCCCTGAAGGAAGGCATCGCCGCCCTTCTTGCGGCAGCGGAAAAGAGGCACTGAAGTGATTATCAGGGAAATCGGCATCGGCGGCTTCGGCAGCCTGGCAGGAGAGCGGATCCGCCTGGAAAACGGCATAAATGTAATCTACGGGGAAAATGAGAGCGGCAAATCCACGGCGGCCGGCTTTATCAAGGGCATGCTGTTCGGCCTGGAAAGGCTGAAGGGCCGTGGGGCAAAGACCGACGAATATACCCGGTACGCACCTAAGGATTCTTCCCTTGGCTACTACGGTGAGATGACCTTTGAGGCCGGCGGGAAAACCTTCCGCCTGACCCGGGATTTTTCCTCCGGCGGGCAGCGGGATTCCCTGGTGTGCGTGTCCCAGCCGGAGCTGCTGGATCCGGCGGGCGGAGACCTGTCCGCGCTTCTGGGGGATGTTTCCGCCGAAACCTTTGAGGAGACCCTGCGTCTTTCCTCCGACTCCCTGAACATGCGGCGCAAGGATGTGACCCAGTTTCGGGAAAGCCTTATCCGTTCCCTGGAGGAGGAGGCGGCAGACGAGGTGTCCGGCGCCCTTTCCGTCCTGAAGGAGAAGCGGAAGGCTGCAGAGACGGAAGCCGCAGGAACCGAAGCCCTCATCCGTGAGGAACGGCAGAAGCTTGTTCACCGCGGTGAGTACCTGAACGAAGAAACAAAACAGCTGAAAAAGCAGCTGCGGCAGCTTAAGGCGGCCGCCAGGGAAAAACGGAAAACCCTGCTGCCGGCCATACTGCTTCTGCTTGGCGGCGCGGCAGCCCTTGTCCTGGGACTCGTATTTCAGGGAAAATACATGCCGGTGCTTCTGGCCGCGGCGGTGTGCCTCCTGGCCGGAGGCATTGCGGTGATTTCCCGGGAAATTGCCGGGAGACGGCAGGCAGAGCTGGCCCAGGAAAAGCTGCGGGCGGATATCGGAGAAAGAAACAGGCAGGCGGAGGAGCTGCGGGCCAGGCTTAATACGCCGGGGCCTTCGGAAAAGCTTCTTGCGGAACAGAGAACGAGGCTTGCCGGCATAAGAAAGGCTTTTCAGCTTATCGAGGAGCTGGGAAACGAACAGAAGCGGGCGGCTGCGGAGATGCTGAAAGAACGGACGGGAGAAATCTTCCGCCGGATTTCCGGCGATTCAGAGGCAACGGTGATCCTGGACGAGAGCCTGGAATTCACCCTGTACCGCTACGGGAAGACCGTGCCGGCCTGGCAGTGCAGTACCGGTACCCGCAACCAGATGGATTTTGCATTGCGGATGGCGGCCTGGGAGGCTCTGTCCCCTGCGGAGGAAATGCCTCTCATCCTGGACGACGCCTTTGTCAGCTACGATGACGTCCGGCTGGCCAACACCCTGCTTTTCCTTTCGGAAGAAAAAAAGCAGGTGATTCTGTTCACCTGCCAGTCCCGGGAAGAAATGCTGCTGAATATGCTCGGGATACCCTTTACCGGCGCGAAATGGTCCGGCGCGGAGGACCGCTCCTGAAGCGGTCACTCGTTTTCGCAGATATCCAGAATGGTATCCAGCTCCATGTGACCGCCGAAGAGCTTCAGGGCGCTTCCGATGGTGACATCAAGCCGGTTTTCGCCGATGGTTTTCAGCCGGCGCAGCTCATCATAATTGTTGATGCCGCCGGCGTAGGTGATGGGGAAGCCCTCCATCCGGGAGAGAATACGGACGACCTCCGTTTCCATGCCGGTCTGCTTTCCCTCAATATCCGCAGCGTGGATGAGAAATTCATCACAGAAGGCGGAGAGCACCTCCAGGACCTCCATGTCCAGGGTGATTTTGGTGAATTTCTGCCAACGGTCGGTGACGATATAGTATTTGTCGTCCTTTTTGCGGCAGCTTAAGTCCAGCACCAGGTGTTCCTTGCCCACTGCCATAACCAGGCGGTTCAGGTTTTCCAGGGAAAGCTCACCGTCGTGGAACACATAGGAGGTAACAATGACATGGGAAGCGCCGGCGTCCAGAAATTCCGCCGCGTTTTCATCGTTGATGCCGCCGCCCACCTGCATGCCGCCGGGCCAGGCATTCAGGGCAGAAAGGGCCTGCGCCTTCGTATCCGCGTAATAGGGGGAGGAAGCGGGGTTCAGCATGATGACATGGCCGCCCTTAAGACCGAGGGTTTCGTACAGCAGCGCATAGTGCGCCGCGTCGGAGACGGACACAAAATTCTCGGTGGCGGTGTTTTCCTCGTCCCGCAGGCTGTCGCCCACAATCTGTTTTACCTTTCCGTTGTGAATATCGATACACGGACGAAATCTCATAGAATCCTCCTTGCTGCAGAGCTGTTGTGTTTGCATGCATTATACGACAGAATACGCCTGCCGTCCAATAAAAATCACACGCCTGCGGGCCGGGAGACTGTAAAAACTGAAATTCGGGGGCAAAATATGGTATTTTCCTCTGCAATATTCCTCTGGCTGTTCCTGCCGGTGGTCTTTGTTGTCAATCTTTTTCTGAATAACAGAGTTTCCAATCTGTTCCTTCTTGCGGCCAGTCTGTTTTTCTATGCCTGGGGAGAGCCGCTGCTTGTGCTGGTCATGATTCTCTCCATCGTGGTGAACTGGGCTGCAGCGAGGGGAATATTCCTGCACCCGAAAAAGAAAAAGCTGTTCCTTATCATCGGCATTGTTGTGAACCTGGGCATCCTGGGATATTACAAATACGCGGGCTTCCTTGTCTCCATCCTGAACCGGGCAGCGGGACGGGAGCTTTTTCCGGTACCCCAGATTGCGCTTCCCATCGGAATTTCCTTTTTCACCTTCCAGGCCCTCTCCTTTGTCATTGATGTCTACAGGGGCGAGGAGAAGACCTGTCCGAAGCTGGTGAATACCGCCCTGTATATTTCCTTCTTCCCCCAGCTGATTGCCGGACCCATCGTCAAATACCGGGACATCAGCCGCCAGATTGCGAAGCGGAAGATTACCTCCGACAAGGTGGCCATCGGTTTCCGGCGGTTTATCTACGGCCTGGGGAAAAAGGTGCTCATCGCCAATGTCCTGGGGGCCTGCGCGGACAAGCTCTTCGGCCTGGATGTGACCGGCATACCCGGTTCCCTGGCCTGGATAGCCTCCCTTCTGTATACCTTCCAGATTTATTACGACTTTTCCGGTTATTCGGACATGGCCATCGGCCTGGGGAAAATGTTCGGGTTCACCATCCTGGAAAACTTTGACCATCCCTATATGTCCGGGTCCATCCAGGAATTCTGGAGAAGATGGCATATTTCCCTGGGTTCCTGGTTCCGGGAATACCTGTATATCCCCCTGGGCGGCAACCGTAAGGGAAAGGTCCGCACCTATGTGAACCTGTTCATTGTCTTCTTCCTGACCGGACTGTGGCACGGGGCGAATGTGAGCTTTATCGTCTGGGGACTGTACCACGGTATCCTGTCCATCATCGAGAGGCTGGGCTTTGCGAAATTCCTGGACAGGCACCGGCTCTTCGGCTGGATATACACCTTCCTGGCGGCCAATTTCGGCTGGGTGATTTTCCGTATGGAATGGCTGCGGGGATCGGCGATCTTTATCAAGCGGATGCTGCTTCCCTGGATGTATACCGGGTATTCTGTCCCCCTGGGACGGTTTATCGACAGCAAAACCGTTGTTGTGCTTATCCTGGCGGCGGCAGGCTGCGGAATATTCCAGGCAATCGTTCCGGCAAAGCTGCGCAAGGCCTGGAAGAGCTCCGTGCCCGAAGCCCTTTTCCTGGTGGCGGTCCTGGTGCTGTGCCTGGCTTCCGTTGCCAGCAATACCTATAATCCGTTTATTTATTTTCAGTTTTAACGCCGGGGGGAAGAATATGAAGAAGAGAAAAGTATCAAAGGGCATTCTTCTGGCCGCGCTTATTCTGATTATCTGTCTGGTGTGGCCCGTCTGGGGATTAGTCGGCAGGTTTACAGATAATACAAGTCTGGAAAAACGTGAGCTGGCGAAATTTCCTTCTGTTACAGAGACCGGATATACCGGTTGGAGCAGTGCCTTTGAAATGTTTTTTAATGATAGGCTTCCATTCCGGAATCAGCTTGTGCGGCTGAATTCCCAACTGGATTACAGTCTGTTCAGGGTATCTTCTGACGAACGGGTGATTATAGGGGAGGAGGGATGGCTGTTTTATAATCCGTCGGAAAGCCGCAATCCGATAGCCAGCTATCGCGGGGAGGATTTATATACTGAGGATCAGCTGAAGGCGATAGCGGATAATCTGATGTCGATAAAAGCACAGCTGGAAAGCCGCGGAAGAGAGTTTGTCCTGTTTATCGCCCCGAACAAAGAGCGGGTTTATGCGGAAAATATGCCTGCAGTTTATGGTTCTCCGGCAAAGGAATACGGCGTCCGGCAGGTGGTGGAATACCTGCGTACACATACAGACCTGCGGGTTGCCTATGCTGAAAATGTACTGATGAGGGCGAAAGAAAAGCTGCATGATAATCTGTATTACAAAGCGGATACTCACTGGAATGAAATCGGCGGCTATGTCGGGGCATCCCTGCTGCTGTGGGAACTGGGCGTGGAAATGCCTGAGGTGTCCCGGCTGGACATTGCCCGGGAGAATACGCTGAAGGAAGGGGTAGGCGATCTGGCAGATTTTCTGAATCTTCCCGCTTTAAAAAAGGAGGATTCTGAATATAAGGTATCCGGATGGGGAGAAGCGAATATTACCTACGCCAAATATGATGAAACAACCAGGATTACCCGATTCCTTTCGAATGGGCCTGATGAAAGAAAACTATTTGTCTGCCGGGATTCCTTCGGGACAGCCATGGAGTCATATCTTGGCGCCCAGTTTGCGGAAACAACCTTTGTGCATTGTGAAAGCTACAGCCCGGAAGTGCTGGAGGAGGCCGCACCGGATATTTTTGTTCTGGAAATCGTGGAGAGAAACTGCGACTATCTGCTGAATTTCAGTCTGGACAGCGGGATATAAAGAAAAACTGTGAAACCGAACGATTTTTGTTGACAAATCGATATCGTTTTTCTATAATATCATTTGCTGGAAACAGCAGACGAAGCGTGGCTCAGTTTGGTAGAGCGCTGCGTTCGGGACGCAGAGGTCGCAGGTTCAAATCCTGTCGCTTCGATCAAAATAAGGAATCGCTGAAAGCGGTTCCTTTTTTTGATCGAAAATCCTCATCACTGGTTACAATACTTGTTCTGCAGTTGGGATCGTTTTTCATATAAGCGAACCGGGATATGAGATCATGGAATGCCGGCTCTGCATCCTCTGCCGTTTCCGGAATAAAGAACAGGAATTTCCATATTGCTATGCTATCATCGCTTAGCAGGCCGCAATTGCTTTCAAAGAGGATCTGCGGGGAGGAGAGGGGTATTTTCCATCTGCAGCAAATCCGCAACATTGACAGGCGGCCAATTCAGGCCGTCTTTTTTCAGACGAACTTTTTACGGATCATTTATGAAAACGGTCTTCTGTTTTCAGACAGAAAAACAGAGATCCCGATCTGCTTCATCAGGATCTCCATTCTTTCTTAATAAGCATCTATGCCCGGAGTAAAACCTCTGTTTCCG
>CADBNF010000091.1 GCA_902796005.1 uncultured Lachnospiraceae bacterium | reverse complement strand
TCCCGTTTCTTCATCCACCATCAGCTCCGCATTGCCGTGGTCCGCAAAAACGAAGAGGATGCCGCCGTTTCGCTTCACCGCATCCACCGTCCTGCCCACGCAGGCATCCACGGTTTCGATGGCTTTCACCGCCGCTTCCTCCACACCGGTGTGGCCCACCATGTCCGGGTTGGCAAAATTGATGATAATCACGTCGTATCTGCCGGAATCAATGGCCTCTACCAGCCGGTCGCAGACTGCAGGCGCGCTCATTTCAGGCTGCAGGTCATAGGTGGCCACCTTCGGAGAGGGAATCAGGAAACGGTCCTCCCCCGCATTCGGCTCCTCCACCCCGCCGTTGAAGAAAAAGGTGACGTGGGCGTATTTCTCCGTTTCCGCTATCCGGGCCTGGGTCAGGCCCTTATCCGCCAGAAACTGCCCGAAGGTATTGGTAATCTCCTCCTTGGGGAAGGCCACGGTTTTGTTGGGGATGGTTTCGTCGTAGTCCGTAAAGCAGACGTAGGTCAGGTCCGTAAGGCGTTCCCGGTCAAAGCCGGTAAAATCCGGGTCGCAGAAGGCCCGGGTCAGCTGCCTGGCCCTGTCCGGACGGAAATTAAAGAAGATAACGGAATCTCCGTTCTTTACGGTGCACACCGGCTGTCCGTCCTTCTCCATGACCGAAGGCAGCATGAATTCATCGGTGACACCGGCGTCGTAGGAGCGCTGTACGGCCTCTGCGGGGTCGTTTCCGCCCATTTCCCCGATGCCTGCAGTCAGGGCGTCATAGGCTCTCTTAACGCGTTCCCAGCGGTTGTCCCGGTCCATGGCGTAGTACCGGCCGGCTATGGTGCCGATTTCGCCGACGCCGATTTCCTTCATTTTTGCGCAGAGCTCTTCCACGTATTCTTTTCCCGAGGCGGGCGGGGTATCCCGGCCGTCCAGGAAGCAGTGTACGTAGACCTTTGCAAGGCCGGCCCTTTTGGCCAGCTCCAGCAGCGCGTAGAGGTGGGTATTATGGCTGTGCACGCCGCCGTCGGAGAGAAGCCCGAAAAGGTGCAGGGCCGAATCCTTCCTTTTGCAGTTATCTGCAGCCGCAAGAAGAAGGGGGTTCGAAAAGAACGCCCCTTCCTCTATCTGTTTCGTGATCCGGGTCAGGTCCTGGTAGACGACCCTGCCGGCACCGATATTCATGTGGCCGACCTCGGAATTGCCCATCTGGCCCTCAGGAAGGCCCACAGCGAGCCCGGAGGCATAGCCCTTGACAAAGGGACAGGTCTGCATCAGGCCGTCCAGATTGGGCGTACGCGCCTCTGCCACCGCATTGTGCGCGGGGTTGTCCCGCAGGCCGAAGCCGTCCATAATCATCAGAACATGTGTTTTTTTCATAAATACAAGGGATCCTTTCTCGTAATGGTTAAACCAGAACCTTCGACAGGAAGTCCTGAAGCCGCGCGTTCTTCGGATGTGCGAAAAACGCCGCAGGTTCATTTTCCTCCATTATAATCCCTTCGTCAATAAAAATCACCCTTGTTCCCACTTCTTTTGCAAATCCCATCTCGTGGGTCACCACCACCATGGTCATGCCGCTTTTGGCCAGCTCCTTCATGATGGAGAGCACCTCGCCCACCATTTCCGGATCCAGGGCGGAGGTGGGCTCGTCGAAAAGCATCACGTCCGGGTCCATGGCCAGGGCCCGGGCGATGGCCACCCTCTGCTTCTGGCCACCGGACAGGCTGTCCGGATAGGCTGCCGCCTTGTCGGCCAGGCCCACGCGCTCCAGCAAGGCCAGCGCTTTTTTATCCGCTTCCTGCCGGGTCAGCTTTTTCAGCTTTACCGGCGCCAGGGTAATGTTCTGCTGTACGGTCATATGGGGAAAGAGATTGAACTGCTGGAAAACCATGCCCATCTTCTGCCGGTGCACGTTGATGTCCACGTTGTCCGCGGTGATATCCTCTCCTTCAAAGAGAATCGAGCCGCCGGTGGGCTTTTCCAGAAGGTTCAGGGAACGAAGGAAAGTGGATTTGCCGGAACCGGAGGGGCCGATAACCACCACCACTTCGCCTTTCCGGATCTGCGTATTGATGCCGTTCAGGACCACATTTCCCCCGAAGCTTTTGACCAGACCGCGGACATCAATAAGCACTTCTCCGTTCGTATACTTATGTTCTGCGCTCATTGATTCTCATCCTCTTTTCCACAAATGACAGTATTTTTACGATAACCATGACCACCACCAGGTAAATCAGGGCGATGGCGATAAAGGGCACCAGGGCCTGGTAGTTTTTCGCCTGGATGATCATCGCGCCCTTGGTCAGGTCCTTCAGGCCGATAACCGTTACGATGGAGGTTTCCTTCAGAAGGGTAATCATCTCATTGCCCAGGGCCGGCAGTACGTTCTTGAAAGCCTGGGGAATGACGATGGAGAAAAGGCTGGTGGCATAGGGAAGGCCCAAGGACCTGCCCGCTTCCATCTGGCCCTTGTCGATGGACATGATGCCGGAACGGAAAATCTCCGCCACGTAGGCGCCGGAGTTGATGCCGAAGGTGATAACCGCGCAGCGGATCAGGTTTCCGGTGGTGCTTCTGGCACCGGCCCAGATGACAAACCACATGATCAGCAGCTGCACCATGGTGGGCGTTCCCCGGATAACGGTCAGGTATATCTTGCAGATAATGTTGAAGATGCCCAGCACTGGATTCTTCCTGCCGTCGTTCTGCAGGTCATAGCCGGAGCGGACGATGGCCACCACCAGGCCGATGACGATGCCCATCACCAGGGCCAGGGCAGTCACCAGCAGGGTAATCCCGATGCCCCGCACAAAATACATGTAGTTGTTATCCAGGATAAAGGTCTGGTAGAATTGCAGTTTCAATTCTTCCCACATAGCTTTGTCTCTCTTTCCGTTAAAGTACGGGACAGGAGGACGAACTGTCTCCCTGTCCCGGATGCTTCAGACTGTATAGATTTATTCTGCCTTGATGTATTTGTCCAGGATGGACTGTACCGTACCGTCGTTGATCATTTCCACGAGGACTTCATTAATGGCTTCCATAAGCGCGGGATTGTCCTTGCTGACGGCGATGGCGTAATTTTCCACCATGTATTCGGTTTCAAGGATCTTCAGGCCTTCGTTGGCTTCCACGAAGGCGATGGCCGGCTGTTTGTCGATGACCACGCAGTCAATCTTGCCGTCCTTTAAGGCCTGCACGGCGGTCGCGCCGTTGTTGTAAGGGATTACATTGTCCTCACCGTAGTCGTCACAGCAGTAGGAATAGCCGGTGGTGGCTTCCTGGCAGCCGATGAGAGCGCCCTGCAGGTCATCCTTGGAAGCGATGCCGGAATCTTCCGGTACGATAATTACCTGGATACCGGTGGCGTAGCTGTCGGTGAAGTTGACGTTTTCAAGACGTTCTTCGGTGACCGTCATGCCTGCGCAGCCGACGTCAACTTTTCCGGTCTGTACAGAGGTAACAATGGCGGAGAAATCCATATCCACGATTTCCAGGGTCAGACCCAGCTTGCCGGCGATGGCTTCCATGATTTCGGCATCGATACCGACAATCTTGTCGCCTTCGTAATACTCATAGGGCGGGAACTGGGCGTTGGTGCCCATGTACAGCTTGCCTTCTTCAATGGTGGTGAAGCCTGCATCGGCTGATGCCGCGCTTGCAGCGGAGGAAGCCGCCGAAGATGCCTGGCTGTCGGATGAACCGGAACCGCCGCAGGCCGCCAGAGAACATACACAAACCGCAGCCAGAGCTGCCGCAATCACTTTTTTCATTTTCATAATAATCCTCCCGCTGTCAAAACAGCTTATGCATAAATATGCACGTATATTACAGTATAATTCACGGTTTGTCAACCGGGATTGTATATTTATTTTGCACAGTCAGGAGGTTGTAAAGTATGCCCCGGCATGGTGACAGGGGGACGGTTCTTTTGTCATCCGTGACAGAGGGACGGTTCTTCTATCATCTTTTTCATAATTGCCGCTGTGGAAATAGTCTGAACCGTGCTGCGAAGGTGTAGTGTACGAAGATAAATGCCAAACCACCGGTTTTTAGCTGTACTACAGGGCCTCCTGCAGCGTGTTTGTACGAAGATATTATCCAGATAGAATAGTTTTAGCTGTACTGAAGTGTTTTATGATGGTGATTTGTACGAAGATATGAATCTAAATACATAGTTTTGGCGGTATAGCGCTGCTGTCCGGATTTGCGGGTGCGGCGTTTTCAATACGGCTCGTGTCAAAGGTCGGCTTGTTCTGTCTGCCGGGTCTGTTTTTTCCACTTCCCGGGCCGGGCCCCCAAAAACATACTGTTTGCGGCGTAGAATCAAACGGATTGAACCAGGCCGTATTTGAGCAAGCTGATAAGAAATATCGAAAGTGAGAAGCCCGATGAGGAGCGGAAACTGCGCTTACCATGCCAGGTTTCCGAGCGAAAGGGGAGAGTTGTCATCAAGAGAACTCTCCCCTTTTGAGCGGTACCCG
>CADBNF010000090.1 GCA_902796005.1 uncultured Lachnospiraceae bacterium | reverse complement strand
GGTACCCGAAAGCGGGCTTTGAAGTTTCGATATATTTCTTACAGCGAAGGGAAACACGGCCGGTTCAACCGGTTGATTCAGCTGCAATAAGAATGATTTTTCAAAAGTATAATTTTCAGGAAATCTGTAGAGAAGCGGCGGCTGCACTGGAAAATGCCCAGGTCAGATTGAAGCCGCCGCAGCGGCCGGCCACATCGCAGGCTTCTCCGATGAAAAACAGTCCGGGAACCTTCTTCGACTGCAGATGTTCATCCAGTTCCGTCAGATCCACGCCGCCTGTGCAGACCTGCGCCCGTTCCGGGCCGCACAGGGAATGCACCGGAAAAACATAGTTTTTTATTCTCCTCGCGGCTGCTTCCGTTTCTTTTATGCCTTCCGACAGGCTGTCTGCCAGCTTTTCCGGAAGCAGTCCGGTCACAGCCCTGAAAAGGGTATATTCCTTATGCGCATTTCTCGCTTTTTCCAGGAATAAAGCCACCTCTTCTTCCGTCATTTCCGGAAGGAAATCCAGCAGTATTTCCACGTTTTTTCCCTCTGAAAGGGGTTTTGACGCGGCAAGGGAAAGCTGAAAGACCGGAATACCGGAGATACCGTATTCCGTAAGCTGTACTTCTCCCTCTTCCTCCTGCAGCCTTTCACCGTCAATAACCAGCCTGCACCGGGCATTTACCCGCACGCCGGCCCATTTTGCATTGCGCCAGGCATCCCCTTTTCCCTTCATCCCCGTAAGGGCGGGTAGGAAGGGCCGGGTTTTAAGCCCGAAGCCTTCAGCAACCGAATTACTGATAACCGTTTCCGGATCCGCCACGGAGGCGATGCTGCCGGTAGAGACGACGACCATATCCGCCGGATACTGCCAGGTTTCCGTATGGACCGTAAAGCCCTCTTCCGTCCGGACTATGCCGGTTACCCGTTCCCGGGTTTTCACCTTTACCTTGAGGGAAGCGGCTTCCAGCTGCAGGAAACGGCTGACCAGGGCGGCGGAATCGTTCCGGGGATAAATCCACCTTTCCCGGCTTTTCAGGGCGAGGCCCAGACCGGTAAAAAAGTCCATGATTTCCGCTGCGCCGAAGCGGGCGGTCACTGCCTCCACCTTCTCCGGATCCGAGGAAACATACTTTCCCTTCAGGTTCTCCAGATTGGTCAGGTTGCAGCGTCCGTTTCCGGTAACCAGAAGCTTTTTAAGGGGAACCTCGTTCTTTTCGAGGATGGTCACCCTGTGGCCCTTACGCGCCAGAAAAACTGCCGCGGCAAAGCCCGATGCTCCGCCGCCGGCAATCACTACGTTTTTCATTACTGTCTCCTTTTTAAATCCCTCTGTCCTCAGTCTGCCGTCAGTCTGTCCGGGGAAACGATGCCGGCCTCCACCATCTTCTGCAGGCTCATGAGGATGCCCAGCTTGGCGGAGGGCCAGGTCAGGCCGCCCTGGAAATAGACATTGTAGGGCGGACGCAGAGGCCCGTCAGCGGAGAGCTCGATGGAGGAGCCCTGGACAAAGGCGCCGGCAGCCATTATCACCTGGCTGTCGTAGCCGGGCATGTCGCCGGGTTCCGGATCCACGTAGCTGTCCACCGGTGCGCCGGCCTGAATGCCCTTACAGAAGGCAATCAGGGCCTCCGGGGTATTTAAGGTAACAGCCTGGATAATGTCATGGCGGGATTCCCGGCCGTCGGGTATGACGGCATAACCCAGCCGTTCATAGATATTTGCGGCAAGAATTGCGCCTTTGAGGGCTGCCGCCGTCACCACAGGGGCAAGGAAAAAGCCCTGGAAGAAGCTGCGGTTGACGTCAATGGACGCGCCTACCTCCCTGCCGAGTCCGGGGGAGGTCAGGCGGTAAGCCGCCCTTTCCACGCATTCCTTCGTACCGGCAATATAGCCGCCCGTCGGGGCCAGGCCGCCGCCGGGATTCTTGATGAGGGAGCCTACAATCATGTCCGCCCCCACCTCGGAGGGTTCGATCCGTTCGGTGAATTCCCCGTAGCAGTTGTCCACCATGATCACCACCTCCGGCTTAATGCTCCGGATAAAGGCAATCAGCTCCCCGATAAGCTTTACGGAAAAGGAGGGCCGGGACTGATACCCCTTGGACCGCTGAATGGTCACCAGGCGGGTTTTCTCATTGATGGCTTTTTTAATATTTTCATAGTCAAAGCTGCCGTCGGGCAGAAGATCCACCTGCCGGTAGGTTACGCCGTATTCCGCAAGGGAGCCGGGTGACGGACGGATACCGATGATTTCCTCCAGGGTATCGTAGGGCCTTCCCACAGGGGAAAGCAGCTCGTCGCCGGGACGCAGGTTGCCCGCCAGGGCCACTGCCAGGGCATGAGTGCCGCAGGTGATCTGCTGGCGCACCAGAGCGTCTTCTGTCCGGAAGGTATCCGCATAAACCCTCTCCAGGGTATCTCTTCCCAGATCGTCGTAACCGTATCCCGAAGAGGAATTGAAACAGGCTGCACTCACCCGGTTTTTCTGCATGGCAGCGATAACCTTAAGCTGGTTGTATTCCGCATTTTCATCAATCATCGCAAACCGCGGGGCAAGCTCTGCGATAATCTTCTCTCCGAACTGCCATACCTTTTCCGAAACGCCTATACTGCTGTACATATTCTGCATAATATTTTCTTCATCCGTTTTCCGACCGGTTTTCCGGTCTTGTTTTATTTATCAGGAGGAATCGAAATGCCGGGAAGGGATGCACATGCTTCCAGCATCATCTCCAGCAGCTCCTCTTCCGTATGCTTTTCCCGGTCCAGCCAGATTACGTCCTTTTCCCGCCTGAACCAGGTAAGCTGCCGTTTGGCAAAATGCCGTGTATCCTGCCGGATCTTCTCCACCGTCTCCTCCAGGGTGCATTCCCCTGCAAAATAAGGAAAGAATTCCCTGTAGCCGATACCCTTCATGGAAATGTTCTCTGCCGTAAGGCCTTCGGCAGCCAGGCTGCGCACCTCTTCCTCCAGGCCGGCTTCCATCATCTGGTCCACCCGGAGGTTAATCCGTTCATAGAGGGTCTGCCGTTTGTCGGTCAGGACAAAATACCGGTAGTCAAAGGGTGATTCCTTCTGCCTCTGCACTTCGTTGTGGCCGGAAATCTTCCCACCGGTCTCCGCAAAGTATTCCAGGGCCCGGATCACCCGTTTCACATTGTTGGGGTGAATCTGCTCTGCGGCTTCCGGATCCACGTCCGCAAGCAGCCGGTGCAGGGCTTCCGTCCCTTCTTTTTCGGCAATCCCGCTGTAATATTCCCGCAGATCCGGCCTTTCGCCGGTTTCGGAAAAATCCACGTCCCGGATAACCGCCTGCAGGTAAAAGCCGGTTCCGCCGGCCAGAATGGGGATTTTTCCCCTTTCGTAAATCCCTTCGATGGCTTCCATGGCCATCTGCCGGAACAGGAAGACGTTGAATTCCTCAAAAGGTTCCAGCACGTCTATCAGGTGATGGGGGATATCGCCCATCTCATCTTTTGTTATCTTGGCTGTACCGATGTCCATCCTGCGGTAGACCTGCATGGAGTCCGCGGAAATAATCTCCCCGCCGATACGTTTCGCCAGGCACAGGGACAGAGCGGTTTTCCCCGATGCGGTGGGCCCGGTCAGGATAACCAGCGGCTTTTTCTCTGTGCTCATACGATTCTTCCGATCTTCCTGTCCAGCTCCGTCTTTGCCATCTGGACATACACCGGCCTGCCGTGTGGACAATGATAGGGATCCTCCAGGGAGAAAAGCTCCTCCATCAGGGCTTTTATTTCCAGGTCTGACAGACGCATGTTTCCCTTTACCGCTGCCTTACAGGATGCTGAGGCCACCCGTTCCGCGAGGACCTGGGGATTCTTCCTGAATTCCTCCCCGTCCAGCAGTTCGGTAAAGAGGGCCTTCACGTCCACCTTGAAAAGATTGACCGGGATACCGGTTATCCGCCAGCTTCTGCCGCCGAAGGGCTCCAGTTCAAAGCCCAGGGCGGTAAAGCTGTCCAGGTTTTCCGCCAGCAGCTCCGCTTCCTTTAAGGAAAGCTGCAGCGCCACCGCGGGCAGCAGCTGCTGGGTATGGATTTTCCTGCCGGCCAGATCCTTCATGAACTGCTCGTACATCACCTTTTCGTGGGCCGCATGCTGGTCGATGATATAGAGGTTATCCTCCATTTCCACCAGGATGTAGGTCTCAAAGAGCTGGCCGATGATCCGGTAATTTTTCTTCTGCTGCTTTTTGACCTCTTCCTCGTCAAAAAGGGAAAGCTGCCGTTCCGCCACGAGCTCGGGAACCGGACGGCGGTAGTTTTCCGCGGAAATATTCGAAGCTTCCTTCTGCCTGGCCCGACGCTGCTCCTCAAAGGGCTCCGGCGCCTTCTGCTTCTCTTCTTTTTCTGTATTTTCGTGCTTTTCTTCCGCAGGCTTGCCGTAGACAGGCGCTGATTCCGCCATTTTGGGGGTCTCTGTTACCGGTGTGTAGGCCGGTGCCGGCTTTTTCTCCTTATCCAGGGTAAGCTCCGGCATCACCCTGCGGCTTTCGATGGTCTCATTTACCGTCCTGCGGATTTCCTCGTAAATCTCCTCCTGACGGGAGAACCGAAGCTCCAGCTTTGCGGGGTGCACATTGACGTCCACCTTCTCCCGGTCGATTTCCAGGAAAAGGATGACAAAGGGGAACCGGTGCTGCATGAGGTTTCCAGCATACCCATCCTCAATGGCAGAGGAAATCAGCTTGCTTTTCACATACCTGCCGTTAACGAAGTAGTTTTCAAAGCCCTTATTGCCCCGGGCAATTTCCGGCGTACCGATGAAGCCGGTGATGTGGGTGAATTCCTTCCGGCTGTCCACGGGGATCATGCTGCGGATAATTTCCTTTCCGTAGATCTGGAAAGCCGTTTCCTTCATGTTGCCGGTACCGGTAGTCACCAGCTTTACCGAACCGTTAACGATATATTTGAACGCGATATCCGGCCGGGAAAGGGCCAGCTGCTCCACAAATGCCGTAACCTTATTGCTCTCCGCCGAAGCGCTTTTCAGGAACTTGGCCCGGGCAGGGGTATTGAAGAAAAGCTGGCGCATGATGATGGTCGTGCCGTAGGGCGCGCCGATTTCCTCCAGGGTTTTCTCCTTCGCGCCTTCAATCTCGTACCGGACGCCGGTCACCGCATCCCTGGTCCGGGTAATCATTTCCACCCTGGAAACCGCGGCAATACTGGAAAGCGCTTCACCGCGGAAGCCCAGGGAATGGATCGAATAGAGGTCGGCGATGGTCCGCAGCTTGCTGGTGGCATGACGAAGAAAGGCCTTGCGGATTTCCTCTGCAGGGATTCCGCAGCCGTTGTCCGTCACCCGGATAAAGCCGATGCCGCCCTCCCGGATTTCCACGGTAACGGCCGTCGCGCCGGAGTCAATGGCGTTTTCCACCAGCTCCTTCGCCACGTTCGCGGGGCTTTCCACCACCTCGCCGGCAGCGATTTTATCTATGGTTGTCTGATCTAACAGTTCAATCTGGGGCATTTATTCCTTCAGCTCCTTCTGGATATCATAGAGGGCATTCAGGGCCTCTATGGGGGTCATGGTGCTCAAATCCAGGGCACGGATACGGTCGCAGACGGCGGCCTCCGGTCCTATATCGAAAAAGGACAGCTGCCTGTACTGCTGGGGCTTGGGCTGTTTTTCCGCCTTTTCCGTAATGTCCTTGATGGTAGAGGTGATATCGCTGTCCGCCAGCTGCTCCACCAGTTCCTTTGCCCGGGAAATCACCGCATCCGGCACGCCGGCCAGGCGGGCCACCTGGATACCGTAGCTCTTGTCCGCACCGCCCCGGATGATTTTTCTTAAGAAAACGATATCGTCGCCCTTCTCCTTGACCGCGATGCAGAAATTGCGGATGCCGGGGAGCTTTCCCTCCAGCTCCGTGAGTTCGTGGTAATGGGTGGCAAAGAGGGTTTTCGCCCGGATTCTGTCCGCGATATATTCAATCACCGCCCAGGCGATGGACAGGCCGTCAAAGGTACTGGTTCCCCGGCCGATCTCATCCAGGATCAGCAGGCTCGCCGGCGTGGCATTCCTGAGGATATTGGCGACCTCCGTCATTTCCACCATGAAGGTACTCTGTCCGCTGGCCAGGTCGTCGGAGGCGCCTACCCGGGTAAAAATCCGGTCGACAATCCCGATATCGGCAGAGGCTGCGGGAACAAAGGAACCCATCTGGGCCATTAGCACAATCAATGCGGTCTGACGCATATAGGTGGATTTGCCGGCCATATTCGGGCCGGTAATAACCGCAATCTGCTGGGAACCGTTGTCCAGGTAGGTATCGTTGGGGATGAACAGGTCATTTTCCGTGACCCGCTCCACCACCGGATGCCTGCCTTCGGAAATACTGATAATGCCCTTATCGTTCAGCTGCGGCCGCACGAAACGGTTGCGCTCCGCCACATAGGCCAGGGAGGCAAAGGCATCCAGCTTTGCCACAGCGGCAGCGGTTTTCTGTATAACGGCGATGCGTTCCGCCACCTTTTCCTTCAGGCCGTTGAAGAGCTCGTATTCCAGGGCGTTCAGCTTCTCGTCAGCCCCGAGGATGGTCTCCTCCAGCTGCTGCAGCTTCTCCGTGGTGTAGCGCTCCGCATTGCTTAAGGTCTGCTTGCGGATGTATTCCTCCGGCACCAGGTTCTTGAAGGAATTGGTCACCTCCAGGTAGTAGCCGAAGACCCGGTTGTAACGAATTCGGAGGTTCTTGATGCCCGTACGGTTCTTCTCCTCTTCCTCCATGTCCAGCAGCCACTGCCGGCCGTTGGCCTTGGCCTCACGAAGCCGGTCCACATCCTCGGAATAGCCGTCCTTAATGATTTCCCCTTCCTTGACCGTAACCGGTGCGTCGGGAGAAAGAGCCGCTTCCAGCAGGGCGCAGAGGTCCTCGCAGGGGTCCAGCTCTTCATAGATTTCCTGACAGGAGGTCTTCGGGAAATTCGCCAGGATCTGCTTAACCGCGGGCAGCACGGAAAGGGAGCCGGCAAAAGCCAGCATATCCCTGGGATTTGCGCTTCCCTGGGCAATCCGGGAAAGCAGGCGCTCCAGATCATATACGCTGGAAAGGTACTCCCGCATCTCCTCCCGGTCAAGGGGTGCGGATGCCAGGGCTTCCACGGCATCCAGCCTGTCCTCGATTTCCTTCATGTCAATCAGGGGTTCTTCTATCCAGCTGCGCAGCAGGCGGGCGCCCATGGCGGTCTTCGTCCTGTCCAGCACCCAGAGCAGGGAACCGCGCTTCTGCTTTTCCCTTAAGGTTTCCGTCAGCTCCAGGTTTCTCCGGGTTGCGGAGTCGATGAGCATGTATTTATCCGCCACATAGGGCGTGATGGAGGTCATCTGGGACAGGTGCGCCTTCTGGGTTTCATACAGATAGGTAAAAAGCGCGCCGGCGCTGATGGTCCCGGCAGGGAAATCCACAAGGCCCAGGCTTGCCAAATCCATGCAGCCGAACTGTTCCTTCAGGGCTTTCTCGCAGGCCTCCTGATCAAAATACCGGTCCGTCAGATCCGTCAGGGACAGGTGCAGGCGCATCTGCAGTTCATTTTCGTCAAATACACCCATAAGCACCGGGGAATTGCAGAGGATTTCCGCCGGCGCAAATTTATATACTTCATCCTTTAACCGGCCGGTCGTGGTAATTTCCGTCACCATGCACCGTCCGGTGGAAATATCCGCAAAGGAAAGACCGTAGGTATCTCCAATCCTGGCAATGCAGCAGAGATAGTTGTTCCGGCCCTCTTCTATACTGGCCTGATCGGTAATGGTTCCCGGGGTCACCACACGGATAACCTCCCGTTTTACCATGCCCTTGGCCAGCTTCGGGTCCTCCACCTGCTCGCAGATGGCCACCCTGTAGCCCTTGTCCACAAGCCTTTTGATGTAGGTGTCCGCCGCATGGTAGGGCACACCGCACATAGGCGCGCGCTCGGGAAGGCCGCAGTCCCTGCCCGTCAGGGTAAGCTCCAGCTCCCTGCTGGCCAGTTTGGCGTCCTCGAAGAACATCTCATAGAAGTCTCCCAGGCGGTAAAACATCAGCGTCCCGGGATACTGCTCTTTCATCTGCATATAATGCTGCATCATAGGTGATAAACCCATGGACTTAACCTCAAGCTTTCTCTCAAATAATGGTGAAGGAACTGCCGTTTATTCTACGGCGGTTCCCAGATAATAGAATCCGTGACAGGTATCCAGGTGTACGTTGACGATTTCCCCGATAAGGGAGGCATCCCCCGGAAAATGCACGGTTATGTTGTTCGCCAGCCTTCCCGTCAGCAGGGAAGAATCCTGGGTATTGATCTGTTCCGCCAGTACAGGCAGGGTCTGCCCTTCAAATCTGGCGCATGCGGTTTTCGCCTTGTCCTGGACCAGCTTCAGCAGCCGGTCAAAGCGTTCCTTTGCAGTGGCATCGTCTACCTGATCCTCGTAGGCTGCCGCAGGCGTTCCCGTGCGCTTCGAATACAGGAAGGTGAAGGCGGAATCAAAGCCCACCTTTTCCACCACGTCCAGGGTTTCAGCAAAATCCTCTTCCGTTTCCCCCGGAAAGCCCACAATGATATCCGTGGTGAGGGAAATATCCGGCATGGCTTTGCGGATCTTTTCCACCAGAAGAAGGTAATCTTCCTTCGTATATCTGCGGTTCATCCGCTTTAAAAGCCTGCTGCTTCCGGACTGGAGGGGCAGGTGCAGATGGGGACAGACCTTCGGTTCCGCAGCCATCACTTCAATCAGCTCATCGGACAGATCCTTCGGATGGGAGGTCATGAACCGCACCCGTTCGATACCGTCTATACGGCAGACCTCAGACAGAAGCTTTGCAAAGCTGACCCTGGTTTCCAGGCCTTTTCCGTAGGAATTCACGTTCTGGCCCAGGAGCATGACTTCCTTTACCCCGTCGGCGGCCAGATGGCGGATTTCCTCCAGGATATCCGCCGGCTCTCTGCTTCGCTCCCTGCCTCTTACATAGGGAACGATGCAGTAGGTGCAGAAATTATCGCAGCCGTACATGATATTCACGCCGGATTTGAAGGCATAGGTCCGATCCACCGGCAGCTCCTCCACGGTGATGTCCGCCGCATTCCAGATGTCCACTATCATCCGGTTCTGGGTGAGCACCTGGTACAGGAGCTCGGCCAGCTTGAAAATATTGTGGGTGCCGAAGATAAGGTTTACATAACGATAGCTTTTCTGCAGCTTCTCCACCACCTGGGGCTCCTGCATCATGCAGCCGCATAAACCGATGACCATATCGGGATTTTTCTTTTTGTAGTGGGAAAGCTTCCCCAGACGGCCGTAGACCTTGAGGTTTGCGTTTTCCCGGACGGTGCAGGTATTGTAAAGCACCAGGTCGGCGTCTTCGGATTCGGTGTTTTCGTAACCGATTTCCTCAAGTATGCCCCGGAGCTTTTCCGAATCTCTGGCATTCATCTGGCAGCCGAAGGTTTCCACATGGCTGGTCAGCTTCCTGCCCTTTTCCTGCTCTTTATTCTTAACGATTTCCCGGCACTTATCGATGTAGATGAGCTGCTGGTTTCGCTCTTTTTCTCTTTTGTCCGCCGCTTCCGCGACATCCCGAATATCCATAAAAGTGTATACTTCTCCGATTTTGATTTAGCTTTACTATTCTACAGTAAGAAGTAAATTTTGTCAAAAAAAAGAGAGATTGCCACGCAATCCCTCTATCCGGCCATGGTCAGGAGGTTTGCACTCTGGCACAGGCCGCAGGTACCGTCCATCTGATAGCTGCTTCTTCCGGCGGAATAGCCCTGCCATTCAATCAGCTGTCTGTACGTACCGACCGGGTCATCGTATACGTTCATTTCCCTGCCGTTTAAAGCACCTTTCTGTAACGGGCAAGTGCATCTGCATCCGCACAGTTTTTGCTCATTTACTTTATCTCCTTCCAAAACTCCTTCAGTTCCTCCGCCTTCGGCGCGATGTAGGGCTTCAGCTGGAAGGTGTCCCGGATACCGTCGGTATAGTAGACCAGGTTGGAGGCCAGGCCGGATACGGATACCCCTTCCACCAGATTCACCGCATCGTTGTCGCTTAAGGAGAATACGATACGTTCCGGGAAGCGGGAAAGAATATTCTCTCCGAACCGCATGGTTTCCTTCACGGTATTGTAATCGGTGGATGCAACCACGAAATGAATACCGAAGGCCGAACCGTCGTCGATAAGCTTCAGCAGCTTTTCATTGGTATATCCTTCCGCTTTCCGCGAGGAGGAAGCTGCCGGAGCAGGCGAAGAAGCTGATGCTCTTCTGGCGGATCTGGCCGCTACCACCGCATTGAAGGCCGCAAAGATATCATTCGGATCCGGTTCGGGTTCCGGTGCCGGTTCGGGAACGGCTTCCTGTACTGCCGGCTCTTCTTCCGTATCCAGGTATTCGCTTTCTTCAATCCGCTCTCCCCTGAACATGGCTTTTACCAGGTCCAGGTACTGGAGGTTCTTGATGACGGTGCAGATAATGTTCTTGCTGCCGTGTTTCTTACGAAGGGTATATTCCTCATAGATATCGTGAATAAACCGCACGATATCCGCCCGGGAGGATGCATAGGAAAGCCTTCCCGTATTCTTCGCAAGGGCTTCATACAGGTCGTCACAGGTACCTTCCCCGATCATGGTTTCCCCGTCGATGACGTACAGGCTGGTGTTTTGATTAAGCGCAGCTGAAACCAGGTAATCGCCCACCAGATTGTCCATCATGGGAATGGAGGAACCGCAGATAACCAGGTTATGCTTCCTGCGCCTGTCAAGCATCAGCTTAAAGGGCGGGGCAACCTTGATCTTCGCGCCCATATCCACCGCCACGGGAACTTCGTCGGTATAACCCATATCGTTTTTGTCCAGATAATCCAGCAGTTTTTCCGTCCTGCTTCCTTCGAAAATCTGGGTATCGCAGGGGTATTCCCGGAACTGCCGGCTGATTTCCCTCAGATATCTCTCCTTGGATGCATCGTCGCAGAAGGCAACCCTTAAGGCAATATTGCCCAGCTGGAGGCTGGTGTCATTGTTCTCCGGAGACTCGGTGTAGTCTTCGTTCAATACCGCGGTACCCTTCGGGCCCATCATCTTCGTCTTCGCATCCGTACTGTACAGATCGGAGAACAGGTAACGGGTGTCCGCGTCGCCGCATTTCAGGCCCATACGGATACGCATCTGCTCGATGGTGCCGCGGTCCAATGTCAGGCTGCTGATGATGTTGGTGGACTGGGTGGCCATTACCAGATGGAGACCGTAGGCCCGGCCCTCGGTAACGATTCTCTTGGCCAGGTTTGCGCAGTTCACCGCCACTTTGCGGTTGGTGGAATCATTGAAGAGGATCTGGAACTCATCCATGATGATGAGGATCCTGGGCATGGGCTTACCGGTACCGCTGACGTAATCCTGCAGCTTGGTGTAGCCGCCGGCTTCCTTGAAGACTGCCTGGCGTTTCTCCATCTCCTGCACCAGGTTTTCCAGGATGCTCTCCCCGAATTCCTGCATGGCATCCAGAGCCAGCAGGCGGATGTGGGGCAGGCGTTCGGATTCGTAAACCTTGAATTCCGTACCGCCCTTGAAATCCATCATATACAGCTGCAGCTCATCCGGTGAATACTTCATCATGCCGCTCATGATGATGGTATGCAGAAGGGTGGATTTGCCGCCGCCGGTACCGCCGCCTATCAGGCAGTGGTGAGAGGTGCCTTCGCCGAAGACCAGGCTGACCACCGCATCCTCATCCCCGATACCGATGGGAATATCCAGGATACGGGAGGCTTTGCCCTCATACAGGTCCTCAGGCAGAATGTCCTCGAAGGCAATGGCCTTGTGTTTGATGACATTGGCCGCTTCGGCGTACTCCGCGGTAAAT
The DNA here is from genome assembly GCA_902796005.1 of uncultured Lachnospiraceae bacterium. Classification (GTDB taxonomy): domain Bacteria; phylum Bacillota; class Clostridia; order Lachnospirales; family Lachnospiraceae; genus Alectryocaccobium. The sequence continues at coordinate 3,277 of CADBNF010000090.1, read as the reverse complement.
CTGCTGATTTCCGTCATATCTTTGGCGGGCATGATGCTGACCGGAAGGCCGAAGGGAAGCAGGTAATAGGTACCGTCCCGGTATTCCGCGGAAATACTGTATTTCTGCATCTGTTCCAGCCGCTCGTCCAGGCTTTCGTACCGGGAAAGCTGGATGGCCGGATCATGGCAGATAATTGTATAGATGCCGCATCTGCCGCCGTTTCTTAAAATACTGATAAGCAGGTCCACGCTTCTTGCGTCGAGTCCCCGGGGGAAATCATACAGCAGCAGAACCGTCACCGCTTCCGCCCGTTTGGGGGTATTGCGGTTGTATTCCAGCAGGTTTTCATAACGGGAACCCAGCTTGTTCTGGGTGAAATCGTCGATCTGGCGGTTGATTTCCTGCAGAAGCTCATAGACCTTGTCCTGGCTGGTCACAAGGGTAAACATCTCCGGCAGGGCCTTTCTGAGGTCGGAGAAGGGCCTTGTACTGTTGCGGTTCTCCACGTCCACCACCTTGAAGTTCACCTTGGTGACAGGCAGGAAGGACAGCAGGCTCCACATGATGTGGTGGGTAAAGGTACGGATTTCCTCCGCACTCTGCTCGGGACTGTCCAGAAGGACGTTGAAGGCATTGTTCAGGTCCAGGTTCAGGGGGAGCTTCAGCTGGTTCAGCAGCGTGATGCCCTCGTCCTCCGAAAAGGCTTTGCGGATCTTGTCGAAATTCGGGCTGTCGCTGAAGACCTCGGCAGGATAAAGCACGGTTCCCAGGGTGATGTTGTCCGGGAAGCCGGCATCGGTGGAGGGAATGGTAAAGTATTTCTGCTCGTACTCTCCCATCATCTGCCGGATAAAGGCAATATGGTCCTCCAGCTGCACACTGTCCTTCGTGTCCACCAGCTTCTTAATCAGCGGTGAGAAGGCGATGCCCCTGTTCTTGATGCCTTCGTACAGCAGCATGTATTTTCCGAAGAATTTGTTGAATTCTCCCCGCTCCGGCATGGGATGGTACTGCAGGGGCATGCCGCGCATGGCAAAGGCTCCCTGATCGTAACGGATAAGGGAGGTCAGTCCGTCGATGGCCTTCAGGCCTCTTGCATAATCATCGGGCCTGCCGTTCAGTTCATTGTCCGGCGAGGTGAGAATCAGGGTATAAATACCGCAGCGGCTGCCGTAGCGCAGGATATTGCGGAAACCGGTCAGGCTCTGCTCGTCAAAACCTCTGGGAAAATCGTACACCAGCAGCAGCTGGGGATTGACCGAATAGTCCGGATTGGCCTCGGCATAATCGTAAACCGTATCGAATTCAGTGCCCAGGCGGTTCTGCAGCACGTCCTCTACCAGGAGATTGACCTCCTGAATGCGTTCCGCCACCTCTTCCCTTGAAATATAGGTTTTCTCTCCGAAAAGGTCCGGCAGCTTCTTCTTCGCCTCGAAGAAGGGAGAAATGCTGGTGCCGCGGTTTTCCGGGTCAAATACGGAGCAGGTCAGCTTCGCCACCGGGCAGGAGGCCAGGAAGCCGTACAGCAGGGCATGGGAAAAAGCCTTTACATTTGCAGCCTGGGAAACGTCCGCCGTGACCATCCAGGGCGGCGCGTCGGTCCCCGTAAAGGCGATGGGGAAGCGTACCGACTCTCCTGCAAGCAGGGGCTGGCATTTGTCTTTGATTAATGCGGAAACCACCGGGGACTGGACAAAGTAGTCCACCGGATAGTCCACGAAGCACATGTAGAGAAGATTTCCCCGAAGGCCGGAACCCGCATTTACCCGGTTCCTGTTGCTCTCATACAGGGCAATCTGTCCGGCAAGCTCCGTAACCCGCTCATCGGGAAGCACCTGGTCCAGATCCTCGCAGATCTGTCCCGCCACATCGTCCAGGGCTGCCTGGTAATTCTGCTCAAGGGCACCCAGATTCCGCTGGGTTCCGGCAATAATGTCCTTCCTTTTGGCGAAATAGACTTCCTTCTGCTCCGCCAGGCTGTCGCTGATAAGGGGCGGCAGCTCCTCCTCTATCTCCGCCACGTAGGACCGGATGGTGTTCAGCAGGATAATCAGGTCCTCGTAGTCCTGCTTTCTCTTGCTGGAGAAGAGGTAATTGATGCCGTTGACCAGCTTGGGCAGGATATCCCGGGAATACTTCTGGGAAATCACCAGGTACTGGGAACGGATGTTTTCCAGGATGGTGAAATAATCCGTGGCTTCGTCGTACTGGTTGGAGGTGGTGCCCGCAAGCTCCATCTCCTTCTTGTCTTTTGTCTTCAGGTAATATTTATCCGCGCGCACCAGCCGGGCATCCAGGTTTTCCACCTCCGCAAGGATTTTCCTGGCTTCCCCGAGGGTCTGCTTTGATTTCCCGTTGATGGCGTCACAGTTGCTCTTGTAGCTGGCCTCCAGCTGGGAAAGGGTCTGGTTCGCCCGGGCATTGATGGCCTGTTTATTCTGCTCGTAGGCGTTCCTGCAGCGGTTGATGGCAGCCTCCGAACGGTCGGCAAACGCATTCAGCTCACTTATCAGGACGAAAACCTCTACCTGCGTCATTGCATCCATGTCTTTATCCTTTCTCCTCCAGCACCTCATACTTGCATTTACCCTGGCAGGAAGAACCGAAGCCGACCTTAAGGGAGGTGGTTACCTGCAGGGGATAGCTGAAGATTTCCACCATTTCCCCGGCAATCTCCGGATCAGAGGTATTGCAGACCAGGGTATACTGCTCGAGCTTTCCGAGAAGCCTTGGTTTGAAATCCGGATTGTTCCGGTTCAGGATGTCTATAATCAGCTTGATGCCGATGGTGGTGATGAAATTGATGTCCACGGAAATACCGGGCTCGAATTTCATGCCCTCGGTACTCTCCTGGTTGGAATAAATGTGGTGGTTCGCCTCGGCCCTGGCGGAAAGGTTGCTGCCGTTGCCTAAGGCACATTCATAGCAGGGCATGTTCTCCCCGGGAATGTGGTAGAAAATCTCCCCGGCAAAGGCTCTCTCCCAGAAGCCGATGGAGAGGAAGGCCGCACCGTAGTAAATGGCGATACGGTTGGCGTACACGTCCGCCGTACGGTTGTCCGCGCAGCCCACGAAAACGGTTTCGCCCGGCACGCAGACCTCGTCCAGGATAGCCTTGTTGATGTTCTGGATCTCCCCGCCGAAGGTATGGATATCCACCGAGGGATTGATGTTTTTCAGCTTCCTTGTAAGGGCATTGACCTTCAGGTCACCCACGTCCTCGATGCCGCACTGGTGCCGGCAGATGTTATGGTATTCCATGGTATCCGGATCCACCAGGACAAAATGTCCCACG
>CADBNF010000089.1 GCA_902796005.1 uncultured Lachnospiraceae bacterium | reverse complement strand
GTTCCGGATTGAGTGCAATGTCTGGTTTGAAGACCTGCCCGGCGAATCTGAAAAGCGGGAAAACGAACTGTTTGAACTGGCGAAACGTCTGGCTGATGCCGGCGCGTATTTTGACCGGCCTTACGGACGTCTGACCGAACTTGTATACAATGAGCCCCTCTCCGTGGATGCCATGCGCCGTTTAAAGAAGATTTTCGACCCGGACGGCATCCTTAACCCGGGCAAGCTCTGCTTTTAAGGAGAAAAAGACATGGCTGATTTAAACAAATTCCGCTATACCATCGAATCATGCAACCACTGCGGACAGTGCAAATGGCTCCTTCCAGGCAGGATGTACGGCTGGGATTTCGCCTCTGTCTGCCCGATTCACGATTATTACAATTTTGACGCGTACTCCGGACAGGGCATGCTCAATCTCGCAGGGGAAATCATGAACGGCACGCTTCCCCACGGCGAAAAGCTGGCGGAGATGCTGCACACCTGTACGGCCTGCGGCGCCTGTGACGTCAACTGCAAAAACGTCCGTGATATGGAAGTGCTGGATACGATTTACGAACTGAGGAAGGACTGCGCGGAAGCGGGTTTCCTGCCGGAAAGCCGTAAGAAGACGGCTGAAAACGTCGTAAAGAATCATAATATCTACGGTCTTCCCCACGAACAGCGCTTTTCCTTCCTGCCGGAGGATTTTAAAGACGATCCGGAGGCGGACACCGTCCTTTTCGCGGGCTGCAGCGTTTATAAACACCCGGAAACCTTCCTTGCCGCCGTTAAGATCCTGCGGGCGGGCGGCGTGAAATTCCGCGTGCTGAAAGAGGATGAATGGTGCTGCGGCGCCTCCCTTTGGCGCATGGGCGACTGGGAGGACGCGAAAGAACTTATTGTCCGCAACACGGAAATGTTCAGGGAAATGGGCATACGCACTGTGATTACCGCCTGCGCGGAATGCTTCGGCTCGTTCCGGTCCGGATATCCCAGATTTGTCGAAACGGCATTTGAAACAAAGCACATTTCCCAGGTGGCGCTTGAGCTTCTTCGTGACGGTAAGCTTAAACTTTCCAAAGACGAGCTGCCCGTAACCGCATGCTATCACGACCCATGCATGCTCGGAAGGCTGTCCGAAACCTATATACCCTGGGAAGGTGAAATCAAATCCTACGGGCTGCATGTTCCTGAAAAGCAGTGGCGCAGGGGCGAACACGGCGTATACGAACCGCCCAGGGAACTGCTGAACGCCATCCCCGGCCTGAAGCTTGTGGAAATGCCGCGCAGCCGGGAGGAAAGCTTATGCTGCGGGCAGAACGCCTCGGATATGGATCCGGACTTTGCGAAGCACACCGCAGAAGAACGACGCCGTGAAGCATCTGCTTCCGGTGCGGATACCATCGTCTCCTGCTGCCCCTTCTGCCGTGAGGCGCTGGACGCGCAGGACGAATACAAATTGCAGTATCTGGATTTGACGGAGCTGATTGCAGACAGACTGGCAGAGGAGGTGGAATCATGAGCTTTACCGAACAGACATACCGCGAACTGGAAGCCGTAGTCGGCAGGCGCAACATCAGCCGCGACGAGTATATCCTGGCCGGCAACCGCGCCAAAACACCGGAAATCCCCTTTGCCCACAAAAGCGCGGAAGCCATCGTACTGCCCGGAAGCACGGAGGAAGTCGCGGAAATCATGCGCATCTGCAAACGCTGGGAACTGAATTACGTGGCGTACGTGACCGCGTGCCTTCCCACCGCCTATGCCTCCAAAGAGGACACCATCCTTATCCATCTCAAACGGATGAACCGTATCCTGGAGATTAATGAAGAAGACCGCTACGCCCTGGTGGAACCGGGTGTGCGGCATGTACAGCTCTACCCCGAGGTAAGGAAACGGGGGTTAAGCTACGCGCCGCCCGCGGTAGGTCCCGGCGGCTCACCGATGGTCAGCTACACCTGCACTGGCGGAGACAACCACGTGCAGTACGGCACCTCCCGTCCGACCCGCTACCTTCTGGGCGTGGAGCTTGTCACCCCCGACGGGGAAATCCTAAGGACCGGTTCCCTGCAGGCGGATGAAGGCTGGTTCTGCCCGGAAAGCCCCGGCCCGAGCCTTCGCGGCGTGGTCAAAGGATACAGCGGCAACGCGGGAAGGATCGGCATCGTCACGAAGTGCGCCATTGCCCTTGATGTGTGCAAAGGCCCCGCGGAAATCCGTAAGGAAGGCGTCAGCCCGCATCATAAGATGTTCATGGACGGCGGCTTAAGCCGGGTATATGTATTTAATTACACAAGCATGCAGGATGTCTGCGATGCCATACTGGCTCTGGGTGAAAATGAAGTGGGCGCCACCGTGCAGAAATACTTCTACCTGCCGCTGGCCCTGATGATGACGGATTCCGCCAATGAATTCTGGGAGAAATGGGGTGATTTCAAAAAAATCTTCCCGATGCCGTTAGTCGTCCACATCGCCGCAGGCTCTGTCCGCGAGCGGGAATATGAGGAGCGCATCCTGTTCGACGTCGTCCGGGAGACAGGCGGAACGCGCATCCCGCGGGAGATTGAGAAGTGGTGGGAAGAACACATGGATTATTTCATGATCGTCTGCCGTCTGCAGAGCGTGCTGCGGCTTGGCGGAAGCTGGTTCCCCAACAAAGCCTATGCAGAATCCACGCAGGTCATGTGCAACGTCGCGGAATCCGTGGACGGTTTCATCTACGACTATACCGATACCGGGAAGATTTTTGACGCGCCGAAAAACATCCAGATAATCCCGATGGAATACGGCCATTTCGCGTCCAGCGAGCTTCTGTTCATGTGGGACAGAAATGACCCGGACGGATTTGCGCACATGAGGGAATTCACCATGGCCTCCGCCGAATCCGACAGAAGACATCATTTCAACGAATACAGCATGTACGGCAAGGAGTGGGCGGAAAAGATTACGAAAGCCTTCTCATGACATAAAAAAGAATGTCTGGCAGCAATGTCAGGCATTCTTTTTTAAACTGTTCAGAAATTCTTCAGAAGTCTTGCTTTTGCCTCTTTATGTCCCTGTTCGGCTGCTTTAAAATACCAGCTTACGGCTTTTCTGCTTTTCCTACCCCTCCCAGGCCTTCAGCAGTCGGATTCCGTTGATCACCTGTTCCAGAAGGAAGAGCGCGCCGCGGCATCCAAGATACGTCTTCGGGACCACATCGATGAATCCTGAAGACGGGCACATCGTCTCAATGCCGAAAACATTGTTATTGCACAGCATCACGTGGGCAATGGTATTGGCCGAGCCGAAAAGGATTGCATTGTTGACCGACACAATATCTTTCTGCAGGGCGTCCTCACAACCGTTAACCGACAAGAGGCCGGCAAGCTTTTCAAAACCGTTTTCCGGGCATTCCCGGTAGTTCACCTGCAAAGCGCCGGGTTTCAGGCCCAGATAACCGGTCAGATAATCCGCAAAAGCATACAGCATGGAAGCTTCCCCTTCCGCCGTATAGCAGACATCCTGCGGAAGCCCTCTGCCGCCTGTCCATCTGGCGAGATGATAGTAAATCCTTGCCCGGGTCTGTTCAATATCGGCAAGCGCCTTCTGACAGTCCGTTTCCAGCACCGTGCAGACCTTCCGTACAAAAAGCTCCGTCAGATCCGGCCCCACCGGAAGATACCCGACATTGATTAGAGGAAGGGATGAATTGGCTTTCAGATACTTTGCGGTTTCCGCACAGCATTCCGGTTCAAAAAGGATGTTCGCATCCGCTTCCTCGATTCGAAGCAGTTCCTCCACGCTGCAGTCCGTACACACGGCGCAGTGCACATCAACGCCGCACAAATCCAGAAGCCTTCTTATCTCTTCCGTATCTCCCTCCGTGTGTCTTCTGTACCGGTGAAGGCCGAACAGATTTACAGACGGTCTTCTTTCCGATCCGCCCGCGTCCTTCCTGCACTTGCCCGCGCTTTCTTTCCCGAAACACCTGTCGTTTTCCTGTTCACGAAGTTTTTTCAGGATGCTGACCACGGTCCTGTCATAGCCGATGTCCATATTGGCGGACAGTTCCGGCGTCTCGATATAGAGAAAGGGCACACCTGCTTCCTGTGATATCTTTTCCAGTTCCGGCTCCAGCGCCTCTCCCAGAAGGGAGGTGCCCGGCGCCTGAATGACAGTCACGAAAGCCCATCTGTGCAGCGAAAGGATATCCTGAAGCGCCCGGTTCAGCTGTTCCGCCGTTCCGAAAATGAAATCTTCATAACGAAGGTTTGTCGCCGGAATATGCGGTGATCCGGTAAAATACTGACTGCGCAGAAGACTGTCGGACAGGGAATTCGACACGCCCAGTTCTCCTCTGATATTCCACAGATCGGAGGCCCTTGGCGTACATTTTCCGGCAGAAAAGCCATAGAAGAATTTACAGCCCAAAGGACCGTTTATAAGAACCACGCTGTCCCGGACTCCGTCACAGGCATACACCGCCCCGGTAATATAGTCAGGTGTAGTACTTCTCAAATACAGATCTGTCATTTCTCCATCTTCCTTTTAACTGCCTTCCGAGCAGCTTCGTCCATTTCCGCGATTCCTCTGCCGCAGAGAAAAAGCCCTTGCCTATGGACCGCTTTACCGCAATGACCGCAGTGCCCTCCGGAGGATCGGGAATGACCGAAAGATCCCCGGTAAGGACCAGCGCCGGCTTCAGTTCAGCTGCTTTTTGCGCAAAAGTATCCCGATCCAGCGCCCACTGCTTTGAAAATCTATGATTCCACTCCGCGTTCAGCGCCTCTTTATTCCGGGGAATGCTGGCGCACACAATGTCCAGCTGCAGGTCCTCCGCCAGTTCTTCCAGCCATGCATATTCTCTGCTGAGGAAAATCATGGTTTTCATGCCGGAAAATGTGCTGCGCAGTTCCGTCAGTATGCGGTCGTACTCCTTCCGGCTGTTTTCAACCAGCTTTTCTGCAGGTTCTGTTCTGTCATACAGCCTTCCAAGCTGCCGTACGAAATCCGCCGTCTGCCTGAACCCTTCGGGAAAAACGCCTTTTGCAAACCGGCAGCCGTAACGTTGTTCAAAAAGCCTCTTCAGTTCCAGGCCGAGGCGGTCTTCCCTGGCCAGAATGCTGTAAGGCGCATTCAGGAAGCCTTCCACCTCCCGCACGGAGGAGGCACACAGGAACCTGCAGTTTACCCGGATTCCAAGAGAGGAAAGAATCTCCTTTACCGCGGCAAAATTCTCATCCGTCTCCGAAGAAAAGGTCTGTTCATAAACAATGTTTATCGCATCCGGATCCGGGGCCGCGGCAGGCTTCACCGCCTCTTCTGCCAGCGTTTTATAACACAGGGCCATGCCTTCGTTGTAATCTCCGGCTTCGACGCCGTCCGTATGAATGATGTACATACAGGTTCCGTATTGCCTGAGTTCTTCCTTAACGGGCTGAAGGTCGTCACCCGACAGACCGGGAATGCAGGCCGTTACGGCGATAATGTTCTTTACACCGCTCTTTGCCAGTTCAAGAGCCTTTTGCCGGGCATGTTCCACACCGCCGAAAACCGCATCTTTTATGTTGATATCCGTAGCGGAAAACCGCTGGGGAATAAAGGCCGGATACAGGATGCCTCTGTCGAAAAGTCCTCTCCTGCCGTAGGAGCTCAATCCGTTTACGGCATACCAGGTGCAGCTCTTCGGCGCATGCGCCAGCACAGCCGCATCCTTGAGATGAACCGCCAGGTCAACCGCGCCTCTGAAAGCGCAGCCGAAAAGCGGTACTCTGCTGAAGGGGTCGGATAGCGCCCGTTTCTGCGGAATGCGGTAAGGTTCAGCTGTACCGGAACCGGCTTGTCTTCTTTTTCCGGTAACGGAACCGTCTTCAGACCGCTGAACTTCCGCAGGTCCCCCGGCTTCTTTTCCGGTATTGCCGGAAAGACTTTTCAGGGGCTTTCCCTGCATAAACAGTTCCATTTCCTCCTCGCTTAAAGGACTGGCAGGATAAAGCGGAACGCCTTTTTTCAGTTTTTCAGCAAATTCCAGAAAAAGTCTGGATTCCGGAAGGTTTCTGTCCGTTTCCACCAGGGTCCGGGCGTTTCTTTCCGCAGAAAGGAACGCGCCGCTTCTGGGAAGGCTTAAGACAACCGGCAGGCCTGCGGCTTTTGCAAAGGCAAACACTCTTTCCCTTTCATCTCCCGCTCCCCTGCTGTTGTAGATGATGCCCGCAATCCTCCTGCCTTCCGGGTCCAGATTCCTGATGCCGTGCAGGATATTGTTTGCGGCATAGACGGACATCGCTTCCCCGCTGGTCACAAGATAGACAGCCTGCGCATACTGCTTTCTGACCGGCACGGCAAATCCGCCGCAGACCACGTCGCCCAGTACATCATATACAATGGTACTGTAGCCGGAAAACACATCATGTCTGTTCAGGAATTCAAAGCTTGTAAGAATACCTCTGCCCGCGCAGCCTTTCCCGGGCCGCGGACCGCCGGCCTCAATACAGCCGCAGTTCATATAACCTTTCATCAGCACGTCTTCCGGCTTCTGATCCTCCTCCGGTGTATTCAGAATATAATCCAGCACCGTCGTAACCTTCTGCCCGTGATGAAGAAGCCTTGTGGAATCATGCTTGGGGTCGCAGCCGATCTGTAAAACCCTTTCACCCAAAGCAGAAAGGGCCGCCGAAAGATTCGCGCTGACAGTGGATTTTCCTATTCCGCCTTTTCCGTAAACCGCTATACGCATTTCTACCTCGATTACAATGGATTAAAACAGGCCACAAGATGATTGGGCCCGGCTTCTGCAAGCTCCGGCCTGTTCTCCAGGCACTCATTTCTGCAGCGTTCGCAGCGCTGTGCAAAGGGACAGCCCTTATGCACCACAAGGGGACTCGGCGGCTCTCCCGTCAGCAGCTTTATGTCTTCGTTCTGGTCGCAGTAAACGTCAAAAATCGCCTCCAGTAGCGCCCTGGTATAAGGATGCATGCATTTTTCTTCCAGCGTTTCGCTGTCAAGATACTCCACAATCCTTCCCAGATACATGATGGCGATGTGCTGCGTGACGCTTCTGACCAGGGCCAGATCGTGCCCGATGAAGATACAGCCGATGTTTTTTTCCTCTACCAGATCCACCAGGAGCTTCGCAATGACATTCTGTATCGAAACATCCAGGGCGCCTGTGGCTTCGTCGCAGATAAGAAGCTTCGGGTTGATGGCAATAGCCCGGGCAATGGCCACCCTCTGCAGCTGTCCCCCCGACAGTTCATGGGGGTATCTGTTCAGAAACTCCACCGGAAGTCCCACTTTTTCCAGCAGGACGCCGGCCTCTTCCATGGCCTCCTGCCGGGAAATATGGTCATAATTGATCCGGGGCTCACACAGATAGGTTCCGATGCGCATCCGCGGGGAAAAGGAACTTAAAGGATCCTGAAAGACCATCTGGATATTTCTTCGGAACTTCCGGAATTCCCTTGCGGAAAGCCCGGTATAGTCTACTCCGTCCAACGTGATGGAACCGGTGCTGACAGGCAGAGATCCCGCTATCATTTTAGCCAGTGTGCTTTTCCCGCAGCCGCTTTCTCCCACAAGGCCCAGGGTTTCTCCTCTGGACACGGAAAAAGAGACATCCGATACCGCATACAGTTTATTCTTTTTGACCGGAAACTCCTTGCTGACATTTTTAACCATCAGGAGCACATTCTTATCGGGCAAAACGTTTTCCTCCTATCTTCGGCACTGCGTCCATCAAATCCCTGGTATACTGTTCCTTCGGATGGAAAATGATCTCATCTCTGCTGCCGAATTCCACCATCCGGCTTTTCTGCATGACGCCGATTTTGTCGGACAGGTACGAAGCAACGCCCATGTTGTGGGTCACCAGGATAATGGTAGCGCCGTATTTATCCCGTAGTTCCCGGATTTCATGCACCACCTGGGCCTGGATGGTCACGTCCAGCGCAGAAGTAGGCTCATCCGCCAGCAACAGCTTCGGCTGGGCTGTCATCCCCATGGCAATGCCGACTCTCTGCTTCATGCCGCCGGACAGCTCGAAGGGATAGGCGTTCATGACTCGCTCCGTGTCCGTCAGATGCATTCTTTTCAGCATGGATACCGCCCGCTCTATGCAGGTATCCCGGGGAATTCTTTCGTGTACCAGGATGGATTCCATGTACTGGCTTTTCACCTGTTTTACCGGGTCCATGGAAGCACCGACATCCTGGAAGATCATGGAAATGTTGTTTCCCCGGACCGCTTCCATCTGTCTGTCATTGAGCTTCAGGATATCTGTCCCGTCCAGAATGATCTGTCCTTCCGTCACCTTTCCGCCGGAAGGAAGGATGCCGAGTATTGCCCTTATCAGTGTGGTTTTCCCGCTGCCGCTTTCACCGACCAGGCTGACAATCTCTCCTTTTTCCACGTTAAAGGAAACATTGCTGACAGCCGGCTCCCCGTTCTGATATCTGATTGTACAGTTCTTAATCTCTAATAAACTCATCTTCTCTTACCAGTTGTTCTGCTTCGGATTCATCAGTTCCTGAATACTGTCGGACAAAAGATTGAACACCACCACATTGATCAGGATGACCAGACCCGGGAAGCCCAGCATCCACGGACTCTGATACATGAAGTTCTTGCCTTCCGAAAGCATAAAGCCCCATTCCGGCGTAGGAGGCGGCGAGCCAAGTCCCAGCAGCGACAGACCGGAAATGGTCAGAAGCTTGCTGCCTATATTCTGGAAAATATTGACCAGCAGCGACGGCATGACGTTCGGAATAATATACACGGTAAGGATTTTCCAGTTGGATGCGCCGCCCATCCTCGCCTGTTCGATAAATACGTTGTTTTTTATAGAAAGTACCAGAGACCGGCTTATCCGGGCAAAGCCTGTCCAGCTGGTTATCGACATGGCAAGTATGAGGTTCGGTATGCCGGTGCCGATAAAGCTGACCATGGCTATTGTAAATATCGACCCGGGAAACGCCAGCAGCACATCACAGATACGCATCAGGACAGCATCAAATACGCCGCCTAAGAAGCCCGCCGTGGTGCCGATGAGGATGCCGATAACCGCTACGATGGCCGTTACCAGGAAGGCTATCAGAAGAGACGTCCTTCCGCCGTACAGGATTCTTGAGAAAATGTCCCTTCCCAGCTGGTCCGTTCCGAAAAAGAACATACCGCTCGGCGCTTCCAGCATATGGTCGTAGTGGGTCTCCAGGGGATCGTAAGGTGCCAGATGATTGGAAAACAGGGCAAAAACAACAAACAGAACCGCAAACCCTAAGGCGATCCAGAACCGTATCCAGACCATTTTGCGGTATCTCGACATGGTTTTTATTTTCATCTCTGCTGCATCCCCCTTCTGATTCTCGGGTCGATGAACTGATAGGAGATGTCAACGAAAAGATTGACCATTACATAGATAAAGCCCATCCAGAGCACATATCCCTGTATCAGATAATAATCTCTGGCGGAAATGGCCGCCATGGCCGCAGATCCGATACCGTTCCAGCCGAATACGGTTTCCACGATCATCGTGCCTCCCAGAAGTCCGCCGAAGGACATGCCCAGCATCGTGATGATGGCCAGCAGGGAATTCGGCAGAACGTGGGAAAAGATGATCCTTCTCCGGCTTACTCCTCGGGATTTCAGGCCGGAGATGTATTCTTCACTGAGCTGTTCCACCATAACCGCCCGGATACGCCGGATATAAAAGGCGCTGTAGGATACGCCCAGCGTCAGGGTAGGCATGATAATGCTTTTCCAGGATGAAAAACCGGATACCGGAAGTATCTTCAGCCGTACGCCGAAGAAAAATATCAGGATCATGCCAAACCAGAAGGTCGGCATGGCGCCTCCGATAAATGACAGAAATCGTATGATATAATCCGCAAGTTTATTTCGGTAGACTGCGGACGCAATGCCCAGAGGAAAAGAGATTACAATCATCAGCAGAAAAGACGTACAGGCAAGTTTGACCGTATTGGGCAGTTTTCTGGCAAGGACATCCTTCACCGGTTCCTGGTATTTGACGGAACGGCCGAAGTTTCCATGAAATACGCCGTTCAGCCATTTTCCGTACTGAACCCAGAACGGAGCGTCAAAGCCGTATTCTTTATTCAGGTTTTCAATCGTTTCCTCGTCATGAGGAAGCCCCATGGAATCTATCATGACATCAATGGGATTTGACGGCAGAAGGTAGGTCATTCCATAGGTCAGAACCGACAGTCCGAACAGAATTACAATCAGGGACAGCAGTCTGTTTCTTATCAGCTTAAGCACGAAAACACTCCTTCCCGGGTGTTAACCACATGTTATAAATCAAAGACAGTCTGTACCCGCCTGATAAGACGGGCACAGACCGAAATCGCATTAAAGCAGAATTATTTCATAGTCCAGGTATTATCGATTACATAGTAGTCGATGGGATAAATATCGATGTCGTTCATTACCGCCGTATTGATAACATCATAGTTGGCTGTTGCCGCATAGAAAATCGCCGGGCAGTCGTCCGCAATAATCTGGGCTGCATCGGAGAACAGCGCAGCTCTTTCTTCCAGATCGAAGGTCTCGTTGATCTTCGTCATCAGAGCTTCAAACTCATCGGAATGATAACCTGCATAGTTATCCGTACCGGCATCCGTCCATCTGTTGAGCATGTAGGACTGTCCGTCGCCGTTGTTCATGGTCTGCCAGCCGGCATTGGCCAGAATGTCGAAATCGCCGGCGCTTCTCTTATCTTTTACGTTCTCAAGGGGATCAAGCTGAACGTTGATGCCGATGGCTTTCCACATATCAATCATGGACTGATAAACTTCCGTTCCGGAGGAACTGCTGATGAGGATAGTCAGAACCAGCTCTTCGCCGTCTTTTTCCACATAGCCGTTGCCGTCCTTGTCTTCGTAACCGGCTTTGGCCAGATATTCCTCCGCCAGCTTTACATCATAATCCGGAGCGGTAACTTTGCTCATATCGTAACCGCAGCTGTCCGGGAAGGGTTTTGCCAGCGGGTCCGCAGTGCCGTTGCCGGCGATCTGGGCAAGCACTTCCCTGTTCAGGGCATAGGAAAGGGCCAGTCGGAGGTTTTTGTCCGCGGTCGGACGTCCCTCACGGCAGTTGATGGCGATATCACTCTCTCTTGTGCCGATGGCGGAAACAATCTTGTACTGGTCGGATCCTTCGATCAGGCTTAAGGTTGCAGTAGAAGGTGAATAAGCCATGTCGATTTCATTTGACATCAAGGACTGGATTCTGGTGTCCGCGCCGATATTATAGTTGGTAATATACTTGATCTGGGGAACGCCCTTCCAGTAATACTCGTTTGCCTCAAGCTCCCACTTTTCATCGGCAACATAACCCACGGCCTTGTAGGGGCCGGTGCAGATGGGATTGGTGGCGTAATTGCTCATATCCTGTGTGGTATCAACGATAATGCACATAGGCTCAGTCAGCATAAACGGGAAGCCGCTGTAGGGTTCCGTGGTCTTAAAGATGACATATTCGCCGTCCACAGTAGCGCTTTCCAGCTTCAGGTTTCCGCCGCGGCTGTTTTTTTCGGCAGTCATTGTGATGGTATCCGCAACGATCTGCGGCGTCAAATCATTGCCGTTTGAGAATTTCACGCCCTGGCGGATATGGAATTTGAAGGTCTGCGGGTCAACGATTTCATAACTGTCGGCCAGGCACTCTTCGAGTTCCATGTCCCTGTTCATGGTCAGCAGGGTTTCACCTACGCCGTAACGCATGGTCCACCAGCCGCCCCAGCCGTCTGTCGGATCAAGGGTGGCATTCCAGTAAATGGCCACGTTCAGATGCTTGTCTTCCGAAGCTGCAGGCTCCTGTGCGGTGCTTTCCGATACGGCCTCGGATACAGTGCTGACTTCCACTGCGCTGCTTTCCGCCGCTTCGCTTTTTGCCGAGCTTGCTGCGGAGGAAGCGCTGCCGTCATTCTTGTTTCCGCATGCAGCAAAAAGCATGGAAGAAGCAAGCACAACTGCAAGAACTGTAGAAATCTTTCTTTTCATTGGTTATCCTCCTTAGTGTTTTAAGACTCTTTGGTCTTCTATTTGTATATAAAGCGTGCTCCGCTTCATATCCTTTTTATTCGGGTTTTCCGGCTGTGATGGTGAAATGATGCGGAAGTCCCTTGCCGTCTATATGCACCCGGATATCCCGGAATCCCAGAAGGATCATCTGATTGATGTCCCACTGCGGCCTCCTGTGGTAGCTCATGGGCTGCTTCTGCGCGATTTCCTCGATAATCCGGTAATCGACGTTTTCGGGATTATGTCTGTAGTGACTGCCGGGCGTAACGTCTTCTGTCTTCATAAACGCCTCACGCTCTTTTCTTTTTTCCGCCCATTCCTTTGCGTACTCTTCATCGTGGGCTGCAAGGTAATGGTTCCCGTCATCGATAAATAATATGCCGCCGGGTTTCAGCACTCTGTATATTTCCTCATAGGCTTTCTCCGGATGGTCCAGATTCCACATGACATTCCGCTGAACAACGGCATCAAAGGTTTCCGGTTCAAAATCCAGCTTCTGGGCATCCATCTGATGTGCATCAGGCGTAAAGCCCCTGGCCTGCATATTATCGATTATTCTTTCGACCATTTTTTCCGAATAGTCAATGCTCACGACATGATGGCCGAGGGACGAAAGCAGTACCGAAAAGAAACCCGCGCCGGCACCGTCGTCCAGAATGGTAAGCGGTTTTCCGGAAAACAGGGTGCTGAAATAATCTTTCCACTGCTCTGCCATGCTGCTGTCAAGCTCTTCATTGATCGCATCCGAAAAGCCGTGGCTTCGCAGATCCCAATAATTCTGAACATCTTTTAAATAGTCCATTCCGACTCCTTCCCGGCAATAAAAAAGCCCGGCATAATCCGGGCACATAGAATAGAAAAGCCCGGAAAATCCGGGCTCAGTAAACATCACAGACCTGACAAATCATATTGATTCTGCCTGCTGTTTTACCATCAATGCGCTGGATTGATGCGTACATGCGTCCGCCATGTATCTGACTCCATCCGAAAAGGATGAACAGTGACCTGCTCGCGGGGCTCTCCCCCATTCCATGCTGCGATTCATCTCGCTGCGAACGCATAATATTCAATTATAAAACAATTAACTACAGGTAACCTCTGTTAGTGCGATTTAGTATATAGTATTCTCCCTCACGTGTCAATTACAAAAAACCGATTTATTGAATTTCCTTTTAAGCACCTGCTTTCTATGTCAGAAATTCTTCAGAAGTCTTGCTTTTGCCTCTTTATGTCCCTGTTCGGCGGCTTTAAAGTACCATCTTATGGCCTCGTATTTGTCCGCTTTGACGCCAAGGCCTGTTTCATACATGAGAGCAACCCTGTACTGGGCGTCAGCATCGCCTTCCGGTGCCGGCCTGTTGTACCATTTCATGGCTTCTTCCATGTTTTTCTCCACACCTATGCCGTGTTCATGGATATAGCCGATGCATTCGTACGCGTCGGAATACCCCTTACACGCAGCCTTCATATACCAGTTGAATGCTTCCTGATAGTTCTGCTCAACGCCTTTGCCCTCATAATACAGCCGGCCAATCTCATACATTGCGTTGCTCATTCCTTTGTCCGCAGCCTTCCTGTACCAGTTCATCGCTTCGGCATAATTCTGCTTTTCCGCGATTCCGTTACTGTAAAGATAGGCCATCCACAGACAGGAAACACCATACCCGGCTTCCGCAGCCTTCCTGAAAAGCCTCTCAGCCTCCTTTTGATCTTTTCCGGTAAGGTCACCGTAGAAAAGGCCGGCGCCAAGGTTGTTCAGGCCGAATACATTGTCCTGCTCCACGGACAGTCTGTACCATTTCAAAGCCTCTGCATTGTCCTGTTTTACCCCAAGGCCGTGTTTGTACAGATAGCCGAGGCTCGCCTGGGATTCGGCATTTCCCTTTTCTGCGCCGGGCCGGTACCACTTAAAAGCTTCGGAAAAATTTTCCTCACAGCCCTCTGCGTACTGGTACATTTCCCCGACCACGTTGTATGCGAAAAGGAAGCCATGCTCCGCGGCCTTTTTAAACAGCTCCATGGCCTCGCCATACTGTTCCTTTTCGTAATATGCCAGGCCCTCCCGGAAAACCGCCTCCGCAGCCGCACCGGTTTCGCTGTTTTTTTCTTCCCGGGTCCAGTGTTTCTTCCTGTATCCCTCCACCATGCGCTGCAGTCCGGCTTCATCTTCGCCGCTGCTTACGGTCAGGCTGATATTCGGAAACCTGCAGACCGGGCAGAAGGACTCCTCCTCACTGTATGAATGGTTGCAGACCGGGCATTTGATCTCGTTAGACATTGTATTCTTCCTTTCTTCTCCGGCATTTTACGCGGCCGTCCTGTTATTCTCCGTCCTTCATTTTCCTTATCATGCAGGCGATCAGGTATTTCATCCTCTCCTCCGCGGTCTCCAGAGAGCAGTCCAGCAGGGTTTTGATGTTGCCCATGCGGTACTGAATCGTGTTGCGGTGGATAAACAGCTCGTCGGCGACGGCCTTGATGGACCCGCCGTTTTTTAAAAAGCTTTCCAGGGTTTCCACATAGCCGGCGTCATGCTGGCTGTCGTAGTCCGTAAGAGGCTTTAGAATATCCGCGGACATTTCCTTAAGCAATGCGGTGTCCTCCACTGAATACAGCAGCCGGTACAGACCCATTCTGTCAAAATAAATGATAGGCTCGCTTCCGGATCTGGCCATCCGGACGGCCGCCACTGCCCTTTTATAGGCGGTATGGAGGTTTCGGATGCCCTGTACCTGGGAGCTGATGCCGATGCTTATCTTCCGCTCCGGCATCCGGTTCGTCAGTCTTTTGGCAAAGGGCTCAAGGATTTCCTCGCACTGCTTTGCGGTGATCGCGTTCATAATCACCACAAAATAGGAATCATAATAGAAGAAATGCCCGTTGTGGGTCAGATTTGTCAGAAACAGCTGCATCCGGTAGGATATCCTTTTCCGCTCCACCGTATCCATCCGGTCCAGGTCCCCGGAGGAAACCAGCGCAACCTGAAATGTTCCGTCCAGGTCATAATAGGCCAGCAGGTCCCTGCTGTATTCATCCGCCGACAGCGGGGATTCTATGGCATGGATAAAGGCGTTCGATATCTGCTCGTCCGCCACTGACTGCAGAAAGACCCGCATGCTTAAATCCTTGATTAAATCCACGAGGATAACCTCCCAGGGCACGGTCAGCAGGGGCAGATCGTTGTCATCACAGAAGCTTTTCACCGACTGCGGAACTTCCATAATGTGTTTTCCCGTATTGATAATCAGTCCGGAAGCGCCTGCCTCGGACAGGGCTTTGACCAGGCGCAGCTGGCTGTCCTCCGTCGGAAAGCCGAGCCCAGTGGTCACGGCCAGCTCCTTTCCCCGGAAATTCTGGATGATGGTCATATCCTCCAGCATCAGAAGCCAGCTGATGGAATTCGACCAGCCGCCCTCTCCCGCAATCAGCTTCATATGGTACCGGTCGGCGGAAATGGTGCGCATGTCTTCTATCGTAAATCCCATAAAGACCTCCTCCTGCATTATTTGTGCTGGCAACACAAATTCTCTCTTTGTTTTTCTGTTCCACAGGCCGTAGAATTTCGTTCTTTCTATGGTATTCTGTATACAGAAAACAAAAGAAAACGTACTTGTTTTATTATAGAAGGAGGGTTTTAGCATGTCAATGATGGAGATCGATTTCTTATATTCCAGACAGTTCCGGCAGGATACACCCGCCTGGTATCGTCGTGAAAGATATGATTACTGTGAAAAAACGGAAGGCAGAAAGGCCGAAAGGCAGGGTTTCTTCGCCCGTCATTCCATGAAGAAGCAGAATCACAGAAACAACCTGAATGTGAATACGAAAAAAATACTGCCGGTCTGATGAACCGACAGTATTTTTTTGCCCGGAAACGGGCTTTTATTTAAACCAGGGCCTTCCCCAGTTCGAAGGCCTTTTTGCATTCCTCCGGGAATACCGTCTCGTGCCGGCGGAACCGATCTTCCGGATTGTAGATCGTCCAGGGCCAGTCATTTTTGCTGAAATCCTTCAGCTGCAGGGTCTCGCCGCTGACCAGTACCTGGGTCGGGCCCACAAACCGCTCAAAGCTATTCCGGTAGTTCTCCAGCAGTCCCTGGTACATGGTATCCGGGGCGTTGCTCGTCATGATGAGCAGCACCGGGATGCTCCGCTCGTTGCAGGAGGGATGCTCCACGTTGTAGGTCAGGTTCTGGAAAATCAGCCGCTCATAGACAGCCCGGAAGGAGGAGGTCAGCTCGGACAGGTAATTCGGGGACCCGATAATCAGGCCGTCCGCTTCCCGAATGGCATCCAGTACCGGCGTCAGGCCGTCCCGGACCACACAGTGGCCCTTGAATCTCTCCTTCTTGCACCCGAAGCAGGATACGCAGCCGGTAAAACGCTCCAGCCGGAACAGGTCAAACTTCTGCACCTCGGCGCCGGCTTCTTCCGCGCCTTTCATCGCCTCGGTGATCAGAGTATCCGTATTCCAGCCGATCCTGGGGCCTGCATTTACCGCAACAATTCGTTTTCCCATCTCTTTCTCCCTTCTCTCCTAAAAAACAGGAAACCTTTATTATCCGCAATATAGGTTTACTTTAAGCTTCAGACCACGGTAAAGACCAGGGTTTTCTCCTGCTCCTCAAATACGCCTTCATAGCCCTCCGGGCAGGAAACCGTAAGCCTTATCGTTCCCTTTGCCCTGCTGCGGACATAGGTGCCGCCAAGGCCGCCGCTCATTCTTGCCCGGCCCGGCCCGATAAGTTCTCCTTCTCCTTCGATGGTCAGGGGAAGGCTTTCGTCGAAGAAGGGCTGGATATTGCCGTATTCGTCGCAGACCGCAATCCGGACGGCGGACACGTCATAGGTGTCTCCTTCGGTCAGGGTCATGGAAGAGCAGTTTATCTTAAGGTGCAGCCGCGAGAAGGTGGCCTTCGTCACGGTTTTTACCGTTTTGCCGTCCTTTATGCCTTCAAAGACGACCCTGGCATTCTCCCCGCCCCAGCTGCCGATGTACTTGTTGTACAGCCGGTAGGCATCCTCGAAGGTCATGTGATAGACAGCCATAGCTTTAAGAAGCTGCATCTTTATCCTGGCGGGAATGTGGTTCATGCCGTACATGGCGATATAATTCAGGGCTTCCTTTACAATTTTGTTCTGCTTGTCCGAAAAGCCCTCTTTTTCCTTCATCTGGTCGCCCACGTAGTCGTCAATCAGGATCGGCGCGTTTTTCAGGTTCCGGTATTCCGAATCCTTCGCCGTGTACTCCTTGATAAATACCTCGTTTTTATACATCCGCACACTGTCGCAGTTGGTGTAAATGTAGGTCTTCCCCCGGTTGCCCGCCGGATGCTCCCCGATGTCAAAGGAGGAGCTGACCTCCAGGAAGGGTTCCGGATTGTCCCCGCAGGCCCGGTAGACGTAAGCCGCCTGCTTCGGGTTTCGGAACATGTCGGTCACGCCGTGGTAGCAGATCCGGTCTCCGGACCCGAAATCCTTGTGGGTATTGTAGTCGAAGAAGCACCAGCCGAAGGTTCCGGCGATATCCGTATAGCCGGCCGCGGCGTCCAGCACGTTGGCGTGCCGCAGAGCATGGGCCAGCCGGTGTTCCTCGTCGTCAAATACCTTCGTGGGGAACATATGGCCGTTGTACTCCGTCACCAGGTAAGGCGCATCGGGTTTCGGCACGATTTTCTTCTTCGGCTCAACGCCCGGAGTCAGCCCGTCATGGCTGAAATCATTGTAGGTGTAGACGTCCTCCAGGAAGTTGCTTTTCTTCAGGTACCGCACGCCGCCCGTGGGCCTTGTGGGATCCAGCTTTCTTGCCCGGTCATTGGTCACCCTGTAGAGGTCATCGTCATCCACGGATTCGTTGATGCGCACGCCCCAGAGGATGATCGAGGGATGGTTGCGGTACTGCAGGACCATTTCCTCCACATTTCTGACCGCCTGGGCCTTCCAGGCACCGTCGCCGATATGCTGCCAGCCGGGAATTTCCGTGAATACCAGAAGCCCCAGCTCGTCGCAGCGGTCGATAAAGTGCTGCGACTGGGGATAATGGGAGGTCCGCACCGCATTGACCCCCAGCTCCTTCTTCAGGATATCCGCGTCAAAACGCTGCAGGGAGGCCGGCATTGCGTAACCCACGTAGGGGTAGGACTGGTGGCGGTTCAGCCCCCGGATCTTCACCCTTCTGCCGTTCAGGTAGTAGCCGTCGGCTTTAAACGCAGAATCCCGAAAGCCCATGACCGTGGCCTTCGCATCCTCTTCTGAGGAAACCGTCAGCTCGTAGAGGAAGGGGTCGTCGATATCCCATTTGCGGATACCGGGGATAATCCCGCTTTCAAAATGCGCAGTCTGTACATTTTCCGCTTTGAAGACCTCTTTTCCGGTAAGCTTCTCCCGCAGGCTTAAGCTATAGGGTACCGTTTCTTTTGCAAAGGTGGTATCCACCGTCAATTCCCCTGCCGCACTTCCCCGGGCAAAGACGTCTTCTATGTAGTTTTCACAGCGGATTTCCAGGTAAACCTCCCTGTAAAGGCCGCCGTAGGTCATGTAATCGATGACAAAGCCGAAGGGCGGGATATTTAAGGCTTCCCGGCTGTCCAGCCGCACCTTTATCTCGTTGGTCCCCTCCTTTGTCACGTAATCGGTGATGTCCGCCTCAAAGGCCGTGTAGCCGCAGCCGTGGGACAGCACTTCCTTTCCGTTCACAAAAAGGGTCGCGTAGTGCGCGGCCCCGTAAAAAATCACGAACAGTCTTTTGCCCTCCGCTTCCGGAGGGAAGGCAAAGGTTTTCCGGTAGCCGCTCACCTTCTGGTAGCAGGCTTCGTCAAAATAGTGAAAGGGCGTGACCGATACCGTATGGGGGAGACGCACCGTTTCTCCTTCCGGGAGGCGGTCAAACTCCTCATGAAAGGTCCAGTCATCATTCAAAGGTATCCTTATGGCCATAGTCTTCTCTCCCTTTATTCCGCCTGTCCGGCATCTGCGGCTTCTTCAGCAGCAGGTTCCGCCGCCGGTACAGGTTCTTCCATCTCCACGATTTCGATGCTTTTGTACCACCGCTTCAGAAGCTTCACCAGATCCGCCGCCTGCACCCAGACCGTGGCGGTATTGTCATTCGGATGAACGCCGATAAGGCCGTCTGCAAGGGCGGCATCCAGGTACCAGACCACCTGCACGCTGCCGTCATTTAAAGCGCCTAAGGGTGTGACCGAACCGGGTGTAAGGTCCAGGATGGCCTTTAGGTCCTCGGGGGAGGCAAAGGAAAGGTTTTTCAGGCCATGGGCCTTCCGGAAGGCCTTCAGGTTGACCTGCCGGTCCTCCTTTACCGTGATGAGGTAATAATTTCTCTTCTTTTCGTCCCGGACGAACAGGTTTTTCGCCATCCGGTCCGGATAGGGCAGGGCTTCGCCCTTCAAATCTTCCATATTGAAGACGGCCCCGTGCTCCGTTATTTCGAAGCTTACGCCGCTGGCTTTCAGAAATTCATACGTCTGCTCTTTGTTCATTTCTTATCTCCCGTCTTCCCAGGCAAGGGACAGGCTGCTGCACGTTTTTACATGTATTTATCGTAACCGGATGAGGGTGTAGCTTTCGTCGTTGATGCACCCGTAATACAGATTCTGCAGGGGGATGACCTGCCGGACTATCCCCGTTAACTCGCCCTTGTACCGCAGGCCGCCGTAGATGGAGGTGATGCACAGATTGGAACTGTTGTACATCACAATCTCCTTTCCGGCCAGGGATATGGAGGAATAGGCAAAATCCGTCTTCCGGGAACTGATGCGGAAGCCGAAGTTGTTGTACACCCGCAAGGTGCTTTCCGAAGGATTGTGCTCGTCCCGCACCGCCATACCGAAATGCTTGTCGTCAAAAAAGGTACTGGCGATGGTACCGTCGATTTCCACGGTCCGGAATGCCCTGGGGGATTCCTTTCCCTTGAACAGGGTAAATCCGTCGGAGGCAAAGGCCACACAGGTGGAATTGTCCATGTAGTGGATCTCCGGAATCAGCCGGTTCTCGTAGGTAAAGGTACTGATGATGTTGTCCGTGGCTGCCTTGCCCCGGGTGCCGAAATTGTAGAAATTCACCGTGGTCACCGGCATGCCCTGCCTGAACTGCAGGTAGGAAACCCCCAGAAGGATGCCGCTTTCGGAAAGGGCGATGTCCATGGGGTAGCCGTTGGCCTCCATGGTGGTTTTGATGGTGGCCACCAGGGTGCCGTCCGGGTTGTAGCAGCTGATCCTTGCGGTATTGCCGTCGTCCAGAAGGGCCGCCGTCATGCCGGTGGCAGCCACCTCCACCCGCAGGATGGGCAGGGAGGTCTGAAGCCTGCCCTTCTCTCCCTCCGGCGTCAGGATGCAGATGGTCGTCCCCAGGCGGTCGTAAACCGCAGCGGTGGAGCCGCACTGAACCATCCGCGGCTCGTTCATGTCATAGTTTATCGTCCAGAGCTGGTTGTCGTATTTGTCGAAATAGCTGGCGGCGTCCAGGCCGCATTTAAGCACGTGGTCCCCCAGGGCATAGTAGGTGTAGGACATGGTGTCCTCGTTCTTGTCCACATACCGCTCGCTGTAGGAAAGGAAACGCCAGTTTACCGCCACCAGAAAAAGAGCTGCCGCTATAAGCAGCACAATGACGGCAACTTTAAAAGGGCGGCTTCTTACTACAGCTGCCGCCCTGCTGTCGACTTGTATTTTCCTTGTTCTCTTTTCCCGGTTAGTGTCTTCGCTCATCCTTTACAGTTCTGTTCTTCCCTCAAGGGCACGAAGCAGGGTTACCTCATCTATGTATTCCAGGTCGCCGCCCACGGGCACCCCGCTGGCTATGCGGGATACCTTCACGCCGGCCGGTTTGATCAGCTTGCTGATGTACATGGCCGTGGTCTCCCCCTCCAGGGAGGAGTTGGTGGCGATAATCACCTCATCCACCGGCTGCTCCAGTCGGACCATAAGCTCCTTCAGCCGGATATCCGCCGGCCCGATGCCCATCATGGGGGAAATCGCCCCCTGCAGGACATGGTAGACGCCGTCGAATTTGCCGGTTTTCTCATAAGCTGCCAGGTCTCTGGAATTCTCCACCACCATGATCAGCTTTTTATTTCTGGCCGGATCCGAACAGATCGGACAGATTTCCTGATCAGTTAAGGTATGGCAGACAGCGCATTCGTGGATGTTTTTCTTCGCTTCCACGATGGCCGACGCCAGCCTCTCCACCCGTTCCTCCGGCTGGTTGATGATATGAAAGGCCAGCCGCTGGGCCGTCTTGCTTCCGATGCCCGGAAGCCTGCACAGCTCATCGATCAGGTTCTTGATATGACTGCTGTAATAGTCCATTAAAAGCCAAAGCCTCCCAGCCCGCCGGTCATCCGGCTCATGGAGCTGGCCTGCTCGTCGTCAATCTTGCGCAGAACTTCGTTCACGGCGGCCATCACCAGGTCTTCCAGCATTTCCACGTCATCGGGATCCACCGCATCCGGCTGGATCTTCACGCTCAATACCTCGTGTTTACCGTTCATGGTCACGGAAACCGCGCCGCCGCCGGCTGCCGCGGTAAATTCCTTCTCTTCCAGGGCTTTCTGGGCTTCCTCCATCTGCTTCTGCATCTTCTGGGCCTGCTTCATCAGGTTATTCATATTTCCGCCCATTCCGCCGGGAAATCCGCCTCTTTTTGCCATTTTAATCCTCCTTCATCTCTCCGGACTGTGCTCCGGAAGCTCTATTCTTCTATCTCCACGGGCATGTCCACCGCCGCCCTGATCTTCTCCATCAGGGGCAGCCGGCTCAGCCCTTCCGCTTTCGCATTCGTTTTTTCCAGTACATGGATATTCACCCGGCAGCCGGATACCTGGGCAATGGTATCCCGGACAGCCGCCAGGGACTCCTCCCGCTCCAGATAGGTTCTTGCCTGCAGGTTGTCCGTCCGTAAAAACAGATCCTCCGAACCGTTCCTGCCGTCATAGGAGGGCTCGCACTGCTCAAGGTAAGTCCGGACCACCGGCAGCTTTATCTTCGCCGTAATGGTCCGCCAGTCCCGGGCAATCTTCATCAGGTCCTCCGGTGCAGGCTTTCTGGGCTCTTCCCTTTCCGCCTGCTTTTCCTCCGGCTGCTGCCGTGCCGGCTCTGCAGGCCGCGCCGGCGGGGCAAAATCCCCGTCCTCCAGCTTCTTTTCCAGGAGCCGTACACGTTCCGTCAGGGCAGCCGCATCCTCCCGCAGGGCCGGCTTTGCCAGGGAAATGACCGCCATCTCCACCGCAATCCGCCGGGAGGCGGTATTTCTTATCGTACCGGACAGTTCGGAAAATACCCGAATGTAGTACATCAGCGTATCTTCCTCGAATCTGTCCGCCATTTTCCGTAAATTGTCCAGGTTCTCGGTGGAAAGGTCCGGGATTTCCCCGACCTCGCCGGCATTCTTCGCCAGCAGCATGTCCCGCAGGTACCAGACGAAATCCGCCGTAAACTGGGCCATTTCCTTGCCGCTTTCGGCGATATCCGCCACCGTGCGGATGGCAGCGGACACGTCCTGCTGCCGGATGGCTTCCAGAAGCCTGTCGAAATTCTCCGTATCCACCGTTCCCAGGATATTCAGGATGCCGTCATAGGTAAGGCGTTCATCGGGGCTTCCCGCGATACACTGGTCCAGAAGGCTTAAGCCGTCACGCATGGACCCGTCCGCCATCCGTGCAATATACCGGACGCCACGTTCCTCGGCCGTTACGCCCTCCGCTTCCAGAAGCTCACTTATCCTTCTGGCAATGGTAGCCGTATCCAGCCGGTGAAAATCATACCGCTGGCACCGGGAAAGGATGGTGACCGGCAGCTTCGCCGCCTCCGTGGTCGCCAGGATGAAAATCACATAGGAAGGCGGCTCCTCCAGGGTTTTCAGCAGCGCATTGAAGGCGCCGGTGGAGAGCATATGCACCTCGTCGATGATGTACACCTTATACCTGCCCTTTGTGGGCCGGTAGGTGACCTCTTCCACGATTTCCCGGACGTTGTCCACGCTGTTGTTGGAGGCCGCATCTATCTCAATCACATTGGTGGAGGTACCCTCTGCGATGGACCTGCACATCTCGCAGACCCCGCAGGGACTTCCGTTCACCGGGTTTTCGCAGTTTACCGCCCGGGCGAATATCTTCGCCACGGAGGTCTTGCCTGTGCCCCTTGTGCCGCAGAAAACATAGGCATGGCCGATACGGTCATACCTGATCTGGTTTCTTAAGGTGGTCACGATATGCTCCTGCCCCTTGACCTCGTCAAAGGTGGCAGGCCGGAATTTCCGGTAAAGTGCGGTATAGCTCATGTTGACATTTCCCCTTTGTCAGGGTATAATTTCGGTTGTCCGTGCAGCCGGGGAGATAGCGGTGCCCTGTACCTGCAATCCGCTACAGCAGGGGTGATGCCGAACCGAGGGCAGGCTTGTTGTGGAGCTGCCTCATACAAGTGGTGTTGAAGTCCGGGTCTTACGCAGCAGGAATTCCCGAACCGTGTCAGGGCAGGAATGCAGCAGCACTAAGAGAAACCTCCTGGGTGACGTAAGGGTGCCTGGGCCGAGCTAACTGTATGAGTAACGTCCATGGCAGCTGTTCGAAGGGGTGCGCACGGACTTTTTTTGAGGAAAGCACCTGTCTTTTGGACGGGTGCTTTCCTCTTTCACGGAAATAGGCCGCGGATAATGAGATTATACACCATTGTCCCCGGCTCATCAAGAGGTTGGTAAAAATGAAAAAATACACCCACGTAGATACAATGGTTTTATCGATGATGGTGATGCACTCCGGATAGCCTTCAGCCACTCCGGAAATGCCGATAAAAAAAGCACCCATCAGAGTTCGCGATTTCTCTGAAAGATGCTCATATTCAAGCCTGGCATTGCCAGGATTGATATCATATTCAATTTCGTCGTCAGTCAGTTCCTCAATAGAAGCCACCAGCGTCTGCAGCAGCACCGACACGGCTGCACAGACAATATCCTGTCCCGGCGGTCCCGCGCCGGCATGGCCGGTGATGGTGAGGAGGCCGGGGTTTACATTAATCGTAATCATCATTTAAGTGTAGCTACGAGGCTTGCAAGCAGCAGCTCAAACCCTTTTCCCAAGAATTCCGCAGCAAATCTCATTCGGCTGTTTTCCTTCAGATACTCAGCCCCTTTGATGGTAATGCCGGCCTTTTCTGTAAGTTTAATTTCCATCCCGGTAGTCGAAGAAACCTTCATTACGCCTCTGGTATAGCCGTTATCAATCAACTCTTCCATGATCTGATTCCAGTAGCGTTCCGGAATGTTGAACATATCACACGTAGGCGCCATGTCTTCAAGCATCGGAACCTTACCATTCCTGGAACATTCATAAAGGTAACTGAGGATTTTGTATATGATTACCTCCATGTCATCCTTCGCCATATATTCCTCCATAAAAAAGCCACCGCCCGAAGGTGATGGCTGTACTTAAGCTTCATGACAATACTTTTCATCTGCCCAAAGCTGTTCAAAATAGTCCGCATAATAAACAAACGCGCTGCCCGGGCTTCTGTATTCTGTTGTTATAGTTTGCTGGCTTTCCTTACCAGATTAACCAGTTGCTCTATTTTTATGCGCTCGTTCATATGTTTGATTTTCTCCCATTAAAAGCAACCGAAAGAGCCTGTGCCATTTCGCTATTACTCTTCCTCAAATTCTTTTATGTAATTACCATTTCTGTCTATGAAAACAGGCGGATTGTTGGTATCATCCATTATTAAGGCCCGCCTTTCAAATTCTTTCTGTTCTTCCTCGGACAGTTTTCCATTAAACGGAACCTTGGAAAAGTCAATCTCATAATCTGTCATCTCAGCCCTCTCCTTTTGAAATAATTATATAACATCAGGTCTTTTGACGCAAGCAATTCCGGGTTTCCGATAAAACATTCATAACCATCGCTTATATACTCTACAAAATCTGTAAGCACAATATTACGCTCTGGTCCATAACGCCCCATATGTCTTACATAGGTTCTTCCTTGATATGGCTCTATCAATAGATCAGATACAGCTGTACAGTACCATTCTCCATTTACTTTCCCTGGAAATATTCCAGTTACACTCTTCCCAAAATTATTCAGGACTTCCACAAATTCAGGGTCTTTATACAGATGATTCGTTTTCTCTGCCATATGTGCACATTCATGTGCAAATACATAAGGTTCTGTTGATTTAGGGTTGATTTTAATTACATATTTAAGTTTACCATCTGCTCCTCGTGCTTTTCTTGCATTGAAAGCATTTGTACCATTTGTTGTTTGAACAATTAATCCATGTCTCGCAATCATATCAAGATCATCCTTTGGCATATGACGAACACTGTTCAAAAAACATTCACTATTCTTTAACTCGTCAGATACTTCAACTGCATCTACAAAA
Source organism: uncultured Lachnospiraceae bacterium (assembly GCA_902796005.1). Lineage (GTDB taxonomy): Bacteria > Bacillota > Clostridia > Lachnospirales > Lachnospiraceae > Alectryocaccobium. Next base: position 2,670 of record CADBNF010000089.1, on the reverse strand, counting down.
TTCTGAACAACTTCATCACTATTTGTAATAGCTGGATTATTCAAAGAACTCATAATCGGGCCACTCGCAAATGATTCAGTTGACTTCTGCCAGCTTTCTGTTTCTTTATTCGTTAATGCCTGCCACTCTTCCCAGCTCACACCCTCAGCTGCCGCTCCGGAGTCGAGCCATTCCTCATATGCTTCCCGATCCATCCACGCCGCTGTGCTGCACCGGCAGTTCGGATGCTGGGGAGGCTTAAGGGCCTTCGGATCATCCACATCGAAGATTTCCCCGTTCAGGTGTGCGCACTGGCTGCAGGTCCGGGAGTCCTCTGTAGAGATGAACATGTACTGCCTGTATCCGTTGTCTCGGAAGCTGGCCATCTGGGTCTCAGTCTGCACCCGGTTCATCTCCGTGCGCAGAAGCCGCAGGGCGTTGCTTGCTGACGGGTCGATAAGCAGTTCCTGCAGGTCCTTCGCCATCACACGGACGCTTCTGCCCTGGATGATGCCATTGGTCAGCAGCTCGCTTATCCGGTCCCGCAGGGCGCCCTGGTTGGCCCAGAGCCTGGAAGACCAGTTTGCATTATTGAAGTCGGCCGTCAGGATGCGCTCAATGTCCTTTTGCGGCATCACATTCGTTGACAGCCCCAGGATGCCCGCCTGGCGCTCATATTCTTCCGTGCAGCGGGTGCGGAAGGCTTCCCCGAACTCATTCTCCAGCTGCTGGTAGGTGTCTACCAGTTCCAGGCCGATGCGTGACTTCAGCATTTCCAGCCTGTTTATGCGCATCGTGGCATTGTACAGCCGGAGCTCCTGGTTGGCCTTCGGGGAAAAGTCCCTGTCCTTAACCAGCTGCGCTGCACGGGCATTGTAAGCCTGCACATCCATCTTCGACACTGCCATTTCCGCCAGGTTCATGGTAATGCCTTCGGCCTTTGCAAACCGCTGATAGAAATCATTTATCCTGGCGTCAATCTCAGTGAGCAGGTAGTTATATCTTGCCTGAACGCGGCGCGCCAGCTCGTCCTCTTCCAGCTGATAGGCAGCTGCCTGGGCTTTCTCTCTCTTCTCCCAGTACGCCAGGTTCGCCCTGGCCCGTTCCTTATCAGCTCCTGTCAGTTCCGCCTTCGCCATCGTCAAATCCTACCATTTCCTGCTGTATGGGTTTTTCCTTCTCCAGCTTCTCCAGTTCGCCGGCAGGGTCCTGCACTATGGAGAGCACTGCCAGCTGCGTCTCCTTCGATACGATGCCGGACAGCTGCGCAGCCGTCTGCGCCTCCTCCAGAACGTTCCTCGGGATGTTCCTGGGTTCCGTCTGCCGTAGGCTTCTGCAGAAACTGCACCAGCACGTCTTTTGCATCATCCGTGCCGAAGATATTGATGATCCGGTTATCATCGAAGCTGATGATTTCATCCGGGTCTGCTTTTCTTCGTTCTGGTAGAAGTATTCCCAGGCGTGACCGTAAATACATACCTTCCGGAACAACTCGAATTCATGGTCTGTATCGCTGCTGCCATCGTCCAGACGTTCATCCTCTGCAGCCTTCGGATTCCACACTGCTTCCTGCAGCGCCTCGGACAACGTCCTGCAGTCCTCAGTAAATGAAAACAGCCCGGCTCCCATGAGTCGGACTGTATAGTCGATTCTGTCTTTAATTCTCTTCTTCGCTGCCAGCAGGACCCTGACATCCGGAAATGCATTTCTGCAGGCTCTTCTCGTTCCGGATAACCTTTTCTCCCAGTTTTCCGTAGGGTTCATATATCTCGTAATTCATGATTTCACCTTTTTCGGTCAAAAAAAAGCGCCGTCCGGCGCAAAGTATTTCTGAAAAATTAAAAATAAAGCTTGGTATACTCACCAGAGTATGCTATTCTATAATTGCAGGGAGGCAATGAGACAACCGGGTAAACGAAAGGAGGACAACGGATGGAAGCACTGATAGTAAAAGCCAGCTTAAGTACAGCAGTAATCAACCTTGTCACCGCGATTCTGCAGTATAAGCTGGCTAAAAAAATGAAAGAGGATATATTAAATCCTCAGGAGGTGCATCAAGCCCCTCCCCCTTCGGGTAATATCAGTATAATCCATCAGGAGTAATCGTGCAAGCATTAACTATCATCACTTTAATTGTCAGCCTGGCAGCCATTGCGATTTCCGTGGCTGCGCTCATCACCACACTGAATAGGAGGTAATAACATGGGCAAAACATCCACCGAAGTCAAGCGCCGTTATAACGCTAAAACCTACACGCGCTGGGCCGTAGACCTCCGGAACGAAGACTTCGAAAAAATCGAAGCACTGCGTGGCGAGTTAAGCCGCGCCCAGTTTCTGAAGAAGCTTATAGACTTCTACGAAACCAACAAGGAATAACTGCATACGGCTTCTGGTAAACAAAATCCGGATCAGGGTCGGCGGAGAAAGTGCCTCCGCCGGCTCTGTGTTTTGTTCCACGATATCACTATTCCACCGTTTTAATCCTGTGCGCTCCAGGAATGCAACGCCATACACTGTTGGTAAAGCAACAGCTATCTCAATTTCTACGCTTAGTAATTGGAAAGCCGAAGGGCGATGCACAGCAACTGGACTTTATAGAAAGGAGTTGGTGCAGATGATTACATGGTCGGATTTAATCCAGTTTGTAATAATGCTTTGTGCGGTTGTCACTCTTGTTTATACCTTAAAACG
>CADBNF010000088.1 GCA_902796005.1 uncultured Lachnospiraceae bacterium | reverse complement strand
GACAACAATATCACCGATATCGATCTGATTGTCGAGGGATCCGGCAACACCGGTATTAATGACTTTTGTGCATCCGAAATTATTGATAAGCGTATTTGCGCAGATCCCGGCATTCACTTTGCCCATGCCGCACTGAACGATGACCACATCCACGCCATCCAGCTTCCCTTCACAGAATTCCATACCGGCAATGGTGGTTGTTTTGGAAGCCGTAAGCGATTCTTTGAGAGAGTTGACTTCTTCTTCCATTGCACCTATAATGCCTGTTTTTTCTGATGTGGTTCCATCAGCGTTTGAACATCCTCCGATTACAAGTGCTAAAATCAACACAGACAGTACCAAACATATTCTTTTCTTCATAGTGTTCTCCGTTTCCTTTTTTGAATCTTTTTTCAAAACCAACTCCGTCTTACCGCCTGAAAGACCATTACGCCGTATCACAGGCCCTGACAGCCTTGCCAAGGCTTCACAATAGCTCATAAGAAAAGAGGCCAACCTTAATGACTGACCTCTATTTCTATTGCAGGCGCGAACATGTTTCTTTTGAAACCGAGTTCAACGCTGCGTATTCCAGTGGACCTGGGGGGAATCGAACCCCCGTCCGAAAGCCTATTCATCCGAGGCTCTCCCATCACAGTCCTTCTTTTGGAATTCCCGTTCCCTTACGCCGAAGGACAGGCTTAAGGTTCAGGTAGCTTCATATTATCTTTTTGCTCCGCAAAGCTTAGGAGAAAAAGTTCCCCGCAATACATGATGCCTTACGCGCACAGCGGGCCTTGCGTGCAAGACAACTGCCTGAATCGTCAGGCAGCGAGCGCTAATTCGTTATTGTCAGCGTTTAATTTTAATCTCCGGTTTGGTAACGCGGTACCGAAAATCCGCGGATGGCTCTTCAGACTTCAAAACCCCCGTCGAAACCAGTACAAGCCCTTATCTGCAGGCCCCGGTAAAGGGGCCGTACACGTCCTTCAGCTGCGCATGATAATGCGCGGACCGCCTGTGCCGTTGATGTACGCCTCCGTGATGACCACCTCGCCGATGTTGGTGTCTTTGGGAATCTCGTACATGATGTCCAGCATATACTGTTCGAGCAGAGCTCTCAGTGCCCTTGCGCCGGTATCAATCTCCAGCGCCTGGCGCGCTATTATTTTAAGCGCTTCGTCTTCAAATGTCAACTGTACACCGTCCAGATTCAGCAGCTTTTCATACTGCCGCAGGATGGCGTTCTTCGGCTCCTTTAAGATACGCACCAGCATATCCTCATTCAGGCTCTCCAGGGTACAGATAATGGGAAGCCTGCCCAGGAATTCCGGAATCATGCCGAAATCCCGCAGGTCCTGGCTGGTCACCTTTGTCAGGATATTCCTGTCGTCCTTATGCTCTTCGGCCAGAACGGAATTGAAGCCGATGCCGGCTTTTTTGTTCAGCCGCTGCAGGACGATCTGTTCAAGCTCCGGAAATGCCCCGCCCACGATGAAGAGGATGTTCCGGGTGTCCATGGTCTCCAGGGGCACCATGGCGTTCTTGCTGGAAGCGCCGACCGGCACCTCCACCTCCGTACCCTCCAGCAGCTTTAAGAGGCCCTGCTGCACCGCTTCGCCGGATACGTCCCTCTGGTTTACATTTTTCTTCTTGGCCAGCTTGTCGATTTCATCGATAAAGACAATACCCTGCTGGGCCCGCTCCAGATCATTGTCCGCCGCAGCCAGAAGCTTCGACAGGACGCTTTCCACGTCGTCGCCGATATAGCCGGCTTCGGTCAAAGAGGTGGCGTCCGTGATGGCCAGGGGCACGTCCAGGAACCGGGCCAGGGTCTGCACCAGATAGGTTTTGCCCGAACCGGTGGGACCGATCATGAGCACATTGGACTTCTGGATTTCCACGGAATCGTCCTTGTCGTTGATCCGCTTGTAGTGGTTGTAGACGGCTACGGAGATAACCTTCTTGGCATGCTCCTGCCCGATGACGTACTCGTCCAGGGCTTCCTTGATCTTGTGGGGAACCGGCACGGCCTTCCAGGCGGATTCCTTCTTCTTCCGGGCCTGGGCCTTGTCCGGGGCAGCCTTCTTCACCCGCTGCTGCTTCGGTATCTGCGGGGCATCCGCCCAGTCGTCGAAGGACATGGAGGGCGGAAAATTACGCATCATCGCCTGGATGGCGTCCTTGTTCTGCTCAAAGGTATCCATGCTTTTCTGCATGCAGTCGGTGCAGACCCAGAAACGGTCGGCTATCTTCATCAGCTTTCCGGCCTTTCTCTCGGACCTGCGGCACATCATGCAGACCTTCTCGTACCGGTCGTCGTCTTCCCGGTTTTCGGTCTGTTCTTTATCTTCGGGATCGTAATACTCTGCCATTTCTTCCTCCTTCAGTCGGCGGGCACCTCCTGTACCGCCGCTGAATCTTTCTTTTCAAAGGGCTGCTCCCTGGCTTCCGCCCCTTTTCCCGTGGCGGTGAAATAGATATTCTCCATTTCCTCGTCCAGATAGTAGCTGTTCTGCGCACAATGCAGGAGCGCGGCGGTCAGCTCATCCGTCCGTTCGACGTCCTGCTTGTACATAATCTTGTGCTCAAGGCTGGCCCACCAGTCCATGCCGATGGTCCGGAACTGGATCTCCGCCCTGACCATTTTCTTCGCTTCCTGCAGGAAAATGGGCACGTCCACGATCAGGTGAAGACTTCTGTACCCGTTTTTCTTCGGATTCTTGATATAGTCCTTGATTCTCACGATCTGCAGGTCATCCTGAAGCATCAGGGAATCCGCCAGCTTGTAAATATCAGAAGGGAAGGAACAGATGACGCGCACGCCGGCCACGTCCTCAATATTCTTCTCGATGCTCTCCAGTGTCTTGGGCAGGCCCTTTCTCTCCAGCTTCTCCATGATGCTTTCGGGGGTTTTCAGCCTGTTTTTAATCGCTTCTATGGGATTTCTGTCGTAAACCAGGGACAGTTCTTCGTTCAGTACATTGAACTTCGTGCTCAGCTCCATCATTGCACACCGGTAATAGGTCATCAGTTCCCTGAAGGGTGTGGAATGCTTGCTTACCCAGTTGGTTACCTCCAACAAGGCCTCTTCCGGCACATTTTCTCTGTCTGCCATGTTATGACCTCCGTCAGTTTTGTTTTCCGCCTTGCATGGTTTTCCGGTAAAACCGCTTCAGGGTACACCGGAACGTCCATTTTGTGTGCGGGCAGGTTCATTATACCACATAAACGGGCCCGGCAACAGGACTTCTCTGATGTACCCTGAAAGTTTACAATACGTTCATTATTCCTTCATCGGATTTACAGCATGCTCTCCACGATTCCCGGAACCGCTGCCAGGCAGTCGGGAATGCCGGCGGGATTCTTGCCGCCTGCGGAAGCCATATTCGGGCGTCCGCCGCCGCCTCCGCCTACAAAGGCAGCTGCAGCCTTGATGATATTGCCAGCATGGGCACCGGCCTTTACCGCGCCGTCGGTGGCCATGACGCAGAGGTTGACCTTGCCGTCCTTGCCGGATACCAGTACCACAACGCCTTCACCCAGCTTCTCCTTCAGGGAATCGCCCAGGGTTCTTAAGGCGTTCATGTCCGCATCCTTCACCTCGGAAGCAAGCACCTTCACGCCCTTGACCTCCACCACGTTGTCCAGGGCATTGCCCGCGGAGGCGCTGGCCAGCTTCGCCTTCAGGGATTCATTCTCGCTCTTCAGGCTCTTGTTCTCCGCCAGCAGGTGGGAAATCTTCGCCAGCAGGTCTTCCGGCGTGGTCTTTAAGAGGGCAGCCGCTTCAGCAAGCTCCTCCTCTTCCTTCTCATAATAATGCATCACGCTCTGATCGGTCAGGGCTTCGATACGGCGTACACCTGAGGAGATGCCGCCCTCGGAGAGGATTTTAAAGGTTGTGATTTCGCCGGTATGCTTCACGTGGGTGCCGCCGCAGAGCTCCACGGAGTAGCCGCCCATGTCCACAACCCGGACGGTATCGCCGTATTTCTCGCCGAACAGGGCAACGGCGCCGGTCTTCTTGGCCTCCTCCAGAGGCATTTCCTTCGTTACAACGGTGTAGTCCGCCGCAATGGCTTCGTTCACCAGTCTCTCCGTCTCCGCCAGTTCTTCCGCGGTCATGGCCGCAAAATGGGAGAAGTCGAAACGCAGTCTGTCAGGCGCCACCAGGGAGCCCTTCTGCTCCACGTGGGTACCCAGAACGGTCTTCAGGGCCTTCTGCAGCAGATGGGTCGCGGAGTGGTTCTTCGCGGTTGCCCGTCTTTCGGCCGTATCCACCTGCAGGGTGACGGTATCACCGACGGAAATCATGCCGGACTCCATCACGCCCACATGGCCGACTCTGCCGCCGCGCAGCTTGATGGTCTCCTTTACCGCAAATCTGCCGTTTTCGGTGAAAATCACGCCGTAGTCGCCTTCCTGGCCGCCCATGGTGGCGTAGAAGGGAGTCTTCTCCACGATGATCGTGCCCTCTTCCCCTTCAAGAAGGGAATCCCGCAGCTCGGTCTGGGTGGTCAGTACGGTTACCTTTGATTCATATTCCAGATAATCATAGCCCACGAATTCAGTGGTCACGGAGGTGTCGATTTCATCGTAAACCGTGGCGTCCGCGCCCATATAATTGGATTTGGCCCGGGCATTTCTGGCCCGCTCCTGCTGGGCCTTCATGGCGGAGGCAAAGCCTTCCTCATCCAGGGCATAGCCCTTCTCCTCCAGGATTTCCCTGGTCAGGTCGATGGGGAAGCCGAAGGTGTCGTAAAGCTTGAAGGCATTGTCGCCGGAAAGGGTCTTCTCACCCTTGGCGGTCATCTCGCTTTCCATGTCCGCAAGGATGGCCAGGCCGGTGTCGATGGTCTTGTTGAACTGTTTTTCTTCGTTTTCCAGTACCTTGTAGATGAATTCCTGCTTCTCGGCAAGCTCGGGATAACCCACCTTGCTGCCTTCGATAACGTCGCCGGCCAGATCAGCCAGGAACAGATGGTCGATGCCCAGCAGACGGCTGTGACGGGCAGCGCGGCGGATAAGCCGGCGCAGCACGTAGCCCCTGCCCTCGTTGGTGGGCATGATGCCGTCGGAAATCATGAAGGTGGCGGAACGGATATGGTCGGTGATCAGGCGGATGGAAACGTCATCCTTCGGGTTCTCAAGGTAAACCTTGCCGGCTACCTGGCAGACCTTCTCACGGAGGGCACGGATGGTGTCCACGTCGAAGATGGAGTCCACGTCCTGCACCACAACGGCCAGACGCTCCAGGCCCATGCCGGTATCGATGTTCTTGGAGGCCAGCTCGGTATAGTGGCCTTCGCCGTCGTTTTCGAACTGGGTGAATACGTTGTTCCAGATCTCCATATACCGGTCGCAGTCGCAGCCTACGGTACAGTCGGGCTTGCCGCAGCCGTACTTTTCGCCTCTGTCATAATAGATCTCGGAACAGGGGCCGCAGGGACCTGCGCCGTGCTCCCAGAAGTTGTCTTCCTTGCCGAAACGGAAAATACGGTCGGCCGGGATGCCCATCTTCTTGTTCCAGATATCAAAAGCCTCGTCGTCATCCTGATAGATCGAAGGATACAGCCTGTCGGGATCCAGACCGACGACTTCCGTCAGGAATTCCCAGGACCAGGCGATCGCCTCTTCCTTGAAATAGTCCCCGAAAGAGAAGTTTCCGAGCATTTCAAAGAAGGTCAGATGTCTCGCGGTAATGCCGACATTGTCGATATCACCGGTACGGATACATTTCTGACAGGTCGCCATTCTCGTTCTGGGCGGCACTTCCTGGCCGGTGAAATACGGCTTTAAGGGCGCCATGCCGGCGGGGATCAGAAGAACGCTGTTATCATTGTGCGGTATCAGCGAATAACTGTTCTTGCAGAGATGTCCCTTGGATTCAAAGAAATCCAGAAACATTTTACGCAGTTCATTTACACCATATGCTTTCATGCTATTCCTCCTGTAACGAAGCCGTCCCGTCCGGGGCGCGCTCCGGTATACACATATTTACAAAACGCCGGGATCCGTCATGAGATCCGTCCCGTCCGCAGCTGCTGTTGCGAGCCTGTCCGCCCGCTCATTGCCTGGATGGCCCGCATGGCCTTTCACCCATATGTATTCGACCTGGTGCGGCTTCATGGCCGCGAGCAGCCGTTCCCACAGATCGATATTCTTGACTTCCTTCTCCGTCCCGCGCCGGTAGTTCTTTTTCTTCCAGCCGTCGATCCAGTGCTGGTTGAATGCGTTCACCAGGTATGAGGAGTCAGAATAAATCTTCACGCTGCAAGGCCGGTTCAGTTCCTCCAGGGCCGAAATCGCCGCCAGAAGCTCCATGCGGTTATTGGTCGTCCGGACGAACCCGCCCGAGATCTCCTTCTCGTGCAGGATCCCTTTCCGGTCCACGAACTGGATGACTGCGCCATACCCGCCCGGGCCGTCGGGATTTCCTCTGGCAGAGCCGTCGGAGTAGACCGTCACTTCCGAAAGATCACTGCTCATGCATTCTTACCATAAATATACGCTGTCTCCAGTGCGATCTTCATCATCTCATCGAAGGAAGTCTGTCTTTCCTCCGCGCTCAGCGCTTCCGGCCTGTACAGATGGTCCGAGATCGTAAAGATGCCGAGCGCCTGTTTCTGAAGACGGGCCGCGATCATATAGAGCGCCGCGCTCTCCATCTCCACGCAGAGAACGCCCATTCTCTTCCACCGGTCGTTGAAATCCGGATCATCATTATAGAAAACATCCGATGACAGCACATTTCCGACATGCGGTGTGACGCCGAGCTTTTCGGAGACTTCCACAGCTGTCCGCAGCATCCCGAAATCGGCGATCGGTGCGAACGTTCCGCCAAGGCGGTACTGTGCGGCAAAATTGGAATTCGTGCAGGCACCCTGGGCCATCACGACATCCATCAGTTTGATATCATCGGAAAATGCGCCGGCCGAGCCGATCCGCATGATCCGGTCGACATCATACTGTTCGAAAAGTTCCTGCGCATAGATCCCGATCGAAGGCATGCCCATGCCGCTGCCCATCACAGAGACCGGGACACCTTTATAAGTGCCGGTATAGCCGAACATATTCCGGACGGTATTGAAGCACACCGGATCGGTAAGGTACGTCTCCGCAATATATTTTGCCCTCAAAGGATCGCCGGGCATCAGAACTGTCTTGGCGATATCGCCTTTTTCCGCTTTATTATGAGGGGTTCCCATGTCTTCCTCCTTTAATCCCAGTCTACCCGGGGATTCTCGGGCTTGGTCTCTCTGAGCATCAGGCCGTCGACCGACTGCGCGGGGGAAGCTCCCTCGAACAGGACTCTGTTCATCTGCTCAACGATCGGCATATCCACCTTGTATTTCTTTGAAAGCGCCAGCGCGGCCTTGGCGGAATACACGCCCTCGACCACCTGGTTGACTTCCTTCATGGCCTCTTCCATGGTCTTTCCCTGGCCCATCAGGATGCCTGCGCGGCGGTTCCTGGAATGCATGCTGGCACAGGTGACGATCAGATCGCCGATGCCGGAAAGGCCGTAAAGCGTCTCTTCTCTGGCCCCCATCGCCAGGCCGAGTCTCGCGATCTCCGCCATGCCTCTGGTGATCAGCGCCGCCTTCGTATTATCGCCGTAGCCGAGGCCGTCGGCCATGCCGGCTGCCAGGGCGATCACGTTCTTCAGCGCGCCGCCGAGCTCAATGCCGAGCACATCGCTGCTGATATACGGACGGAACACTCTGCTGCTGAAGATCTTCTGCAGATATTCCGCTGTCTCTCTGTCCTGTGCGCCGATCGTGACGGAAGTCGGAATGCCTCTGCTGACCTCCTCCGCATGGCTGGGTCCGGACAGTACTGCCACATTCGCCTGCGGAATTTCTTCACTGATCTGCTGAGTCAGTACGGCCAGCGTGCCTTCTTCGATTCCTTTGGCGACATTGACAATGATCTGACCGTCCTTTACGAAAGGCTCCATTCTGCGGGCCGTCGCTCTGGTATAAACGGATGCAACGCCCATGACAACGATGTCGGGATCAGCGAGTGCCGCTTCAATATCCTCCGTAAACCGCATGGAAGCAGGGATCTCCGCTTCGGGCAGATTGACGTGCTTATGGGTTTCCTGAAGCATTTTGATCTCTGCCGGCACAGCGGACCAGACAGTAACATCGTTTCCGTTATTGGCAAGAAGTATTGCGAGCGCCATGCCCCAGGTACCGGCGCCCATGACTGTTATTTTACTCATCGTCAGTTCCTCTTTTTATGTAAAGACAATTTGTTTTCCGTACCGGACGCCAGCCGCCGGATATTCGTTCTGTGCCGCCAGAAAGCCAGCGCCGCCCAGAACAGAATGATGATCATGCTTTCGGTAAAATAAGGCGTCCCCGAAAGCGGCAGATTCCCGGTCATGCCGAGCGCGGCCCAGAG
>CADBNF010000087.1 GCA_902796005.1 uncultured Lachnospiraceae bacterium | reverse complement strand
GGCAGCCCACATGCCGAACTCGCTTCCGCTTTCATCATCTTTAATGAACTTCACGGTATCGCCGTCATAATCAAAGGGCTGGGCCTCGACAACTTCCTCTTCCAGCTTATCCGCTGCCGGAATGGCAAGATAATACTGGGCAGAAGTGGTGGAGGTCTTGTCCGGCTTCACAACAGCTACCGGCCAGGCCTGCCCGCACTTATCAGCGCTGACGGTAAATACGAGTTTCCCGTCAACCATCTCTGTATAGTCTTTCCAGGTGTCGGACATCGTAATATCGCCATAGAAGAATCCGGTATATACGCTGGTGGTCTTCGGCACAAAGGTAATCTTCACCTGATCCCCGGAAAGTACCGCCGTGGTACCGTCCTGGGGCGTAAACATACCAAAGCCGGAACCGTCTGCCTTGATGAAATTTACTGCATCCTTGTCATAGGCGAAAGGTTCTGCAGCAGTCTTTTCCGCTTCCGCCGCAGGCTCCGCCATCAGCCCCACCATATTCCTGGTAAGGCCGGTCTCTCTGGCGATTTTCTCGTCCGCTGCGGCAATGACCGCCTTCGCCTCGGCCACAGCTTCCGACGGAAGAGCCTTACGCGCAACCGCAGGCTTTTCTGCCTCGGGAAGCGCTTCCGCTTCCGCAGCCTCTGCCTCTTCGACAGCGGCTTCTTCTTCGGCCTCCGTCACTTCGCCCTCAGTGCCTTCCGCAGCCTCTTCGGCTGCAGGTTCCGCATCCTCGGGCAGAGCGGCCTCTTCTTTCTCCTGCTCTTCGGAAGGCAGGACATTTTCTGTATCCTTGTCATCTTCCGCGCTGCTTTCAGCCACGGTAAGGACAAGCTCTTCTTCCGCCGCTGCGGCAGGCAGTTTTTCTTCTTCCTGCGCGCTTTCCAGCATGATAACTTCTTCAGCAGGAGCCGTTTCTTCCGTATGGGCGAAAGAAGGCGCAGCTGAGCTTAAGATCATGCTTGCAGCTAAAATGACGGTAAGGATTTTTGCTGAATGCTTTTTCATAAGCACCTCCATTGATTAATGGTCGGGGCTCGTTCAGAAATGTTAAAGGTTTTCCTTTAAACAGAACTAATCCGAATCGCCCCTGAGATTCGGATAGTGTGAGACGTATTTAAAAAGACCCGACTTTACGGTGGCAAGGACGCCGCTGCGGAGATGACCGCATTCCATTTAAACACGCCTGAATATTATATCATTAAAAGAATATGCATGCAACGAATAAAAAAGATTTTCCGCCGTTTTCTCTTTTGTTTTACCGTTCTCCGAGCTTCAGGTTCGGCACGGCGTTCAGGTCCCAGCCCGCCGTATTTCCCTTGCGGAATTCATAGTAGGCCGCGGAAGCAATCATGGCCGCATTGTCCGTGCAGAAAACGGGTGAAGGCCGGTAAAGGCGGATGTTTTCCCTTCCGCAGGCCTGTTCAAAGGCTGCGCGCAGGGCGGAATTCGAGGCGACGCCGCCGGCCAGGGCCAGCACCTTCAGGTCGTAATCCTTCGCCGCCCTTAAGGCATTGTCCACCAGTACGTCTATGACCGCCTGCTGGAAGGAAGCCGCCACGTCCGCCCGGTTTATCTCCTCGCCGGTCATCTTCGCCTTGTTCAGGTAGTTGAGCACCGCGGATTTGAGGCCGCTGAAGCTGAAATCGTAGGGTGCCTCCTCCACATGGGCCCGGGGGAAGAAGATGGCTTCCGGATTGCCCTCTTTGGCCAGTTTGTCAATCTTCGGTCCGCCGGGATAGCCCAGTCCGATGGCCCGGGCCACCTTGTCGAAGGCCTCTCCCGCCGCATCGTCCCGGGTCCTGCCCAGGATTTCAAATTCACCGTAATCCTTCACGATCACCAGATGGGTATGGCCGCCGGAGATGATTTCACACAGAAATGGCGGCTCCAGGTCTTTATTTTCAATATAATTCGCGCTGATGTGCCCCTCGATGTGGTGCACGCCCACCAAAGGCAGGTTTTTCGCCCAGGCAAGAGCCTTGGCCTGGGCCACCCCCACCAGCAGCGCGCCTACAAGTCCGGGGCCGTAGGTTACGCCGATGGCGTCGCAGTCGTCCAGGGTCATCCCCGCGTCGGAAAGGGCCTGGCTTATCACCTGGTTTATCCGTTCAATATGTTTTCTGGAGGCAATCTCCGGCACCACGCCTCCGTAGAGGGTATGCACGTCTATCTGGGAGGAAATCACATTGGACAGTACCGTCCGCCCGTTCACCACCACGGAGGCCGCGGTTTCGTCACAGGAGCTTTCAATCCCCAGAATCTTTATCTCACTCATGCCTGATCATCCTTTTCGTCTTCAAAATTCAGTATCGTACTTCTTCCGTCCCTGCCCAGATGCACCTCCGGAAAGATGCTTTTGAGTTCCTTACGGTATCTGCCCGGCGCGGAAAGGGAGGGGGAATAATGGGTCAGCCACAGTTCCTTAACCTTCGCGTCCAGGGCCAGGTGGCAGGCCTCCTGCATGGTCATGTGCTTGTTCTGCAGGGCATTTTCCTGCTTTTCCGCCTCACCGTACATGCCCTCGCAGATGAAAAGGTCCGCGTCCTCGGCATACTTCCGGATGCTGTCCGTGGGCCGGGTATCCGTGGTGTAGGTCAGCTTCAGGCCTTTCCGCGGCGCGCCAAGGACCATGTCCGGGGTGTAGGTTTTGCCCTCAAATTCCACGGTATTGCCTTTCTGCAGGGGGTTCCAGAGCTTTAAGGGAATCCCTGCCGCCTTCGCCCGCTCCACGTCGAACCGGCCGCTTCTTTCGATTTCCAGGGTGTAGCCGTAGCAGACCATGTTGTGGTTGACCTTGAAGGCGGTAATCTTGTAGCCGCACAGGTTCAGCACCGTCTCCCGGGTCTCCAGCTCGAACAGCCGGATCTCAAAGGGAAGGGCCGGGCAGACCACGCAGAGCCCCTGCAGCACCTTTTCCAGGCCCTTCGGCCCGATGACAAAGAGGGGATCCGTCTTGCCGGAATTCATCATGGAAAGGATCACCCCGAGAAAGCCGCTGATGTGGTCCGCGTGAAAATGGGTGATGCACAGAATATCTATGGGTTTAAAGGTCTGGCCGGCCTCGCGGATGGCGATCTGGGTACCCTCGCCGCAGTCTATCAGCAGGCTGTGGCCGTTGTACCGGGTCAGCAGGGAGGTCAGCCATCTGCCGGGCAGGGGCATCATGCCGCCGGTGCCCAGCAAACAAACGTCCAGCATATTATTTCTCCGTATAATCCCCCACACCGCCTGCGCACTGTGGGGGAATGCAGTTGTTTTTTATAAATCCGTTGCGTAATGATAGGCGGCGATCCACTCGTCCACCGCTTTTTCCAGGTTGGCGGGATACTCGGGCACCTTCAGGTCCTGGATGCTCTCCATGACGTCCTCCACCAGAGTGGCGTGGGCATGCAGCTCCTCCGCCCTGGCGTGCACCGCCTCCTCGCCGCCGTTTAGGTAGGCCGCGGAAAGCACCGCCAGCAGGGAAAGCCTGTCCATGAGAAGCTCGTAGGCCTTCAGGAAATATTCCTCCGCCTTTTCGGTGTAAAACAGCCGTTCATAGGCGCAGCCCGCATTGAAATACACAAGCCCGGTAAAGCTTTTGTCAATATTCGTCTTCCGCTCGCCCCGCAGGATATCCTCGTAATAATCAATGGCCTTCTGGTATTTTCCCCGGTCCATGAGCACGTCCGCCTGCACCTTCTGCCGCTTGGAGGCAGCCAGGTCGGCGTAGCTCTTCATCCGGGCGAAAAGGGTATTGAGCTCCGCCTGGGTGAAATACCCGCTGTTCCTGAAAAGCAGGGACAGGCATTCCGGCACCGGGTCCGCAGCCTCACGCAGGATTTCCTTCATCTCCCCCGCAAGCCAGGTCTGGCCGCACTGCTCGCCCAGCCAGTCCGCCAGGGAATCGTTCAGCAGGTGCTCGTCCGCCAGGGGAAGGTTGCGGCTGATGAAGAAGCACAGCTCCTCCACCGAATACAGGTTAAGCCCCACACTGGCCACATGAAAGGGCACCTTCGCCATCGGTGATTTTACAACAAGTCCGCTTGCCATATGCCCTCCTTTTACAGTGTTTCCGTCCATTTCCGGCCGGTTGCCGGAAACAGCTCGCCAAAGCCCATGTCCTCCACCGTAAGGGTGCATTCCCCGGGACGGTCATAGGCGGCGGTAATCTTCAAACGGCTGGCCTTCGGCGGTCTGTCCGGAAAGCCCTCCAGCTCCATTATCCGGTCGGTGCGGCTGTTCTTCTCCAGGGAATCCACCCGGATTTCCACTTTGCCCGGGGTATCTGCGATAAATTCACAGCTTCCGCCCGCCTCATACCAGTGGCTGCCCGCGGTAATCAGGGGCACGTAAACCGGTTTGCCGTCCTTCAAAAGGTCCAGGCCCACGTTCTGCAGCAGCACGTCACTGCCGAGAAACAGGTATCCGTCCAGGGCTTTCTTCGCGGAAATCCGCTCTTTGGCAGCGTAGCAGGCGCCGCCGGCGTAGAGATTGTCCCCCTGGAACACCCGTCTTCCCTGCTGACAGAGCCAGGCGATGGAAAAAGGCGCCCATTTCCGGTCAAAGCCCTGGCCCACCAGGTAAATGGCGGTGTACAGCTCGTTGCCCATCATTTCCTTCGCAAAATCCAGGAGCGCGCTGTCCTTCTCCTCCGTCACGTCCGGCAGGGTCAGTTTCCCTGCTTCCTCCACGGTAGCCGTGGCCGGCTTCGTCTGGCGGTAAAGGGTGAGCACCTGGAAGCTTACGTGGTTCTCCCTGTCAAAAAGGAACATCCCCGCCTTGTTGCGGAAGGTGTCCGGCTTCACCGCCAGGGCCCGGGTATAATAGCTCTCGTCGTAGCTCTGGAAGAAGGCCTTGTCTGCGATAAGCAGCTGGGCAAAGGCCTCTTTTAAGATTTTCACCAGGTTCACCGTAACCTCCGGCACGGTGACGCACAGGGAACGAAGCTGTACCGGCGGATTCTTGACGCCGGCCACAGCCAGGGTCTGCCGCAGCAGTTCTGCCATGACCTCCGCCGTGGTCAGGTTCTGCCCGGGCCCCACAAAGACCTCCTCCTGCTTTTCCGTAAGCGCCAGGATATCGGAAATCATCACCCCGTCCTTCTGGGACGCGAAGAAATCCGCCTCCGTTCCGAACCGCCATTTCTCGGTCCGGGGAAAATACAGAAGCCGGGCGGGAAAAATACATTTCTGGGAAGACGCGCCGACCGGAGCGGATTTCACCTCGCCGGCCTCATCGTCATAAATGCAGATCTGCACTTCCTCATTATTTATGTCAATACCAGCAATCACCGAAGGTTCTGCCACCGGAAATCTCCTCCTTCACCGGGTTATTTCTTACTGCGGCCCGGGGCCGCACATTTACTCTTTACGTATCCTGAACAGTTCGCCGGCATAGGCTTCCTGCCACATGTAATTGCGCACGTCCTCGGAAATCGGCACATTTTCGATGAGGCTTATCTTCGCCTTGATGGCGTTCAGCCTCCGGTATTTGGTGTGCCCCTCCATGTCCATGGTGGTTACCGTGATGTGCTTTTCCTCGGTCTTCACCGTCTTGCCCCGGATCTCCGCTTCGCAGTAATAATACAGGCGTTCGCCGTAGAACAGCAGGAATTCCCTGCTGTAAAGCCCGGGCACCACCTCGTTCAAGGGCTCCATGTTCCAGCCCTCCTGCTTCTTCTGGTCCCTGTCCAGACGGTAATACAGGGTGACGTGGCAGCCCTCGGGGAATCTCTCCTCCACGAAGACCTTGTCCTCCATCTGGTACCCCTGCAGGAACCGGGAGGGCAGCCGCTTTAAGAAGCTGAACCGCAGGCCGTTGTCCGCGCAGTATTCCAGGAGCCGTTTGATTCTTTCCTCTCCTGCCGCGTCGGTCTTCTTGATGCCCGCCGCGTATTTGAGCCAGGCCAGGACGCAGAAGCGTATCCGGATGGTCTCGCTGTCCACCAGGGTTGCCAGCAGGTCCGCGGTGGAGGCAGAGATATGCCGGTCGTTCAGGACGCTCTCAATGGACAGGTAGGTCAGGTAGGCCCGGATAATCATCCGGTTGCCGCTTTTATCCGTATAATCCGCCAGCACGGCCTCCGCCTTTTCCGGAATCATGCGGGCAAACATGGACATCAGGAGGATTCTCTCCTCCAGGGCAAAGGTGTCCGCCTTCTCCTGCCGGGCATTTTCCCACAGGGTGATGCTTTCCTCGATATTGAAGAAGGCATACCGGCAGAGATAGGAAAGGGTTATCCCGTTGAAGAGGCCGCGACGGAAGATGTACACCGCCAGGGCCAGGACCTCCTCGTCCTCCTCTCCGTTCACCGCCCGGATACGGTTGTCCGCCAGGGCCAGCAGGTCGGAAAGGCCGATATTTTCATAACCCATGCGGTTCACCAGGGCAAAGGCCCGCTCGAACCGGCCGAAACGGATCAGCAGGGACACGGTTTTGACCTTGTCCAGCCACCCGTAGGTATTGTCCCGCATGGCTTCCACGTACCGCTGCACCTCGCTGTCGGAATGGTTCATGAAATAATCCAGCAGCCGCAGGCGGATTCTGTCCCGGTAGCTTCGCTTGATCTCCGGGTTTTCCGCCACGCGCCACAGCTTCAGGAGATTGCCCGCGGTCACGTCCATCTGCCAGGAGGAACCGCTGCAGTTGTAGACCATCATGCCGGTATCCCACACGCCCAGGGCCGCGCAGTAGGCTGCGGTCCGCTTCCGGTCCATCAGACTCACAATCCTGTATGGAATCGTGGAGACAAACCGGCGCTTCAGGTCATCCTCCAGAAGGATGCAGGCATCGTCGGAATAAATGCTGGGGTAGGCCCTGCCGTTGGCAAAGACGTACTCCTGCTCCTCCGTCAGGGAGGGATGGCAGACGATCACCTTGCGGATGGAGGGATTGTCGCACTCCAGCTTGCAGGTGAACAGCAGCAGACCCAAAGCAGAAGCCACCTCCGGGTCGGTACTGTCCCCGAAATACTCCTGGTACAGTACGGCGTAATTTTCATTGATCAGGCCTTTTTTGAAGCTGGCCCGGGCAAATTCCTCCATGGCCTTGCTGTAATTCTCGTAGGAAACCGGATCCTTGTCCTTGTAGCGGATAATGCCCGCGTACAGGTAGGCTTTTTTGCGCTCGCCCAGGGTGGAATTGTAGGAAAAATACAGCCGTACAGGCAGGGGAAATTCCCCGGTCATGCTCTCCGGCCGGGTTTCCATATAGTATTCGTACAGCCGGGTCACCCGGATGTCCGCCTCCACAGCCTTCTCATACCAGGTAAAGCAGGAGGGGGCAATCTGGTTGCCCTTGATGCTGTATTTCACGATGGCCTCCAGAAGCTCCCGGCTGGGATACTTCGCGTAGCCGTCGGTCATGATTTTATGCAGAATGGGTGAAAACTGCTTCTGGTTCGTGCTTAGGAAAGCCGCCCGCAGAAGAATGCCCTCGTTTAAAAGGTCATGCTTCAGGGCAAAATTCAGCACCCGGATCATGAAGGGTGAAAGCCGCCGAAGCAGGGATTCCTGCTCCTTCAACAGGTTCCAGGCCCACAGGTACATGAAGGGGCTGGTGCAGCCCAGCTCGTAGGCCTCCTCCAGGTCCGTCAGGAAGCCTGCTGAGCCCGCTCCCTTGGCCTTCTCCTCCCTAAGGTAACAGTCCAGGGGAAGGAAGCAGACCGGATCCTCCCTGTAGCAGGCCAGAAGGGCAGCGGAAATATCCCTCTGCTCCATGGGCAGAAGGCTTACGGCCTTGGCCAGGTACAGATAGGCTGCCCGCTCCCAGGGCTTTTCCAGCTCGATAACGCCTTCCTTGATGTCCCAGAGAAGCTCGATGGCCCGGGAGTAATTTTCCCGGGTGTAGGCCAGGTAAATCTCGTAAAAGCGGGTGAAATTATCCTCCTTGTCCTCCTTCAGGTCCTCCAGAAGGGAGACGGAGTTGTCGTACCAGGTACGGTAGTCGATTTTCTTGAGGAAGAGATCCAGCATGCCGGAGATCAGCTTCAGCGTCCGGTCCTTGCGGAAGGCCGGGGAGGAATATTCATCCCTGCCCGAGGGCGCCGCTTCGATTTCCAGCTCCAGGGTTTCGTATACGGTACGGATAACGATTTTGCCGGTACGCACCGAATCGGTCAGCTTCTCCCGGTTGATCACATATTCCAGGCCGTAGACCTTGCCGATGAAGTCATCCCCCGTCAGGGTGCGCTTCTCCACCTCGATGAAATCGCCCTGGACGGAGATGTCGATGTTCACGTAGCCCCAGGTGCTCTTGTAGATATACAGGGTATCCTTCACCGGACCGTTTATCCGGTAGGTTGTCTTGTTCTGCTTGTCCAATGTCAATGACACCGGCTGCTTCTTCCCGGCGGAAATCATGAATTCCTCCAGGTGCTGGTAGGTCACCGGATTCCGGGACAGGCCCTCGTAAAGAGGCAAATGCACCGCATCCCTGCCCTTCAGCAGGCCGGCAAAGCTGTCGGAGGTGTAGATCCGGAAGGCCTCCCGGTAATTGGTCTTGGCCAGGCGGACAAAGGCGTCCAGGTCCACGATTTCGATGGAGGAGGCAATCAGCTTCTCCGTCTCCACCACGCCCCGCACGGGAACGTCGCAGCGGCCTGCATCCGTCAGCACGCAGATGCTGCCTTCCACCGTATCCCCTGCGGCCAGGCCGCCGGTATCCACGCCGAAGACCACGTTGAAGCTGGATTCCTCGAAATGCTGCTTTGCGATGACGATGCGGTGATTGTCGGAAAGCACGTAGGCGCGGATCTTGCTGCCGTCGCCGGAGCCCACCCGGAAGGAGCCCTTGTAGGCCTCTCCCGCTTTCAGGGTCAGGTCCAGTCTGGAGGCGGAGATCACCGGCCGGACAGGGTCCAGATTCAGATTTTCCCTGATCAGCTCTTCAACTCTCTTCTTCAAGCCCCGGTACCTCCTTCCATCTGTGTCGGTGCAGCTCTCCTGTGCGGACAAGGCCCTTAAACTGCTGCTGCCGCAGTGCCTCATACAGTACGATGGCCACGGAATTGGCCAGGTTTAGCGAACGGATATCCTCCAGCATGGGAATCCGAATGCAGTGGTCCGGATGGGCCATCAGGATTTCCTCCGGAATACCGGCGCTCTCCTTGCCGAAAAGGATAAAGCAGCCGTCCTCATAGCTGACCTCGGTATACAGCTTTCTCGCCTTCGTGGTGGCGTAATACACCACCGCATCCGGGTGCGCTGCACAGAAATCCTCATAGTCCAGGTACCGCGTCACGTCCAGCTTCTCCCAGTAATCCATCCCCGAGCGCTTCACGGCCTTTTCCGTGAGCTTAAACCCCAGGGGTTCGATCAGGTGAAGCGAGGTACCCGTAACCACACAGGTTCTGCCGATGTTGCCTGTATTCGAAGGAATCTCAGGTTCATGCAGAACAATTCCCACCGACATGTCTGCCTCCTTAATTTACGCCTCTTGTGTATTTTCCCAAATCCGGAAAAGCTCCTCCGCCCTTTCCGGAAATACCCGGTACAGTTCGTCCGGCGCCGGTTTCGTCAGGTAACGGATGTTCTCCCGGTTTCGTAAAATCCGGTCATTGCCCTCTGCCGTACGCCCGATAAGCACCGGCTGCAGCCCCTCTGCCTCCAGGAAGGAAATAAAATCCTCCGTATGCGCCGCTGCTGCCAGAAAGCAGCCGCCGGAAAACAGCTGGTAAAGGTTCAGGCCGAAAAACTCGCAGATTTCCACGGTTTCCTGCCTGACGGGTATCCGCCGAAGGTCCGCTTCCATCCCGGTTTTAAGGGCTTCTGCCAGCCGCCAGAGTCCGGCAAATACGCCGCCCGCACCGCAGGCTTCCACCGCCCGGGCACCGGCCTTTTCTAATATCCGGCAGGCGTCTTTACCCGGCAGAAGCTTTGCCTCCTCCGCCGCGCGGTCCGTAAAGCCGGGCCGGAATCGGGTCAGAAGGTCTTCCCTCTTTTCCTTCGCCAGGATGGCCGTGCCGGCAAGCCCCGCGCTTCCCACCAGGAAGATGCCCTTATGCTTTTCCCCTACAGGTGTTTTTCCCGTATCCAAGCCGCTTACTCCGTATCGTACAGTTCCACCAACGTATCGTATACGTTGTCGATATTTTCCGTCGCGGCGGCATCCGCCAGCATGGAAATGGCCCGGGAGGAGGCGCCTTTGATGCCGATGGTATAGGTATTGGGCGACATCTGGTAATTGGCATGGTTCAGCACGGATTCCTCCACCACCTCGCCGTTCATCTTGACAATCTTATAGGAAACCGCATCGATACCGTCATGGCCGTCGGCATAAAGCACCATGCCGAAATCCTCCGAATTGGAAAGCTCGTAGACCGTCGTGGCCTTCTCACGGTTGGTTACCTCGCTCCTGAACTCAATGGTCCGGTTCGGATCCCTGGTTTCATGCCCGTAGATGGTAAATACAACAATACCGTCGCCCAGCTCGTTGCCGCTGGGGCCGACGCTGCTGGAAATATAAACGGGTGAATCCGTATTGTTCCGGAATTTGAAATCCTTGTAGCCCTCCGCCACGGCCGCATCCATGGCCGGATCGCAGTAAACGGTCATCATGGAGTGGGCGCTTCTTTCCACAATTTCCAGCTCGGCATACAGGCAGGCCTGGTACAGGGTGGTGGAAATCTGGCAGGCGCCGCCGCCGATATCGTCCACAACCTTGCCGTTTAGGAATACCGGCGCGGTCGCGTAGCCGTTCTCCTCGGTAAAGGGCATCAGGTGATCCAGCACGGAGAAGGTTTCCCCGGGGTAGACCACGCAGCCGTTCAGCTTGCCCGCGGCCACCCTCAGGTTGGTGTCCCGGTCCACGCCGATGTTGGGATACCGGGTGGTTGCCGTACCAAGGACGCTGTCGCATTGCTCAAACTGCTCCACCGTACCGTAGCCTGGCACCACCTTCACGGGAAGGATGACCTGGCTTCTGCCGCCGTGCCACTCATTCTGAATGAAATTCTGCAGCTTGTGGGCGGATTCCTCCACCTGGACGTAATGCCCGTCCCGCTTTTCCGTGGGCACCAGGGCGCCGATTTCATTCAGCTCCAGGGTCATGTCGATGGGGTCCTCGTCGGTGAAGGTGCACCGTTCGGACACCAGGGCGTAGCAGTTGTCGTAATTTGCATCCAGGGAAATGCCGGTGAATACCGGGCCGTTCTCCTCGTAATACTTGTCAATGGCATACTGCTGGAGGATATTTCCCCGCTTCTTCAGGGAGGAAATGGTGTCAACCAGGTCGGAATTCGCCCGGTACAGCCCCAGCTCGCCGGCGATGATGGACACATTCTGCCCGTACACGTCAAGGTCGATGGGGGTGGTGGCGTAAGCCGACATCTTTGCATCAATAACCGCCTGGATTTCCTCGTCACTCATCTCCGTGACGTCCACGTCCTCCAGGTAAATCTTCACGTTGCCCTCATCCGGCTCCGCGTGAACCTCTCCCGCAAAACCGATCAGGCCCAGAAGGCCGACGAACAAAGCCGCTGCGGCCCCGAGAATAATCTTCCTGCCTTTACTCATTTGCACTCATCTCGATTCTTTATATTCTTTGCAGCAATCCGTCAGGAAGCACCGCTCACAGGCCGGCTTCCTGGCAGAGCAGATTTCCCTGCCGAAGGCAATCCACTGCAGGTTGATGAGGATCCAGTGATCCTTCGGGATTTCCTTCATCAGATCAAATTCAACCTTTACCGGGTCCTTGTTTTCCGTAAAGCCCAGTCTCCTGGCGATACGGCCCACATGGGTATCCACCACCACGGAGGGCTCCTTGAATACATTGCCCCGGACCACGTTTGCGGTCTTGCGGCCCACGCCGGGCAGCGCCGTCAGCTCCTCCAGGCTTTCCGGCACCTTCCCGCCGTATTTCTCCGTCAGCACCTTTGCGCAGGCAATGATGTTCTTCGCCTTGTTGTGGTAGAAGCCGGTGGAGCGGATATCCTGCTCCAGCTCGAAAAGGTCCGCGTCGGCAAAGGCCTGCACGTCCGGATATTTCACAAACAGGTCCTTCGTCACCAGGTTGACCCTGGCGTCGGTGCACTGGGCCGAAAGGATGGTGGCTATCAGCAGCTGCTCCGGCGTATGGTGATCCAGATAGGTATGCATCTGCGTACCGTAGTATTCATCCATGCGTCTGATGATTTCCGCGGTTTTCTTCTTCATGACTCTCTTTCGCCGCTTCTCCTGCTGCAGCATCCCTTTCCGCCGGCTTTCCGATCCCGGCATATCTTCGATACTTATCCCATAGTATCATGATATTTTACCACAGATAACCGCAATAAGTCAAAAAAAATAAGGCCGCCGCACCTGTTCTTTCGAACAAAATACGGCGGTTTTCACATAATTTTCAGTTCATCAGGCCGTTTAACACCTGCTCCGTCAGGAACATCCCGCCGGAAATCCCCAGGTGGGTCTTGGGCACGATATCCAGGTAGCCCATGCCGGGCAGGCTGATCTCGATTCCGGTAAAGACCTTGCCCTTCGCGCTTAAGGCGGCGATGAGGTTCGCGTCGCCGAATACCAGGCCGGCTGCCGTGTCCTCCACGGGCTTTTTCAGGCTGGCTTCGGCATGGTGGGCGATAAGAAAGCCGGAAAGCGCCTCGAAAAGAGAGGGCTCCTCCTTGCCGGATACGCCGCAGGCCTCCGGCTTCATGCCTAAGTATTCCGTCAGGAAGCGGGCGTAGCCGTGCAGCCTGCTGCAGGGCGCTTCCACCGCAAAGGGAAGGCCCGCCGGAAAGCCGCCGGATTTGTACACGGAATTCAGCTTGTACCAGGTAATGGCCCTGGCCCGCCTGCTTTCCTCATAAAGGGGCTCCGGGTCGGTTCCAAGATGGCGGCAGACCTTTTCAGCCAGGGCTTCCGCCGCAGCAAAGCCCACAGGCAGGGCTTCCGCCGCGCAATAGGGGATGCCGAAGGCCTTTTCCATGTAGGCAGCGCAGCGAAGTCCCCTCTCCGGGTCAATCACCACGTTCAGGTCGGCCTGGGGCAGGTTTTCCACCTCGGCGGCCGTACAGCCCGCTGCCAGGAAGCAGTTGACGTCCGCCCCGCAGAGGTTCATCATCCGGGTAATCTCCTGTTTGTCGCCTTCAAAATACCGGTCCCAGACGGAAAGTCCCAGGATATTGACGGAAGGCCGGGCCTTCTCCTTCTTCTCCGCTGTCTGCCTTTTTCCCGCCAGCTGCTGCACCAGGGCGACGCAGGCTTCCTCGTAGCCGAAGGCATAGTCGGAGGAAAAGCCGGGGGATTCCAGCATCAGGGTCAGCTTGTCCGGGAAAATCTCATCCGCCAGCTCCCGCAGGTGGTCGCCGATGAGGGAGGCGCCGGGGGAATTGACGATGGTCAGCAGGCCGAATTTCACGTTGTCGCGCAGGAATTCCAGGGCTTCCTTCACCTTCTCCTTGGTTCCGTAGACGTAATCATAGCCGTCCAGGGTGGTGGAGGGCACCCGCTGCTGCCGGAAGAACCACTTGTCCAGCCAGTTGTAGTCCACCGGCACCCGTTGGCCTTGTGCATCCGTCATATAGAGGATGGGCTGGATATTGATAAAGGAGGCGGTGGTACTGTGGTAGAAACGGCAGCCCATGGGGCCGTTCAGCAGCGTCACGGAATCCCGGATGCCTTCCGAAGCGAAAATCATCCCGGTAATGCCGTCAGGCGAAATATTTTTCGAACAGTTCCCGGTCATTTTTCCAGTCTCCTTCCTTTACTTCTCTGTTTTCAAAGCGGGTTTTCCAGCGCTCCAGCACGGACAGGGCCGTATTGAAGCCCGCCTCGGGGGCCATGGGCAGGGATTCCTGGATATAGGCCCCCTGCTCCGGCTCCGTGGTGTAGTTGGTAATCACCAGGTCCGGCTGCAAATCACGGATTTTGTCAAATACCAGCCCCGGCGTGAATTCTTCGTCGATTTCCTCGCAGTATTCCGGATGATTGGTGACGCAGAGCGCCGTCCGCAGGTAATTGAGCACGCCGACCCAGACGATCTTCATGCCGGCCGCATGTGCCGCGCCCAAAAGCCAGTCGATATTTGCATTGATGGTGGTCAGCAGCATCTTTTTCCCGGAAAATACCGGTTTCAGGGCCTCGATCCGCGCGTCGTAGGCTGCCTTCTTTTCCCGGATGATTTCCTCCGCCTTCTCCCTGCAGCCGAAGAAATCCCCGATCTGCCGCAGGAAATCCGCGGTGTCCTCGAAGCCGGTGGGAATCACCCTGTCCAGGAAGACGCAGCCGTATTTCTCCTTCAGGAAAGCCTCCATCTCCCGGTTGTCCTGGCTCTCGGAGGCCAGGATATTCAAAGGCGCTTCCAGGAAATTCCTGACCTTGTCCACGGAGGTTTCGTTTAAGAAACGGCAGTGGATGCCGATGCCCATCCTGGCCAGGAGATCCCGGATAACCCGGAAATTCTGCTCGGTGGCACCGGAAATATTTACCTCGCCCACGATGTTGACCAGTTTGTCCTTTTTGGTGACGTTTCGGTCGATAAGCCGCTCCGCCAGGGTAAAGCGGCACTGACGGATGCCCTCCATGTAGTCGCCGGCCAGCACGCCGTCAAGCCGCAGGGCGATGACCGGGATCTCCGATGTGGACAACTCCTCCACCGCCGTGATGTCGTCGCCGATGATGCCGCTGACGCAGGAGCTTAAAACAATCACCGCGCCGGGTTTTCTCTCCATGGCTGCCTTGACCTTCTCCGTCAAAAGCTCCATGCCGCCGAAGACGGCCTCCGCCGCTCCCATGCCCGAGCTTTCAAAGTTCGGATGCAGGGCGGAGGGCATGAGGATGCCCTTCTTGAACAGGTTTTTCCGGCCCGGCGAGGTAATGCTCTGCAGGGTGTAGAAGGCGCAGGCGTCGGGTCCGTGGGCAATCACAGCCGCATCCTGCAGGTGCACCGCCGTGACCGCAGCGCCGTTGAAGGCACAGCCGTACAGGGGCGGACGGGCAGGGGCCGCCGCTTCGGTACCGAAGGATTCTGAAATGTTTTCCTCCGCCGCGGCCGGCTTTTCTTCCGGCGCATCCTCCTTCTTCGCTTTTGTTCTCTCCGTCAGAAGGACCGCCGCCTCCAGCTCCTCATCGGAAAGCGGCGCGGCGCCGTAGAGGGTCAGGGAGCCGGTAACCATCTCCGCAAGCCTTGTAAATACCTGCTGCTCCGCGGAACAGTCGGAAAGCTCCATGACGGTGCGGTTTTCCTCCTCCGCCCGGCCGAAAACGCCGCTTCTGGGCACCTTCACCAGGATGGGAAGGCCCACAGCCTCGGCAAAACGCTGCACCCGGCCGTCCTCGCCGGGCAGCTTTCTCTCATTGTACACGATGCCCGCGACCCGGCGGTAGCGGTCGCCGTCGAAGTTGCGGATGCCCCGCAGGATATTGTTGGCGGCGTACAGGGACATGTACTCCCCGCTGGTCACGAGGAAGACCGCATCCGCGTATTCCCGCCTTACCGGCACGGCAAAGCCGCCGCAGACCACGTCTCCCAGCACATCGTAGAGGATGATATCGTATTTTTCCTTCAGGTGATGCCGGCTAAGGAATTCGAAAGAAGAGATAATGCCGCGGCCGGCGCAGCCAACGCCGGGCCTGGGACCGCCGGCCTCGATACAGCCGATACCGTAGATGCCCTCGCCCAGCACCGCGTCTATCCGCTCCCGCTCAAGCGGGGTGTCCTTCAGGTAATCCAGCACCGTAGGCACCTGTTCCCCGTGCATCAGAAGTCTGGTAGAATCGTGCTTCGGGTCGCAGCCGATCTGCAGCACCTTCTCTCCGGCTGCCCCCAGGGCAGCGGAAAGGTTCGCGCTGATGGTGGATTTACCGATTCCTCCCTTGCCGTATACCGCTATTTCCATAAAACAAGCCTCCGCTAAAAAAGGCTTCCCTGCTTGGGAAGCCTTGCTATGCACCGGACGGCAGCAACCGCCCGTCGGTTTTCCTTACAGCTCCAGCACCTGCTGCATGTCCGCCATGCGTCTGGCAGCCACCTGCAGATACTCTTCACAATTGTCTATGCCGATAAAATACCGGCCATAGCGTTTTGCAACCACACCGGTGGTGCCGGACCCGCAGAAGGGATCCAGGACCACATCGTCTGCCTTTGTGGAGGAAAGAATGATATTTTCCAGGAGATATTCCGGCTTCTGGGTGGGATGCGCGCCGAATTTCTTCTCCGAAGGCTTCGTGACCGAACCGGTCCACACGTCCTTCATCTGCCTGCCGCCGTTTCTCTCCTTCATCAGGTCGTAATTAAAGAGGTATTTGCCCTTTTTCTCGTCCTTCCTGGCCCAGATCACGGTCTCCGTGGAATGGGTAAAGCACTTGCAGGCCAGATTCGGCGGCGGATTCGTCTTCTGCCAGGTGATGTTGTTGATGATTTTAAAGCCCTCCTGCTCCAGGGCCGCGCCGATGGAGAAAATATTGTGGAAGGTTCCGGAGATCCAGATGGTTCCCTCGGGCTTCAGGACCCTTTTGCAACGGCGGATCCATTTGCGGTTATAGGCGTGCTTTTCCTTGTATTCCGCCACGGAATCCCAGTCCGCCTTCTTGACCGGCACCATCTTCCCGCCCTTGCAGGTGATGCTGTCGCCGGACAGGAAATAGGGCGGATCGGCGAAAATCATATCCACACTTTCCTTCTTCATCCTGGACAGCAGTTCAAAGGTGTCCCCCAGAAAAAGCTGTTCAGACTCTGTTTCAAAATAAGGGGTATATTTCCCGCTAAGCAGTTTTTCCACCGGGTTCTCCTTTCCTTCGTTTGTCAGACGTTGAACCGGAACAGGATTACGTCGCCGTCTTTGACCACATAATCCTTGCCTTCGATACGCACCTGGCCCTTTTCCCGGGCACCGGCGTAGGAACCGGCATTTAACAGATCCTGGTAATTCACCACCTCGGCCTTGATAAAGCCCCGCTCGAAATCGGAATGGATTTTTCCTGCCGCCTGGGGCGCCTTGGTGCCGATTTTGATGGTCCAGGCCCGGCTTTCGTCCTCGCCGGCGGTCAGGAAGCTCATCAGGCCTAAGGTCCGGTAGCTTGCGGCAATCAGCTTGTCAAGGCCGGAGCTGGTAAGCCCCATGCTTTCCAGAAATTCCGCCCGCTCCTCCTCGTCGTCCAGCTCTGCAAGCTCCGCTTCCAGCTCGGCGCAGATAACAAAGACCTCGCTGCCGTTCTTTTCCGCGATCTCGCGCACCTTTGCCACGTGGGGATTGGAGGCGCCGTCGTCCGCCAGGTCATCCTCGGAAACATTGGCCGCATAAATGACCGGCTTGGCCGTCAGCAGATTGTACTCCTTGAACCAGGCTTCCTCGTCCTCATTTTCCCGCTCGAAGGTAATGGCGTCGTGACCGTCCTCCAGATGGGCCTTCAGGCGCTCCTGCATGGCGTATTCCTTGCCGGCGGTCTTGTCCATCCGGGCGGTTTTGCCGGTCTTGGACATCCTGCGCTCCAGCACCTCCAGGTCGGCGAAAATCAGCTCCAGATCGATGGTTTCGATATCCCTGGCCGGGTCCACACTGCCGTCCACATGGATGACGTTGTCGTCCTCGAAGCAGCGGACCACGTGCACGATGGCGTCCACCTCACGAATATTTGCCAGGAACTGGTTGCCCAGGCCCTCGCCCTTGGACGCGCCCTTTACCAGGCCTGCGATATCCACGAATTCCACCGTGGCCGGCGTCACCTTCTTCGAATGATAAAATTCCCCCAGCAGACGAATCCGCTCATCCGGCACCGGCACGATGCCCACGTTCGGGTCGATGGTGCAGAAGGGATAGTTTGCGGATTCCGCCCCGCCTTTGGTCAGGGAATTGAACAGGGTGCTTTTTCCCACGTTGGGAAGCCCCACGATACCTAATTTCATATATTTGCATTCTCCTTTGGAAGCCTTGAACTGACTGTTTATCTGACGCTTACGAGGCCTCTTTCATATCAAAAAGCCCCTGAATCAGCGCAATATATTTTACACTAATCAGGGGGCTTTTGCAAGGGCGTGAGGTCACTCCCATTTATCCGCAAGAAGGAAATCCCGTATATTCCGATGTCTGATGCCGTCCCTGCTTGTATTGTTTGCGGGCGGACAATAAAAAACTGCCGCAGGACCATGAAATTCACAATCCTGCAGCAGTTCCTCATTTCTCCGGTATGCTGCTTTAAGCAGCGCCCTGAAACTTTATTTTATTCAATTTCAAGGCGCTGATTTGCTTTTACCTCAGACTGAACCCTGTTCGTCCTCGTCTTTCTTTTTCTTCATGACGACTACGGCAGCGGTAAGACCCGCAGCGGCAGCGACCGTCATGGTGGCCCAGAGTCCGGTCTTGTTGGAGTCTCCGGTATCCGGGCCGGCATCCTTCTTCTCGGGTTCAGGCTTCGCGTCCACGAAGAAGTTCGTCGTCGCTTCGCCGTCCTTGAAGAGGGCTTTGATTTCATGCTCGCCCACAGCCAGGGTCTCCATATACTCGGCGCTGATGTACAGCTCCACGCAGCCTTCTTCGTATCTGTACTGGCTCTTGTCAACGAGAGTACCGTCGATTTCGATATCCAGGTACAGGCCGTAGGCCAGTTCGTCGTGCACGTTTCTGGTGACTTCGAAGTCTGCCGTGGTGGTGCTGCCCTTCATCCAGTGCTGGCCCATGCCCTTGGTGAATTCGTATTCGCCGGGCTTGATGGTCAGTGTGCCGTCCACAAACTTGATGCGGTAGTGTCCCTGCATTTCATCGCCGGAAACCGTAATCTTGTAAGTGCCGGGCTCGTCGCCGGGTTCACGCTCGATGGCGTATTCAATCTTGCTGATATCTTCGCCTTCGGCAAAGCCTTCGCCGGTCACGGTCAGTTCGGGCTCGGGATCGCCGTAGTAAATCTCGATATCATCAGCTTTTACGGTAAGGTCGATGATTTCCTCGGTGGGAACTTCCTTCGTGCCGGGTTCAGGTGTAACCTCGGGCTTATCCGGGTCGGGGATGATGCCCTTACCGGTGGCTTCGTTGGCTACCTTGCCCACAAGCAGGTCTTCTTCCGTTACCGTGTAGGTTGCTTCGAATTCCTTGCTCTCTTCCGGAGCCAGGGACTCTACGGTCCATTCGTCACCGGTGAGTTCATCCGTTACCGTGATGTCCGTTACGGTGACATTTCCGTCGTTGGTTACGGTGATGCTGTACACGATGGTCTCATCAAAGGCGTAGGTCTCGCCGTTGGCCGGCGTGGACTTGGTATCCTTCACGATGGTGAAGTGACCGTTCATGTCTTCGATTTCCTCTGCCGTTACGGTATCGGTGGCGGTCTTGGTGACATTTCCGACCTTGGCCGTTACAGTATTGACAAATTCCTGGGCGATGATGTCGGCTTCCGCAATCACGTAGGTTGCGGTGGTGGTAACGGTCTCGCCGCCGGCTACATTTTCAAATACAGCCTGGGCAAGCGTTACGCCTTCAATCTCCTCGAAGGTAATCGTTCTGGCATCCTCGTAAATATTGGTGCCTGTGATGGTGAAGGTTACGGTGTCTCCCAGACCGTAGGTGCCTGCCTCATGGCTCTTGCCTACTACCAGGTCGTCATCCACTTCCTTCTCATCCTCTTCGCCGGTACCGTCGGTGACCTTCAGGGTGCCTTCCGTGATGGTGATATCATAGTTGGCTTCCTTCGTGCCCTCGTTCAGGGTGTAGTTGAATGTGTTCTTGCTCTCGCCTACCAGGGTCTGGGTTCCGGTGATGTCGTATGCCGCGCCTTCGCCATCCACGAAGCCGTCGCCGCCTACGGTTACATCCGTCTGCTCATTCTTCACAAGCGGGGTGCCGTCATAGACTTTCGTTGCGTCTGCGGAGGTAAGGGTTACGGTACGTTTTGCAATTTCCAGGGTTCCGTCCACGATGACAAATTCCACATTGCTGAAGTTTCTGCTCTCGTTTCTGAAATCTCCTGCCGTAAGGTTCATCGGGTAGCTGCCGGCGTCGGTTCCCTTGATGGTGGCGTCGCCGCTGAAGCTAAAGTCGGCCTCGGTGTAAAGCGTATTGTCAATGCTTACGGTGTAGCCGGTGACGGTCGTGTCAGATCCGTCGTAGTTCTCGCTGCCGCTGTTCTCGGTGATGGTTACGGTGACCTTATCGATTACCGGGGTAACCGTCAGGGTGCCTTCCACAGTGGTGATATCGTAGTTGCCGGCCTTGGTGTTCGCATTCAGCGTGTAGGTGAAGGTGTTCTTGCTTTCGCCTGCCACGGTCTGGGTTCCGGTCACGTCATATGCCGCGCCTTCGCCATCCACGAAGCCGTCGCCGCCTACGGTTACGTCACTGTTGGTCAGTGCAGTGCCGTCGTATACCTTGCTGTCATCAGCAGAGGTAAGGGTTACGGTACGTTTTGCAATCTCCAGGGTTCCGTCCACGATGACAAATTCCACATTGCTGAAGTTTCTGCTCTCGTTTCTGAAATCCGCTGCCGTAAGGTTCATCGGGTAGCTGCCGGCGTCGGTGCCCTTGATGGTAGCGTCGCCGCTGAAGCTGAAGTCACGTTCGGTGTAAAGCTTGTTGTCAATGCTTACGGTGTAGCCGGTGACGGTCTTTTCGGTACCATCGTACTTCTCGC
The DNA here is from genome assembly GCA_902796005.1 of uncultured Lachnospiraceae bacterium. GTDB lineage: Bacteria > Bacillota > Clostridia > Lachnospirales > Lachnospiraceae > Alectryocaccobium. The sequence goes on along the minus strand of CADBNF010000087.1, from coordinate 8,563 downwards.
TTCCGCTGTTCTCGGTGATGGTTACGGTTACTTTGTCTTTTGCTGCAGTTACGGTCAGGGTGCCTTCGGTCTTCGTGATGTCGTAGTTGGCTTCCTTGGTGCTGGCGTTCAGGGTGTAGGTGAAGGTATTTGCACTCTCACCTGCATTTGTCTGGGTTCCGGTCACGTCATAAGATGCGCCTTCGCCTGCCGCAAATCCGTCGCCGCCTACGGTTACTTCATGATTTGTAAGGGCCGTTCCGTCGTAAGCCTTGCTGTCATCAGCAGAGGTAAGGGTTACGCTGCGTTTCGCAATCTCCAGGGTTCCGTCAACAATGACGAATTCCACATTGCTGAAGTTTGCGCTGGTGTTGGTGAAGTCTTCCGCCTTCAGCTCCATAGCGTAGCTGCCGGCGTCGGTGCCCTTCACAGCTGCGTTGCCGCTGAAGGTGAAATCGGCTTCGGTGTAAAGCTCGTTGTCGATGCTTACGGTGTAGCCGGTGACGGTCTTTTCGGTACCGTCGTACTTCTCGCTTCCGCTGTTCTCGGTGATGGTTACGGTAACCTTATCGGTTACGGCCGTTACACTTAAGGTGCCTTCCACGGTGGAAATCTCGTAGTTGGCTGCCTTCGTGCCCTCGTTCAGCGTGTAGGTAAAGGTGTTCTTGCTCTCGCCGACTTCTGTCTGGGTTCCGGTGATGTCATAGACAGCGCCTTCGCCGGTGACAAATCCGTCGCCGCCTGCGGTTACGTCAGTCTGCTCGTTCTTCACAAGGGCAGTACCATCGTAAACCTTTGTTCCGTCTGCGGAGGTCAGGGTTACAGTACGCTTCGCAATCTCCAGAGTTCCGTCAACAATGACGAAGGTTACATCGGAGAAGTTCGCGTTGGTGTTGGTGAAGTCGGAAGCATCCAGCTTCATCTCGTAGGTGCCCGCATCGGTACCCTTCACAGTGTCATCGCCCTTGAAGGAGAAATCAGCTTCGGTGTAGAGCGCATTGTCAATCTTCACCGTATAACCGGTAACGGTCTTTTCGGTTCCGTCGTACTTCTCGCTGCCGCTGTTCTCGGTGATGGTAACGGTAACCTTGTCGGTCAGCTCCGTTACGGTCAGGGTTCCGAAGGTAGTGGTGATCTCGTAGTTCTCGGCCTTGGTGCCCTCATTCAGGGTGTATTCGAAAGCATTTTCACTCGCGCCTACATCTGTCTGGGATCCGGTCACGTTGCAGGTTGCGCCTTCATTTGCCGCAAAGCCGTCGCCGCCTACGGTTACTTCATCATTTGTAAGGGCTGTTCCGTCGTAAACCTTGCTGTCGGTCGCGGAGGTCAGGGTTACCGTTCTCTTCGCGATAGCCAGGGTTCCGTCTACGATGACGAACTCTACATTGCTGAAGTTTGCGCTGGTGTTGGTGAAGTTCTCCGGTACAAGCTCCATGTTGTAGGTGCCGGCGTCGGTGCCCTTCACGGTTGCGTCGCCGCTGAAGCTGAAGTCGTCTTCGGTGTAAAGCTCGTTGTCGATGCTTACGGTGTAGCCGGTAACGGTCTTTTCAGTACCGTCGTACTTCTCGCTTCCGCTGTTCTCGGTAATGGTTACGGTTACCTTGTCCGTTACCGGTGTAACGGTCAGGGTACCTTCTTCTGTAGTAATGGTGTAGTTGGCTGCCTTGGTGCCTTCGTTCAGGGTGTAGGTAAATGCATTCGCGCTCGCGCCTACATCTGTCTGGGTTCCGGTCACGTCATAAGCCGCGCCTTCACCTTCGGCAAATCCGTCGCCGCCTACGGTTACTTCATCATTGGTCAGGGCCGTTCCGTCGTAAACCTTGCTGTCATCAGCAGAGGTCAGGGTGACGTTACGTTTCGCAATCTCCAGGGTACCGTCTACGATAACAAATTCCACATTGCTGAAGTTATTGTTCTCGTTGCGGAAGTTGGCCGGTGTAAGTTCCATCGGATAGCTGCCCGCATCGGTGCCGGTGACGGTCTTGTTGCCGCTGAAGGTGAAGTCGGCTTCGGTGTAAAGCGGGTTGCTGATGCTTACGGTGTAGCCTTCTACAGTCTTCGCGGTTCCGTCATAGGTGTAGCTGCCGCTGTTCTCAGTGATGGTTACGGTTACCTTGCTGGTCAGCTCGGTAACGGTCAGGGTGCCGAAGGTAGTGGTGATGTCGTAGTTGGCTTCCTTCGTGCCTTCGTTCAGGGTGTAGGTAAATGCATTCGCACTGGATCCTACCTGGGTCTGGGTTCCGGTCACGTTGTAAGTTGCGCCTTCGCCTTCGGCAAATCCGTCGCCGTCTACGGTTACTTCACTGTTGGTCAGAGGCTGACCGTCGTATACCTTGCTGGCATCAGCAGAGGTAAGGGTTACTGTTCTCTTCGCAATTTCGAGGGTTCCGTCTACGATGACGAACTCTACATTGCTGAAGTTCGGGTTGGTGTTGGTAAAGTCTGCTGCCTTCAGCTCCATGTCGTAGCTGCCGGCATCGGTGCCGGTAACCACTGCGCTACCGCTGAAGGTGAAGTCATCTCTGGTGTACAGGTTGTTGCTGATGGTTACGTCGTAGCCCTCTACGGTCTTCGCGGTACCATCGTACTTCTCACTGCCGCTGTGCTCGGTGATGGTTACGGTTACCTTATCGGTAAGCTCGGTGACCTTCAGGGTGCCGGGAACGACTGTGATGTCGTAGTTGTCGGCCTTGGTGTTCGCATTCAGCGTGTAGGTAAATGCATTTGCACTGGATCCTACTGCTGTCTGGGTTCCGGTCACGTCATAAGTCGCGCCTTCGCCGGTGACGAAGCCGTCACCGGTTACGGTAACTTCATCGTTGGTGAGCGGCTGGCCGTCGTAGACCTTCTCGTCGTCTGCGGAGGTCAGGGTGACTGTACGCTTCGTGATTTCGAGGGTGCCGTCAACGATAACGAAGGTAACATCAGAGAAGTTCGTGCTGATGTTGGTGAAGTCTTCCGCCTTCAGCTCCATAGCGTAGCTGCCGGCATCGGTGCCCTTCACGGTTGCGTCACCATTGAAGGTGAAATCGGTTTCCTTGTACAGCGGGTTGTCGATGGATACGGTGTAGCCGGTAACGGTTTTCTCGGTTCCATCGTACTTCTCGCTGCCGCTGTTCTCAGTGATGGTTACGGTTACCTTATCGGTAAGCTCGGTAACGGTCAGGGTGCCTTCTACCTTAGTAATCTCATAGTTAGCTGCCTTGGTGCCTTCATTCAGCGTATAGGTGAATGCGTTCGCACTGGATCCTACGGCTGTCTGGGTTCCGGTCACGTTGTAGGTTGCGCCTTCGCCCTCGGCAAATCCGTCGCCGGTTACGGTTACTTCACTGTTGGTCAGCGGATTACCGTCGTACATCTTGCTGTCGGTCGCGGAGGTCAGGGTGACTGTTCTCTTCGCGATAGCCAGGGTTCCGTCGACGATTTCGAAGGTTACGTTGGTGAAGTTTCTGTTTTCATTTCGGAAGTTCTCCGCTGTCAGCTCCATATCGTAGCTGCCGGCATCGGTTCCGCTCACACTGTTGGTTCCGTTAAAGACGAAATCTTTTTCCGTATAAAGCGGATTGCTGATTTCCACATCATAACCGGTTACTGTGTGCTCTTTACCGTCATAGGTGGCTTCGCCGCTGTGTTCGGTAATCGTGACGATTACTTCGATCGGATTGATAACCAGCTGTCCGTCCACGATTTCGAAGGTTACATTTGCAAAGTTCTCATTCGTGTTGGTGAAGTCAGTCGCCTTAAGCTCCATATCGTAGCTGCCGGCATTGGTTTCGGTTACAGTGGCGTTTCCGGTGAAGGTGAAATCATCTCTTGTATACAGCTCGTTGTCAATGCTGACATCATAGCCCTCTACTGTATGCGCCTTGCCGTCATAGTCCACTTCGTCGCTATGCTCGGTAATCGTTACCTTCACATCGATGGGCTTAATTACCAGCTGACCATCTACGATAACAAAGGTAACATTTGCAAAGTTATCGTTCTTGTTTGTGAAGTCAGACTCGGAAAGCTCCATGTCATAGGTTCCGGCGTTGATGCCTGTTACACTGTCCTTGCCTGTAAATTCGAAGTCATTCTCCGTATACAGTGCATTGTCAATGCTGACATCATAGCCTTCTACCGTATGGTCCTTGCCGTCGTAATCAGCTTCACCGCCGTGTTCGGTAATGGTTACCGTCACATCGATGGGCTTGATTACAAGCTGACCATCCACAATATTGAAGGTCACGTTTGCGAAGTTGTCATTTGTGTTGGTGAAATCGTCTGCCTTAAGCTCCATATCGTAGCTGCCGGCATTGGTTCCGCTCACACTGTCGGTTCCAGTGAAGGTGAAATCAGCTTCCTTATAAAGCTCGTTGCTGATTTTCACATCATAACCGGTTACTGTGTGCTCTTTACCGTCATAATCGACTTCATCGCCATGTTCAGTAATCGTTACTGTTACATCAATCGGCTTGATTTCGAGTTCGCCGTCCACGATGACGAAGGTAACCTTTGAGAAGTTCTCGTTCGTGTTGGCGAAATCAGCCTCTTCCAGGCCCATCGGATAAGTGCTGGCATTGGTTCCGCTCACACTGGCGGTTCCGGTGAAGGTGAAATCTTTTTCCGTATAAAGCGGATTGCTGATTTCCACATCGTAACCGGTTACCGTATGCGCGGTGCCGTCATAATCCACAGAGTCTTTATGTCCGGTAATGGTAACTGTTACCTCATCCACCGGCTCAATCTTCTGGAAACCGTCCGTTACATCAAATGCTACGGAAGCAAAATTCGAGTTGCCGTTTACAAACTGTTCCGCTGCCAGGCCCATATTAGTCTGGCCGATTTCCGTACGGCTTGCTTCTGCCGTTCCGTTGAAGGCAAAGTCATTATCGACGTCATACAGATCGGAATCCGCCGTTGCGGTGTAACCGCTGACAGTGTGTTCCTCGCCGTCGTATACCGTGGTGTTGTTCGCACCAACGATGGTAACAACTACGTCGATAGGTTTGATTACCAGCTGGCCGTCCACGATTTCGAAGGTCACATTTGCGAAGTTCTCATTCGTGTTGGTGAAATTCTCCGGTGAAAGCCCCATAGCGTAGCTGTCGGCGTCCGTGCCGCTTACCGTATCATTGCCGTTGAAGGTGAAGTCAGCTTCCTTATAAAGCTCATTGCTGATTGCCACATCATAGCCTGTTACGGTATGTTCTTTGCCGTCGTAGTCCACCTCATCACTGTGCTCGGTGATGGTTACCGTCACATCGATGGGCTTGATTACCAGCTGTCCGTCCACGATTTCGAAGGTCACGTTTGCGAAGTTCTTATTCGTGTTGGCGAAGTCTTCTGCCTTCAGCTCCATGTCGTAGCTGCCGGCATTGGTTCCGCTTACCTTGTCGTTGCCGGTAAAAGCAATGTCAGCTTCTGTGTAAAGCGGGTTGCTGATTGCCACATCATAACCTTCAACAGTATGTAAATTGCCGTCATAATCAACTTCATCACTGTACTCGGTAATGGTTACCGTCACATCGATGGGTTTGATTACCAGCTGGCCGTCTACAATCTTGAAGGATACGTTTGCGAAGTTGTCATTGGTGTTGGTGAAGTCTTCTGCCTTCAGCTCCATGTCATAGCTTCCGGCATTGGTTCCACTCACACTGTCGGTTCCGGTGAAGGTAAAGTCGTCCGTTGTGTAAAGCGGATTACTGATTTCCACATCATAACCGGTTACCGTATGCGCTTCGCCGTCATAATCCACTTCATCGCCGTGCTTGGTGATGGTTACCGTCACATTGATGGGCTTGATTACCAGCTGGCCGTCCACAATATTGAAGGTTACGTTTGCGAAGTTGTCATTTGTGTTGGTGAAATCAGTTGCCTTAAGCTCCATATCGTAGCTGCCGGCATTGGTTCCGCTCACACTGTCGGTACCGTTGAAGGTAAAGTCATCCATTGTGTACAGCGGATTGCTGATCTTTACATCATAACCGGTTACTGTATGTGCTTCGCCGTCATAGTCAACCGTATCGCTGTGCTCGGTAATGGTTACTGTCACATCGATGGGGTTAATCTGCTGATAGCCATCCGTTACATTGAAGGTTACGGAGGCAAAGTTCTTATTGTTATTGGTAAACTGGTCCACCTTCAGGCCCATATCCGTCTTACCGGCATCGGTGCGGACTGCAGAAGCTGTTCCGCTGAAGGTGAAATCGGTTTCTTTGTACAGAGGATTACTGATTTCCACGTCATAACCGCTTACGCTGTGCTCCGCACCGTCATAATCAGTTGTGTTGTTGTGACCGGTAATCGTAACTGTTACATTGATCGGGTTGATGGTCTGATAACCGTCAGTTACGTTGAAGGTTACTTTCGCAAAGTTCTTATTCGTATTGGTAAACTGTCCGGGAGCCAGACCCATTGTCGTGGTGCCGGCATCGGTGCGGGCAGCAGAAGCTGTTCCGCTGAAGGTGAAGTCAGCTTCCTTATAAAGCGGATTGCTGATTTCCACATCGTAGCCGCTGACACTGTGCTCGCTGCCGTCATAATCGGTCGTATTGCTATGACCGGTAATGGTAACAACCACCTCATCCACCGGAACGATGGTCTGGTAACCATCTGTTACTTCGAAGGTTACATTTGCGAAGTTGTCATTGGTATTGGCGAACTGATCCTCTTTCAGGCCCATGTTCGTGGTGCCTTCTTCGGTACGCTTCGCCTCGGCCGTTCCGCTGAAGGTGAAATCGTCTTCCGTGTAGAGCGGATTGCTGATTTCCACATCATAACCGGTTACCGTATGCTCATTGCCGTCGTAAGTTGCCGTATTGGTTTTACCGGTAATGGTAACTGTTACATCGATGGCAGTGATAGTCTGATAGCCGTCAGTTACGTTGAAGGTTACAGTCTTGAAGTTCTCATTCGTGTTCGCAAACTGCTCAGCCTTCAGGCCCATGTTGGTGGTACCGACGTCGGTGCGCTTCGCTTCAGCAGTGCCGCTGAAGGTGAAGTCAGCTTCCTTATAAAGGGAATTGCTGATTACCACGTCATAACCATCTACTACATGCTCTTTGCCATCATAAGCCGTTGTATTGTTATGGCCGGTGATGGTAACCGTCACGTCAATCGGCGTAATGGTCTGGTAACCGTCCGTTACGTTGAAGGTTACAGTCTTGAAGTTCGTATTCTTGTTCGCGAACTGTCCCGCTGTCAGGCCCATGTTCGTGGTACCGGCGTCGGTACGGGCTGCCTCGGCTGTGCCGTTGAAGGTGAAGTCCTTCGTTACGTCATACAGATCGGTGCTGGCCGTTGCCGTATAACCTTCCACCTTATGCTCTTCGCCATCATAATCGGTGGTATTGTTCGTGCCGACAATGGTTACGGTTACATCAATCGGGTTGATGGTCTGGTAACCGTCCGTTACGTTGAAGGTTACACTCTTGAAGTTACTGTTTGTGTTGGCAAACTGGCTGTCCGCCAGGCCCATGTTCGTGGTGCCGGCATCGGTACGGGCTGCCTCGGCTGTGCCGCTGAAGGTGAAGTCCTTCGTTACATCATACAGCTCGGTGCTGGCCGTTGCCGTATAACCTTCCACCTTATGCTCTTTGCCATCGTAGTCGGTGGTGTTGTTCGCACCAACGATGGTTACGGTTACGTCAATCGGGTTGATGGTCTGATAACCGTCGGTTACGTTGAAGGTTACTTTCTTGAAGTTCTCATTCGTGTTCGCGAACTGCTCTTTTGCCAGGCCCATGTTCGTGGTGCCGGCGTCGGTGCGGACTGCTTTGGCTGTGCCGCTGAAGGTGAAGTCAGCTACCTTATAAAGAGGATTACTGATTTCCACATCATAGCCTTCTACACTGTGATCTTTACCATCGTAATCCGTCGTGTTGTTGTGGCCGGTGATGGTAACCGTCACGTCAATCGGGTTAATGGTCTGGTAACCGTCTGTTACATTGAAGGTTACCTTGGCAAAGTTCGTGTTAGTGTTCTCAAACTGGTCTGCTGCCAGGCCCATATTAGTGGTACCGGCATCGGTGCGGGCTGCTTTGGCCGTGCCGCTGAAGGTAAAGTCAGCTTCCTTATAAAGATCGTTGCTGATTATCACATCGTAACCGGTTACGGTGTGTTCTTCACCATCGTAATCGGTGGTGTTGTAGTGACCGGTAATGGTGACAATAACCTCATCAATCGGCGTAATGGTCTGGTAGCCATCCGTTACATTGAAGGTAACGGTTGCGAAATTCGTATTTGTATTGGCGAACTGCTCCGTTGCCAGATTCATGTTGGTGGTGCCGACCTCGGTACGCGCTGCGGAATCTGTTCCGCTGAAGGTAAAGTCTTTGGTTACATCATACAGCTCGGTGCTGGCAGTTGCAGTATAGCCGCTTACACTGTGCTCCTTACCATCGTAAACCGCAGAGTTATTTGCGCCGACGATGGTTACCGTCACGTCGATAGGCGTAATGGTCTGGTAACCGTCTGTTACTTCGAAGGTTACAGTCTTAAAGTTCGTATTCTTGTTCGCGAACTGTCCCGCTGCCAGGCCCATGTTCGTGGTACCAGCGTCGGTGCGCTTCGCCTCTGCAGTGCCGCTGAAGGTGAAGTCGTT
>CADBNF010000086.1 GCA_902796005.1 uncultured Lachnospiraceae bacterium | reverse complement strand
GCCCTCATACAGCTTCTCGGCAATGCCCTCCACCTGCATCAGTTCCTCGCCGGAAGAAAAGCCGCCGTGCTTCTTCCGATAGGCGATAATGGCCTCTGCCTTTGCCTTTCCGATGCCGGGAAGCGTCATCAGCGTTTCCGCATCGGCCAGGTTGATATTCACTTTACCCCCGGTCTGTGCCGCTTCCTCGTCGATAAAATACACCCGCAGCTGCATCTCATCCTCAACGAGCCTGGCCTGGTTGACGCTGGTTTCGTCCGCGCCGGGGGCAAAGCCCCCTGCCGCTTCAATCGCGTCACAGATACGGCTTCCGTAAGGCAGCCTGTAGACGCCGGGAGCTGCCACCGCCCCGCAGACATAGACGTAGCAAACGCCGGCATCCGGCGCCTGTTCCTCTTCTCCGGAGACGGCTGTCATCCCGGCAGAATCCGGGGTATAAACCGCAGAATGATGTGTGCAGCCGGCAAGAAGGGCTGCACACATCAACAGATAAGCCATTATTCTTTTCATGGGTATCCTTCCTTTCCTTCATTGAAGGAACCGTACCCACTCACCGCATATTATTTTAACGAAAAAGTAGTCCTTATGCAAGCACTTTCGTAATCTTTGTTAACATTTCATCAATATGTTGCTCATTTATTACGAGAGGCGGCAGCATACGCAGGACGTTGCCCTCCGCGCTGATCACCACCAGGCCCTCCGCAAGGCAGGCTGCCACAACCTCGGAAACCTTTACCTCCGGCGCAAGCACCAGTCCCTGCATGAAGCCCATTCCCCTTCTTTTCAGGACCTTCGGGCTTTCCGCCGCGATTTTGTCCAGTCCGGCCTCCAGCACCGGTGCCAGTTTATTCACGTTTTCAAGGATATGCTCTTCCTCATACACGTCGAAGACCGTGCTGACAGCCCGGCAGACCAGGGGATTGCCGCCGTAGGTGCTGCCGTGGTCCCCGGCAACCAGGGATGCCTCGGCAAGCTTCTCATTCAGGACAAAGGCGCCCACCGGCACGCCGCAGCCCAGGGCCTTTGCGCAGGTTACGATATCAGGCGCAATGCCGTATTTCTGGTAGTTGAACATGCTGCCGGTCCTGCCCATGCCGCACTGGACCTCATCCAGGATGAGGACGATGTCCTTTTCGTCACAAAGGGCGCGAAGGCCGCGGATAAAGTCCTCCTCGGCGGGATAGATGCCGCCCTCTCCCTGCAGGGTCTCCAGGATAATCGCGCAGGTCTGGTCCCCGACCAGGGCCTTTACGGAATCCAGGTTATTGAACTCGGCAAATACCGCGCCGGGCATCAGGGGAAGGAAGGGCGTACGGTAGGGCTCGTTGCCCGTCACGGAAAGGGCGCCGACGCTGCGGCCGTGGAAGGAATGCTCCATGGCAATAATCTGCTGGGCGTTCTCCCTGCCTTTCAGCTTCATGTACTTCTTGGCCGCCTTCAGGGCGCCTTCCACCGCTTCGGTGCCGCTGTTGGTGAAGAAGGCCTTGGAAAGGCCCGTGGCCTTCACAAGCTTCTCCGCCGCGTCCGCCAGCGGGTCGTTGTAATACAGATTGGAAATATGGGTAAGCCTGTCAATCTGGTCCTTTAACGCAGCCTTGTAGGTTTCGTTGCCGTAGCCGATGGCATTTACGCCGATGCCGGAAGCAAAATCCAGGTATTTCCTGCCCTCCGCGTCATACAGGTAAACCCCTTCTCCCTTTACAAAATCCACGGGAAAACGGTTATAGGTATGAAGGACGTATTCCTCTACTCTTTCGCGAATGCTCTCCGTGCTCATTCCTGTACCTCCTCGTCTCTGAAAATCATGGTACCGATGCCCTCCCGGGTGAAGATTTCCAGCAGCAGACAGTGGGGAACCCTGCCGTCCAGGATATGTACCCGGGATACGTTGTTGTTGATGGCGTCTATACAGTTCTGCAGCTTGGGAATCATGCCGCCGCCGGCGTGGCCGTCGGCAATCATCTGCCGGGCCTGGGAGACCGTAAGCCTTGAAATCAGGGAAGAGGGATCGTCCTTGTCGTAAAGCACACCCTCAATATCCGTCAGGAAGGCCAGCTTCTCCGCGCCAAGGGCTTCCGCCACGGCTGAGGCCGCTTCGTCCGCATTGACGTTGTAGGAATGGAAGGTCTCGTCCGCGCCTACCGGGCAGATAACCGGCAGGAAATCCTTCTCCAGCAGGTCATAAATCAGCTTGGGATTTACCCTGCACACGTCTCCCACAAAGCCGATATCCTCTCCGTTTGCGCTTTTTCTCGTAACCTGCAGAAGGCCTGCATCCTTGCCGGAGACGCCGACGGCCTTTACGCCCAGGGTCTGGATCAGGGAAACCAGCTCCTTGTTAACCTTGTTCAGGACCATTTCGGCCACTTCCATGGTTTCCTCGTCCGTAACCCGCAGGCCGTTTTTGAACTCGGATTCCTTGCCCACCCTCTTCAGCCAGCTGGAAATCTCCTTGCCGCCGCCGTGGACAATCACCGGCTTGAAGCCTACCAGCTTCAAAAGCACCACGTCTTCAATCACGTTTTTCTTGAGTGTCTCGTCGGTCATGGCGCTGCCGCCGTATTTAACCACAATTATCTTTCTGTTGAACCGCTGGATGTAGGGAAGGGCTTCGATGAGCACCTCCGCCTTGTCCAGAATCTTCTGACTGATCATAGCTTCCCCTTGTCTTATGAGCGGTAATCCGCATTTATGGATACATATTTAAAGGTCAGGTCGCAGCCCCAGGCCGTGGCCTCTTCCCTGCCCATTTTCAGGTCCACCAGGGCGGTGACCTTCTTCTGTGACAGAATCTCCGTGGCCAGCTCTTCGCTGTAGCCGGTATCCAGTCCGTTTTCCAGGATCTTTACGGTGCCGGCTTCGCTGACAAAGGAAAGGTCCACCTTCTCCGGCTCGAATACGGCGCCGGAGTAGCCCATGGCGCAGATAATCCGGCCCCAGTTGGCATCATGGCCGAAGATGGCTGCCTTGGTCAGGTTGGAGCTGATGACAGCCATGGCCAGGGTTTTGGCCTGGTCAATGCTTTCCGCCCCGGTCATCTTCACCTCGAAGAGGCAGCTGGCGCCTTCGCCGTCCGCCGCCATCATCATGGCCAGGTCCCGGCAAATCTCAAAAAGGGCCGACTTGAACACCTCGTAGTCTTCCGTTTTCTCCGTGATCGGCGTATTGCCGGCCAGTCCGCTGGCCAGGACCACGCAGGTATCGTTGGTGGAGGTGTCCCCGTCCACGGAAATCATATTGAAGGTGTCCTCCACCACCTCGCTTAAGGCGGCCTGGAGCATTTCATGGCTGACGGCCGCATCGGTGGTGATAAAGGCCAGCATGGTGCACATCTTCGGGTTAATCATGCCGGAGCCCTTGCTCATGCCGGCGATGGTTACGGTTTTGCCGTCCAGGGTAAAGCGGCAAGCCGTCTCCTTGGATACCGTATCCGTGGTCATGATGGCTTCCGCGGCCTTTCCCGCAGCCTCCCGGGTTTCCGAAAGCAGGGGGACGAGGGCGTCCACACCGGCTGTGATTTTATCCATGGGCAGCTGTCTGCCTATAACGCCGGTGGAGGCCACCAGGACGTTTTCCGGCGCAATGCCCAGTACCTTTGCAGCCTCCTTGGCCGTCTGCCTGCAGTAGGACAGGCCCTCCTCACCGGTACAGGCATTGGCTACGCCGCTGTTGACGACCACAGCGGAAACGGTATTGCCCGCCGCGATAAGGTCCCGGTCCCACACCACGGGGGCTGCCTTCACCAGGTTGGAGGTAAAGGTACCCGCCGCCGCACAGGGCTTTTCGGCATAAATCATGGCCATGTCCGGTTTGCCCGCCTTCTTGATGCCGGCCGCAAAGGACGCTGCTTTAAATCCCTTCGGCGACGTAACGCCGCCGTTAAACTTTTCTGTCATTTTTCTTCCTCCGTTGTATGTAAGCTTCCTGCATCAGGGAAATGCGGGATACAGGTCCAGCCCGCAGTTTTCCGGCAGACCGAACAGGATATTCATGTTCTGCACCGCAGCGCCTGCCGCGCCCTTTACCAGGTTGTCCAGGGCAGCCATAACGATAACTCTGCCCGTCCGTTTGTCCACGGTAAAGCCGATATCCGTATAGTTGCTGCCCTCCACCCATTTGGTCTGGGCACAGATGCCGGGCTTCAGGAGCCGGATAAAGGTTTCGCTGCCGTAATATGCCTGATAGGCGTCGGCAATCTGCTCCTGTGCAGCGCCCTCAGCCAAAGAGGCGTAGGCGGTGACAAGGATGCCCCGGTTCATGGGTACCAGATGGGGTGTGAAGTTCACCATCACGGGCTTGCCCGCCGCAGCCGAAAGATGCTCCTCGATTTCCGGCGTATGTCTGTGGGTTGCCGGGGAATAGGCCTTGATGTTTTCGTTTACCTCGCAGAACAGGTTGTCCGTCTTCGCGCCTCTGCCCGCGCCGCTGGTGCCGGATTTGGCATCGATAATGATGGTTTCCGGAATAACCAGCTTTTCCTTTACCAGGGGATAGAGGGAAAGGATGGAGCAGGTTGTGTAGCAGCCCGGATTGGCGACCAGGGAAGTCTTCCTTATCTGATCCCGGTACAGCTCGCACAGGCCGTAGACCGCTTCCGGCAGGAGCTCCGGCGCGGCATGTTTGATGCCGTACCACTGTTCATACACATCCACATCCCTGAAACGGAAATCCGCGCTCAGGTCTATCACCTTGGTTTTCGACAGAATTTCCTTATTAATATGGGAGGCGCAGAAGCCCTGGGGCGTGGCGGTGAAAATAACGTCCGCTTCCTCTGCCAGCTCTGCCATGTCCTCGCCCTTGCAGTTATCCTCGGCAATGTTTCTCATGTTGCCGTACACATCGGCGTAGGGCTGCCCGATGTAGCTTCTGGAGCCGTACCAGATAACCTCTGCTTCAGGATGCCCCTTGAGAAGCCTTGCTGCTTCCGCTCCGGCGTAACCGGTGGCGCCGATAATACCCGCTTTAATCATATTTTTTCTCCTTTTTGGATGATTTCCTCGCGTTTCGCATAATTATACACATATGCAGGGTATTATGCAAGTCAAAATTTATTTTTTTAAAATATGCTTGCATATTTATTTGTTTTGTAGTATATTACCTTCATGTTCAAAAACCGATGTGTTTGAAAGGAAGAAAACAATGCGTGAAAAAGTAGTTCTTGCTTATTCCGGCGGCCTGGATACCACCGCCATTATCCCCTGGCTGAAGGAGAATTATAATTACGATGTCATCTGCTGCTGCATTAACTGCGGACAGGGAGAAGAGCTGGACGGGCTTGAGGAAAGGGCAAAGCTTTCCGGCGCTTCCAAGCTGTATATCATGGATGTCATCGATGAATTCTGTGACGATTTCATCATGCCCTGCGTGCAGGCCGGTGCCGTATACGAGCACAAATACCTGCTGGGCACCTCCATGGCCCGGCCCCTTATCGCCAAAACCCTGGTGGAAGTAGCCAGGAAGGAAAACGCAGTGGCCATCTGCCACGGCGCCACCGGCAAGGGCAACGACCAGATCCGCTTCGAGCTCGGGATCAAAGCGCTGGCTCCGGACCTCAAG
>CADBNF010000085.1 GCA_902796005.1 uncultured Lachnospiraceae bacterium | reverse complement strand
GGTGTTATTATATCAATGCTGTTTTCGGGGTATGGCTCAGTTTGGCTAGAGCGCACGGCTGGGGGCCGTGAGGTCGCAGGTTCGAATCCTGTTACCCCGACTCGGGACAAAGTGCCAGGCACTTTGTCCCGTTTTTTCTTTCCGGACACTTGTGCCAGGCACTTTGTCCCATTTCTTTTGTCACATCATAACGGAGGTTCTTTTTTATGCCCAGAAAACCGCGTGTTGTCAGCAGTACAGATATCTACCATTGCGTACTTCGCAGCGTAAATCAACAAATCATTTTTGAAGATGAGGAAGATCGCTGCCGTTTTCTTTCCACCCTGAAAAAATGCAAGAATCACACGGATCTTAAAGTCCTTTCTTATTGTCTCATGGACAACCACATTCATCTGATCCTGCAGATAAAAAGTGAAAGCATCGGCCATGTCTTCCAACGCATCACGAACAGCTTCGTTCCCTGGTATAATCACAAATACGAAAGAAGCGGGCACCTGTTTCAGGAACGGTTTTTCAGTGAGCCCATTGAGTCCGAATCCTATCTTATCAACGCTTTTCGATATATCCTTCAGAATCCTGTCCGTGCGGGAATCATATCAAGTCCGCAGCAATACTTCTGGAGCAGTTTCCGCGCGTATGCCGGATATGACGACGATATTACAGATACAGAACTCGTGCTTTCCATGTTCAATAGTTTTCAGGAATTGTTTGAATTGATTTCGACGCCGCTTCCCGCAGCACAGGCGGCCCATTTTCATGGTCCGGTTCATTGGACCGACCAGCAGGCACTGGCACTTGTTCTGGAAATAACCGGCTGTTCCAGCATTGCCGAACTTCAATCATTTCCGAAAGCAAAACGCAACCAGGTTTTAAGCAAGTTGAGAAAAACCGGTATCTCTGTCAGACAGCTCAGCAGAGTAACCGGTTTCTCAAAGACATTGATTGGGACAAAGTGACTGGCACAGTGTCCTGTCACCCCACCGTATATCCTTCCGCTGCCAGGGCGGTCAGGGCTTTGGCGAAGTTTTCCTCTTTCACCAGGATATAATCCGTATTGTACGTGGATACGGCAAAAATCCCGATTCCCTGCTCCGCAAGGATGCCGGACAGCTTTGCCAGGATACCAATCAGCGAAAAATCAAGCATGCCCTGAATCCGGAATCCCCGCCATCCGTCCTCGCGTTCGAGGGTCTTTTCGGGTGTGTCCTCCGTTTTGCAGACCAGGGACAGTTCTTCATCCGTTTTCCCGATGAAATAAAAATCTGCCGACAGATCAATATCCGCTGTCTGCGCCACCTTGCAGACGGTCAGCCTGTGATCGATTATTTTCAAATCCATCTGCATTTTCCCCGCTTATTCTGCCCCGGAATAGAATTCCGTGATGGTCTGGTTCGCCTGAATCAGCACGGAGCTCTGGTGGAACTGTTCAATCATTTCATCCGCGGCACTGTGCACCTGGGTCAGGTCCGTATCGCTTAAGTAAATCACCAGGGTGTACTCCTGGTATTCGGTGTCACCGTCAATCCAGCCGCCGCTGGCTTCCTGGATGGTGTAGCCCCCGAAATGGTCAATGAGGATGGCCTCCGCCTTCGTCTTCGCCTCCTCCGGCGTAAATACGGGCTCGTTGGTGTCCTTGTCATTGGTCCCCAGGTAGAGGACGTACTGGGTATCCATCTTCGGCGTCTCCTCCTTCGACGGCTTCAGGCAGAATACCAAGGCGACAACCGACACGGCGATGGCCAGAATACTGAGAATGATTGCTGCGGCGCCTGCTTTCTTGGACATGTAATGATCTCCTTTATAAATAAATTATGTAAACCTTACAACAGATTTCCTGACACTATTCAGCCTTCATAGGTTTCCCAGTTGGTAAAATCCCATTCATGTAGGGCTTCCGCCGGCTCGTAGCTGAAGAAACGTGCCGGTGACGCATGTCTTGCTTCCGCCTCCGCATTCAGCTTCTCCGGCGCCAGATCCGGCCATACACCGTTTTTAATCCGATGCAGAAGCACAGCCAGCGCCTCCAGGATCTCACTCTCGGTGAAATTACAGTGCCCCGCGCTGTTGACCCAGAGCACGGACAGAAGCTCGTCCCTGCCCCGCTTCTGCAGGGTTTTCCGGTAGGCGTATTTGCAGGATTCCGGGTCCACCTGGTCCCCGATATTGTCCATGTTCACCACCGGGCCGCCGATGCCGCCGGTATAGGTAAGCAGCTTTTCCGCAACGGAGACCGCCGCGGGATCCGCGTGCACCCTCGGCGCATTCTTCAGCGCTTCCAGGTCTTTCGCCATGCCTTCCTCTCCTGCGCCAGCCGCTTCATACATGGCCAGAACAAAATCCTTCCTTCCGGAGCGTTCCAGCAAATCCGCATAATCCGTATCCGTGTTCCAGCTGACCGGGCCGCCCGCAAGCTGTTCGATCATAAAAGAACCGAAGGTAAACTGGGCAAATGCAAAACAGCTGACCAGCTGCCGGAACTGCTCTTCATAATCATCTGCTGCCGGCTTCTCCCTTTCCGGATCCGCCCAGGCGGGCAGCTGTTCAAAAGCCGCTGCCAGGGCAAGCCTCGCCCGGCCAAGGGGCTCGGAAGCCGCCTTTGCCACGATTTCATTGACTTTTTCGTCCTCTTCCTCCAGGCTTTTTATGCCCGCAAGGGTCAGCGGTCTTTCCGGCGCAAGCAGGGTATTCACCGCAAATTTACCGTCCAGCTTGGAGTTCAGCGCCGCGATTTCTCCCGAACCGCCGCCGCCGAAGACCATGGCGCCGTCGAAGACGTCCGCCCTCTGCTCCATGCAGAACCGGCCCACAAAAGCGCCCCGGGAAGCGCCGAACGCCACGGTGTATTCCGGCTCTTCAAACATTTTTATAAAGGCAGTCCGCACGTCCGCCAGCATCTGCACCGCGGATGGAAAACGGTAGCCCACGCCTTCCCGCTGCACGCCGCCGTAGGCGTAGCCTTCCGAGAAAAATGCCTCCAGCCTCGCCAGATGCATCGGGCCCATTTCGCCCTCCGTCTCACAGTTGGAAGCGCCGTCCAGGTCCAGCAGCAGCACCTTATTCCAGTTGTCCGGCTTCAGCACGGTACAGACGGTTCCGTCATAAAGAGTATCCGTAATCCTGTCCACCGCATAGCTGCCGACGATGATTCCTTCCCGCGTATACATACTATCTTTCCTTTCTTTCACAAAAACCGCGACGCGCCTTACCGGCCGTCGCGGCTTTGGGTGCATCACTCGTTTCATCATTCTACCACAAAACGAGCCTGCAAAATACACCTTTATCGATTTCTGTGAAAAAAAGCTATTTCGCGGCCTCCGTCTGTTTTCCGATGCAGACTGCCTTCACCTTCTCAAGTTTCCTCAATGGTCTGCGTAACACATTGAAGCTGCGCTCACTTCGAAACGAAGGACGCTCTGCTTAAGGAAATGTGCACAGAAATATTTGAGCACGTATTTTCGACGGAGCTCCAGTCGGAGGGTTCCCACGATTTCTCAGGCTCGGAGGGCAGCCTTCAGGAGCGGATAACACATCTGCTGTATCACCTGAAATACAATAAAGGCAACCTGCTGGGTATGTTATCCGGTGAAAGCAGCGACCTACCGCCGGAAAAGCTTGCCGGGTATTACATGAAGCTTATCCTGATATGACAGGCGCAGACTCCGGCAGGGCCTAGGACCAGATGGCCATGGCCAGGGTGCCGGCAACCATCAGCACCAGGCCGAGCAGGGCTTTTCTGCTGAGCTTTTCCTTAAACACAAAGTAGGAAAAGGCCACGGTGAGCACCACACTCAGCTTGTCGATGGGAACGACCACACTGACAATTCCCTTCTGGATTGCATAATAATAACACAGCCAGGAAGCACCCGTAGCAAAACCGGAAAGAATGATGAACACCAGTTCTTTCCGGTTTATTTTTTTGAGTTCCCTTGTCTTCCCCTTGCCCAGCACAATCAGCCAGGCCATCACCAGGACGACGCCGGTTCGGATGGCGGTGCCGAGGTTTGACTCCACGCCTGAGATGCCCACCTTGCCCAGCACCGAGGTCAGGGCCGCAAATACAGCCGATCCGACGGCGTAGGGAAGCCAGGTGCGCCTCGTCTCTTTCTCCTGTTCGTTCTTCTTCTCGATCATCAGGAATACGCCCACGGCCAGCAGCGCCGTACCGATAAGCTTCACCGGCAGGTGGCCGGTTTCCCCGAACAGGATGATGGCCAGCAGAACCGTAAGAATCGTGCTGGATTTGTCCACGGGCACGACCTTGTTCACATTTCCGACGGACAGGGCTTTAAAATAGCAAATCCATGAGCCGCCGGTGGCCAGTCCGGAAAGGATCAGGAAAAGGATGGATTTGGGTGAAATCGACGTAATCGTGCCGGCCGACCCGACGACAAACACCATAATCCAGGCAAATAAAAGTACAACTATCGTTCGCAGAGCGGTAGCCACATCAGAGTCTGTCTTTCTGATTCCGCATTTTGCCAGAATTGCCGTAAGTCCGGCAAAAACTGCGGAAAGAACAGCCATAATCAGCCACATCACTACTCACCTCCGAGTATCTATTATTTATTTTTTATTAATTATACCACCTTACAGAATCAGGTCAAACTGCACCGTGCGGTAGAAAAGCTCCCGGATTTTCTCCGGGTCGTTGGTTTCGCCCAATGCCCACATTAGCTTCGTGACCGCTGCCTCCAGGGTCATATTGTAGGCCTCCATAATCGGAAAATGCTCCTTTACGCCTTTTCCGACCTCATAAATATTCATATCACTGCCCTCGTAGGGGACCTGGGTCATCATCAGGATGGACCGGCCGGAAGCCAGCCATTCGCCCATGGCTCTGGCAAAGGCGCCGTTTTTCCCGCCGGGCAGGCCGCCCATTCCGAAGGACTGGCAGATTAACGCCCGGTAGCCCTCGTCCTTGAGCCGTTCCAGCACCAGGGTATCCATGCCCGGCACCAGGGTAAGGAGAAGGATTTTCGGCTCCAGCTTATGATAAAAATGCGGCTCCGCGCCGAAAAGATAGGGTTTCGGCGGCAGGTAACGCAGGATTTTCCGGTTCCGGATCACGGCCCGTTCCGGATAATCCACGCTGGCAAAGGCATTGAAGCTTTTTGAACGCTCCTTGCGGGCACGGGTGCCCAGGATGACCTTGCCGTCAAAGATCAGGCTCACATCGTGGGACTCTGCATCCGCCGCATACAGGAATGCATCGATGAGATTGCGTCTTGCATCCGTATCGTTGCCGGCGATGGATTTCTGGGAACCGGTGATGACCACCGGCTTCGGCGAATCCTGGATCAGGTAGGAAAGGGCAGCCGCGGTATAAGCCATGGTATCCGTACCGTGGGTAATGACAAAACCGTCATATTCCCGGTATTTTGCCTCGATGGTGCCGGCGATTTCCAGCCAGTGGGAGGGCGTAATATCCGTACTGTCCAGATTCATCAGCTGCAGGGTATCCGCGTCACAGTACTGCTCTACCTCCGGAATATACTTTAAAAGCTCATCCGAGGTAAGCGCCGGCCGCAGGCCTTCGCCCGAATCCAGGGCTGCTATGGTTCCTCCGGTGGCAATCATCAGGATTCTCTTCTTCATTCAGCCTCACCTTCAGTAGCGCCTGAACGGCGCGCCTGGTGCTTTTCGGCACTTTATTTCCACCGATGGGCAGAAGGGTGCCGTCCACATCAAAAAACACCGCCTTAATGACAGGTAAAGCATTTCTGTCTTCACCATGCTGGTTATCTGTCATTCAATTACCTCTCAAATACTTCATTCCGGCTGCCACAGGAACAGGCCTTCCGAAGCGGCCAGGTCTTTAAGCAGCCGCAAAAGTGCCTCCGTGGGATTGTAAACGGTCATGTACGTGTCTCCGAAGTCCAGTACCAGCAGGGATTCTGCCCCGGAAACCATCACATGCAGCGTCTCTGCTTCCGCATCGGTCAGCAGCCACTCCTCCAGCTCTGCCAGTTCCGGATTCTCCTTCCAGCAGGCAGTACCGTAGGCGGAGACCGCCAGATCGTAATAACAGTTCAGCTTCAGAAGGATCGCCAGGTATTTCCTGCGGATTTCCAGGATTCGCGGTTTCTGCAGATAATACTTCTCCACCGCAAAATACTGTCCCACGGCATCCGGCGGCACCTGTTTGGGGAGGAGATCCATTATCCAGTAAGGCTTTTCCAGGATATCCTCCAGCAAAGCATCATCCAGTCTGTCCATGTTAACGTTTCGGCCTCCGTTTCCGCTGCAGGCAGCAGCTGTCATGGCCGCAGCCAGTATAGCTGCAAATACTGCTTTTTTTCTTATTTTTCTCTCCGCAAAAAAGTATTTATTGCCTAAACAATACCAATATTCAGGCAGTAAATCAATTATTTCTTCACCCAATCAGCACCAGTTCACCGTTTGTCTTCGCATCCGGCATACTGTCGGAGATATACAGCTCCACTTCTTCCAGGTCTTCATCCGGGAAAGCCTCCTCAAGGGCCTTGTACGGGAGGGTGTAATACACATGCTTGTGCTCTCCGGCTGCTATTTCCTCCTGTTTCGAAAGAACCGGCTTCCATTCGTCCGCCAGTCTTGCCCACACGTGAATCGCAGCGGTGACCGCTTCTTCCGAAGGATTTACGATACCGCCCAGAAGATTCAGTGCCTCTCCCGGGGATATATTATTCTTTGCCGGTATAGTAAATGCAAATTTCAACATCTCAATACTCCTCATCTGACGCATCCGTTTTGTGATTATTGCGAATTCATCCCACATAGATGCGCTATCTTTCATGGCAACAGGCACCGGCTTTTACAAAAAGTCCTATGACTATTGCAACGTTTTCTTCAAAAATCATAGGACTTTTTCAACCGGAAATGACTGTTACCAGCTTCCGTATGCTTTTCCAGTCAGAACATCTGAAATAATTATCATTCGGAAAAACGCAGTCACGATTCCAAGGGCGGTCAAAAACCAGCACCTTTGACTCCGGAAGATGTTCAAAGAAACAGAAAGCCTCCGGTGAATCTTCAATAACATAGTCAAAATGGATTTTATAATAATCTTCGAGTTCAAGGCTGAACGCCTCACTCTCATAAAATGTATCCCGCCCGTACTTGTTCAGGCAGTACAGTTTAACCTTTGCAAAACCATGCCGGTCAAGCCATGCCCGGGAGGCTTCAAAGGTACTGTACGGGCGTCCGGTTATAATAAACACATTATGACCAGCTTCCACCCAGCCGTTAATCGTTTCTGATGCACCCGGCGTCTCTGCGTAAGACAGCAGCATTTCCGGTTTATGCCCTTCTGTCATCATTTTCTCATACTGTTCATCGCTCAGAGAAAATGATTGCTGCATATTAAAATATTTCATCTCTTCATAGGGGATCTTCTTTCCGAACAGCTTTCCCACAAATTCGGAATAGAACCTGCCGGTTTCGCACAGGCAATCATCAAAATCCACATAAATGTTCATCTGTATACATCCCCCTTTGGCGACGGTTTAGTAGCGCATCGATTTTTTGAACAGTATTATTCGAGTAGTCTGCGATTTCTTTCTGCTCATCCATGGGCCTGCATTTTTATGCTCTGAGGAAGGAGGAATGGCATATGGCTACTCGTGGAAGGAAGCCTACGCCTACCGCGATCAAAGAACTGGAAGGGAGATTATTGTTATACTGGTTCCTCAAGCCCCTGAATACCAGATTTCAGAAATCTGTCAATGCTGCACTGAATATGTGCCCAGGATTCATCTGCAATATGGACGTTTTGCTTGCTGATGGCAAGACAACCGTTGAGCTGAAACAAAAACAGTGCAGTGAGGGCCTCCTCATCCAAGTCTGTTTGGTTTTTCAGCTTTGCTATGAAATCGTTGCGATTCACTGATGCTATCTTTTCGATTACCTGACTATGCAAAGTATCTGAGAAAAACAGTGGTTGGTATTTTTTGTTTTCTCTCAGGAAGCGGCAGAGTGGATAGGCACATTTTTCTTCTGCCGCCGTTGCACATCCAATCTGGAAAAGCATACTGTGTGTGCTGCCGAGAGCGTCGGTAAAAAGCTCATCCATTACCTGAGAAAGGTTGTCATAGTGAAGATAAAAAGTTCCCCGGTTAATCTCTGCTTTACGGCAGAGGGTTGCAACTGTTATATCCGCGTAGTCCATCTCGGAAAGAAGTTCCAGGAGCGCATCCTTAACCACCATGCGGGTATATAGAGTGCGTCTGTCAGTCTTCCGTTGTTTTTGCTCAGCCATACTATCACCTCTTAAATCATAAGCGGTATGTCTATAATTATAATCACGTGTCCGTTTCTGTCAATCATGAACATTTTTTTAGTATCCGTTCATAACTGTTCTGAACGCCTGAAAGATGTACAGAATCCAATCCCCCCGGGGGGCTTATGCTATTAGGACAATTCAATTATCTTTTCCTCCAGCTGGCGGTTAATGAGCCGCATGAAATGGAGGAAAAGATATGAAACTCATGCTTTGTGGTAAGGGCGGTTGTGGCAAAAGCACGGTTACGGCGCTTCTTGCGAAGGAATATGCCCGTCAGGGAAAGCGGGTGCTGGTTGTTGACTGCGACGAGTCCAACTACGGTTTGCATCAGCAGCTTGGATTGGATTTGCCGAAAGACTTCACCGATTATGTCGGTGGTAAGCAGCGGATCATGATGTTGTCTGCAGAGGGGCCGCAAAATGTGCCGCCGCTATTTGATGGAGCATGGACTTTTGACCGCATTCCCAAAGAGTATCTGTCATCGGACGGAAACATTATGCTGATGGCCCCCGGCAAGATTCATGAAGCCAACGAGGGATGTGCCTGCGCCTTCAACATTGTCATGCTTCAGTTTTTATCCTTTTTGCAGCTTGGGGAGAATGATATTGTCATTCTTGATATGGAAGCCGGTATTGAGCATTTCGGACGCGGCACCGGGAACTGCACTGACGCTGTGCTCATGGTAGTCGATCCTTCCTACGAATCATTGAAGCTGTCAGAAAAGATTGGTGAGATCTGTGCGCAGGTTGGACACCCGATATACTATGTTCTCAATAAAGTCACAGAAAAGAACAAGGCAGCCATGATTGAAAAGATCAGTGCGCCGGAAAAAATTGCGTGTATTCTGCCCCTGAGTGAGGACTTAGCTGATGCCGGTCTGAGCGGTGAGCCTCTCAATGAAAGCTTCGAAGAGATCAAGAAGCTGGTATCCATTCTTAAATGACAATATTTCTAACTAAATAATTAATGGAGTCGGGAAACCGGCTCCTTTTTCATGCCAAGGAGGGCTGCCCGTTTTTCTCCTTCCAGGCACAACTGTATCCCCTTCACCATTTTCTCAAGCTCCATAAAGGGCGTACCTTCCGGCTTATCCATTACCTGCTCCTGAAAGTAGGGAACATGAATAAACCCGGCCGGGATACGGCTGGCGGTCTCCTCCAGGTGATGCAGCATACCGTACATCAGGCTGTTGCATACATAGGTACCTGCGGAATCGGAAAGCTCAGAAGGAATACCTGCTTCCTGAAGGCGTTTATGCAGTTCTTCGACCGGCAGCCGGGTTTCCAGTACATCCTTACCGCCTGCGATGACAGGTTCATCCTCCGGACAGTTTCCCTCATTGTCCGGATTAACGGTTCTGCATATATTGACCGCTTTTCTCTCCAGGGAAATGGCTTTTCGCCCGCCGGCCTGCCCAAGGCAGAGCACGGCAGCCGGCTTCTCCCTGTCAATCAGTTCATTTACGCAGGCTGCTGCTTTTCCGAATACAACCGGAACCACAGCCTTTATCAGTTCACATCCTTCCGGCGCGGAAAGGCGGTTCAACACCTCCAGAGAGGCATTTTTCTCGTCCGCTCCGAAGGGTTCAAAGGCCGTAACAAGTATTCTGGCCGGGTATGCATTTTCACTTTTGTTCTGCATGTATGCCTCCCTCCCGCTAAACCGCCATTGAAAATATCATGATCCGCTCCCGGGCATCCGCCTTCGGAAACAAATCCCCGCAGTTTATCTCATCCGCAAACATCAGCTCCGGAACCGTCATCAGGTAAGAAATATACTCATCCGACGGATAATAAAAAAACAGCAGGATTTCCCGGGGATGTTCATACCAGGAGGCAAGGATGCGGGCAATCACTTTCTGCAGGATTTCCACGGAAAAGGGATTGAAGAAAAAGCACCGGTCCACGGCTTCCGGAACCGCATATTTCTCCGCCTCCGCCTGCTCAAAGGTTACCTTACGGGCAGAAACCGCCGTCTGCGCATTCTCCATGCCGGCGGCATAGATTCTGCCGTCCGCCTCCACACCGATACACCGGCAGCCGGTCTGGTACGCCAGGAAAAAGCTTACCCGGCCCTTGCCGCTGCCGTAATCCAGCAGGGTATTCTTCTTTGTCAGATAATCTGCACCCGCCAGCCGCTCCAGCACGCTGTAGGGCGTCGGTTCATACGGATAGCGGTACTGATCCGAATGAGAGTCATCCCGGCCGGTGGTGCGTATATGCAGGAGCTTATCCCACTGTGCTTCCGTCATGATTCACCTTGCTGAACGGGCAGCGTTTTCCAATACACTGATTGTTTAAGGATGCATGCCGGCAGACAATGTCCGGTTTCTCCATCCGGACGCCAAAATGCTCCGCCGCAAAATCGATTGCTGCTAAAATAGAAAGATAGGAATCCCGCTTACAGCAGCGCGGCCCCCCTATCTCTCCGATGGCTGCCAGGGATTTTGCAGTCATCTGATTCGATAAACCGAAGGGTTCCTCCGACAACGGCGTGGAGGAGGAAATGATGGAGACAAACATGCCGGAGCTGATTCCCGCACCACAGGCACCCCAGAAGCCACAGGCACCGCCCGGGACTTTCTTTCCCCGGTTCATCATTTCAACAAGGGATTTTCCGAGATCAATCCCGCCTCCGGCATTTTTAAAAGCTGTCAGCAATGCTGCCCCGACCATGACGTGATGCTCCGGGCCGT
Source organism: uncultured Lachnospiraceae bacterium (assembly GCA_902796005.1). Taxonomy (GTDB): domain Bacteria; phylum Bacillota; class Clostridia; order Lachnospirales; family Lachnospiraceae; genus Alectryocaccobium. Next base: position 1,393 of record CADBNF010000085.1, on the reverse strand, counting down.
GCATATGGCAAAACGGAAGCGCCATCATGCTTTGAATGATTTCGACCGGATTCTTTGACGTGGAATTCATGCACAGCCCGATAATCGTATCCAGCCCTGCCATATGACATTCATTGCAGACATAATGGCCGTTTTCACAGCGGGTTTTACTGTTTTCTTTTTTATGACAAATCGCGCACTCCATCTCCTCATCTGTTTCCAGATAAACAAGCGGTGCCTTACAGATTAAACATTCTTCTTTCATGCTTTGATTAACTCCAGCTTCTCCTCCCGACTCATCCTCTTGATATGCCACTCCCGGGAAAGGGCCTCGTGCCTGTCTTCATATTCTTCAAAATACACCAAAACCACCGGCCTTCTGGAGCGCGTGTATTTCGCGCCGGTGCCGGCATTGTGCGCTGCCACGCGGGCAGTCAGATTGGTCGTCCATCCGCAGTAATAGGTATCGTCCGCGCAATGGAGAAGGTAAACGTAGTTCATGGGTTATCCGTTCTCCGGGAAAATCTTATCCAGCATCCCCTTCATCAATGCAGTCCAGACGTCGTGGCCTTTTTTGTTCAGGTGGATTCTGTCCGCCCGGAAATAAGCAGGATTGAAATACCGCCCGTCAGAAGTGCGGAATTCCGGATCGCCGGTGTCTGTCAGCATACTGTCCGTGGCGTCAAGGAAATGCATTCTTTCCGTTTCCGCGCAGTACCTCTCCAGAAGCTTATTTGTTTCCACGGTGGCTTCCCAGAACTGCATTCTTCCCGGAAGGGGCAGGCCCGAGCAGACGATAAGCTGCGCGTAAGGCATATTTTCCAGGAACATTCCGTACATTTTCCTCTTATTGTCCAGAATTTCCGCCAGGGGAATGCCGGAAGCGATATCATTTGAGCCGGTCTGGAAAATCACCGCCTTCGGGCGGTAGGCGTACAGAAGCCGCGGCGCATATTCCATCATTTCCTCGTCAATACAGCCGCCGATACCGTGGTTCTGGGCCCGCCAGGGAAGCATGTCCTTCTCCAGGGAATACCACATCATCATATTTGAGGGGCCGTAGCAGATAACCGAACCTTCATTTACCGGATAGGTTTCCTCGATGCAGCGCACGGCTGCCTCATTTGCCTCCGGACTTCCCCACTGGTAACGGGGGCCGAAGGGATCCAGGCCCTCCACGCCGAATTCTGCCACTTCCTTTAATGCCAGCTCCTTATACCATTGCGGGTCATCGATGACCTTCTTCATAAACTGCTCGAAATAGTCAGACATGGTTCAAGTCCTTTCCAAATACCGTTTTATGCAAGCTTTCCCAGTCAATGGATAATCCGTTCAGCAGGAGGTTTTGCATGGCTTATTTCTCCTTTTTACGGCATCTTCTTTAAAATTTATCGTATTTCACAGCGCTTCCTCT
>CADBNF010000084.1 GCA_902796005.1 uncultured Lachnospiraceae bacterium | reverse complement strand
CTTGCTCCCGTGACGGAAACCCCAGTATTTCAGGCTTTTTCAGCTCTTTTTCCTCAAGAATGTGTTAGTAGACAGACGGTCTCGACATGGACGGTTTCCGGGAACATGTCCACGCAGCGGATTTCCTCTGCCCTGTAGCCGGAGGAAAGGAGGATGTCCAGGTCCCTGGCCAGGCTGGTGGGCTTGCAGGAGATGTAGACGATGCGTTCCGCCCCGTAGGAGATGATTTTCGGCAGGGCGGCGGGATGGATGCCGTCCCTGGGCGGGTCCAGGATAAGGTAATCCGGCCTTTCCGCCAGGTCGTCCAGCACCTTCAGCACGTCTCCGGCAATAAAGGTGCAGTTGCCGATGCCGTTGGCCGCTGCATTTTCCCGGGCGGCCTGTACCGCTTCCTCCACGATTTCCACGCCGATGACCCGGCCGGCGGAGGCGGAAAGCATCTGGGCGATGGTGCCCGTGCCGGAATACAGGTCAAAGACCAGGGCATCCTTCACGTCTCCGATGAATGCGGCGGCGGTGCGGTAAAGAACCTCTGCTCCCTTCGTATTCGTCTGGAAAAAGGAGAAGGGGCTGATGCGGAAGGACAAGCCCAGCAGCTTTTCGTTCAGGTAATCCCGGCCGAAAAGCACCCGGGTCCGGCTGCTTTTCACCACGTCCGCCACAGAATCGTTTTCCATTTGGAGGATACCGCATATCCGCCCTTCAAGAGGAAGGGACAGAAGCTGCTGCACCAGGGGATACAGGGGATAGCTGTCCTGGGTGGTGCAGACCAGTCCGATGAGGATTTCACCGGTGGAGACGGCCCGGCGGACCAGGAGGTTCCGAAGGACGCCTTTGTGGGTCATCTTATGGTAGTAAACCCCGCCGATTTCGCGGAAATATGCCTGGACGGCGGTGACGATTTTATTGAAATCCGGATGCACGATGGCGCAGTCCGTTACAGGCAGGATATCGTAATTGCTGTTCTTTTTGTGAAGCCCCAGGGTCAGGGGACCGTCCTTTTCGGCGTCCCCGAAGGTGAACTCCATCTTGTTCCGGTAGCCCAGTTCCTCGGGACTTCCGGAAATGCCCGTAAACAGGGCTTCCGCATCGGCCGGCGAAAGGTCCTGCCGGGTGACCACGGGCAGCAGCAGCCTTTTGACCTGGGCAAGCTTCATGGAGAGCTGGTCTTCATAGTCCATGGTCTGGTACAGGCAGCCGCCGCAGCCGGGAAACAGGGAGCACAGAGGCTGCCGCTTTTCAAGGACGGAAGGGGAGAGCAGGGAAAGAAGCGTACCCTGCCACCTGCCGTTTTTCTTTTTCTTTACCCGGAATTCCACGGTCTGCCCGGGAATGACGTTCTTGACGGTGCACAGGCTGTCCCCGCAGGCGACGATGCCTTTGCCGGGGAAATCCACGCGCTGGACGGTTCCTGTACAGAGATCGTTCTTTTTCATTGATCCTCCCTTAACGAAAACAGACTCCGATGACCTCGGAGTCTGCCGTCTGACTGTTCTGATTATTCTTCTTCGTCCTCTTTTTCAGGATCCTTCTTTCCGGGTGCAGCCTCCGCTTCATCCTCGAAGTAATCATCGAAATCGTCCTCGTAATCCTCCTGAAGGTCTTCAAGATAATCCGGAACGAAATGACGGTAAAGAAGGTAGGCAATGCCGGCGATGGCGGCAATTACCCCGATAACGGCCAGGAATACCGTAAAGGGATTGGTTTTGGATTCCCGGTTCTCTCTTGCCTTTAAAAGGCTTATAAGTTCTTCTAATTTAATCATTTGTATCACCAACCTTATCTGAGATCATAATAAACAGAATTTTATTCCGAATGAGTATAACACAAGAAAAGAAAGCGTGCCACTGTTTTCTTTTTAAATTTTGTTGTAAGAAATGGAGATTTTTATTGGGACACTTTTGAAAAAATGTCGAAAAATGTCACGATCTTCAGAGTTTGCACCCTTTACGCCCCTGTGAAGGCTACTATATAATCAACCGCGGATTACCTGTTATCACAATATTTAGTTTTTTATAGCACAAAAAGGAACGGAGAGAAAAACCAAATGAACGTTGGAAAAAAGATTAAGATGGCAGCCATCGAAAAGGCTGTTCAGGCAGCGCTTGCCTATCTGGAAAAGGATCCGGAAAACAACGCCCTTAAAGTTATGGACCTTGTAGACAAATTCAGCCCCGATGGCTGGTACGACTCCCAGAGAAAGCTCGTTCGTGAAGCCCTGGAATCCAAAGGTCACTGGTATCAGCTGGTTCAGGCTATCTATGCCCTGGATCCCGGCGTGCGCAAGGCTTTCTTCCAGAACTTCATGATCAATGCCTCCCTTAAGGGCAGCATCATGCAGAACGAGACCTCCGAGAAATATAACTGCAACTCCCCCTGGGCCATCCTTATGGATCCCACCTCAGCCTGCAACTTAAGATGTAAGGGCTGCTGGGCTGCGGAGTACGGCTATCAGCTGAACCTGACCCTCGAGGATATCGATTCCATCATCAGACAGGGTAAGGAACTGGGCTGCTACATGTACATTTACACCGGCGGCGAACCCCTGGTTCGTAAGAAAGACCTCATCAAGATCTGTGAGATGCATCCGGACTGTGAGTTCCTTTCCTTCACCAACGGCACCCTCATCGACGAGGAGTTCTGCCAGGAAATGCTTCGCGTGAAGAACTTTGTTCCCGCCATTTCCGTAGAAGGCTTTGAAGATGCCAACGACAGCCGCCGCGGCCAGGGCGTATACGAGAAGGTTATGCATGCCTGTGAGCTGTTAAAAGAGCACAAGCTGCCCTTCGGCCACTCCATCTGCTACACCAGCGTAAACTACAAGGACGTTACCAGCGAGAAGTTCTTCGATCAGATGATCGACAAGGGCGCTCTGTTTGCATGGTACTTCCATTATATGCCCGTAGGAAAGGGCGCCGTTCCCGAGCTGCTGCTTTCCCCGGAACAGAGAACCGAGGTTCTTCGCTCCCTGCGTCACTTCAGGAACACCAAGCCGATCTTTGCGCTTGACTTCCAGAACGACGGCCAGTATGTAGGCGGCTGCATCGCCGGCGGACGCCGTTACCTGCACATCAACGCCAAGGGCGCCTGCGAACCCTGCGTATTTATCCACTACTCCGATATCAATATTCATGATGCCTCCCTGCTCGACGTGTTAAGAAGTCCGCTGTTCCAGGCCTATCATGATAACCAGCCCTTCAACCACAACCATCTTCGTCCCTGCCCGATGCTGGAGAATCCGGAGAAGATCGTGCAGCTGGTTAAGGAGACCGGCGCGGTCAACACCGACTACCAGAACCAGGAAGACGTTGAGGAACTGGTTTCCAAGACCATTCCCTATGCAGAGAAATGGGCACCGGTGGCTGACGAGCTCTGGAAGGAGCTTGCCCGTCCGAAGGATCTTGTGGACTACAACGGAAGATAAGAATAATGCCTTTCCCGAAAGGGAGGAGAAAAAACGCCGCTTCAGCCGAAGCGGCGTTTTTTTCTTGAAAACGGCGTGAATATCCAGTATACTTTTGGCATCCTGCGGAAAAGCCGCTGTACAGGCGAGCAGGAGAGAAGTATAAGAATGCATATTTTTTCACCGAGGTAGAAAGATTATGAAAAACTATATCGGACTGAGAGAGTCCATCAGCAAGATTATCGAGCACTTTTTTGCCGCCGCCTTTCCCCTGCATTTCGGCCAGTACAACCGGTTTATCGACGAGGACAGCAAACGGGAGGTGGAGACCACCAAGGCCATGGAGGCCCTGGCGGACGCGGCAGCCTATTTTATTGACGATGAGAAGGCCATCAAGGCCCTGGTGGATGAGGTGAAGAAAAGACTGCCCGCCATCCGGAAGGTGATTGATACGGATATCCAGGCCGCCTATGAAGGCGATCCCGCGGCCAAAAGCCACGACGAGATTATCCTTTCCTATCCCGGCTTCAGGGCCATCTCCGTTCATCGGCTGGCCCACGAGCTCTATCTTCTGAAGCTCCCCGTGGTGCCCCGGATGCTTTCCGAGGAAATGCACAGCGTAACCGGTATTGATATCCATCCCGGCGCCACCATCGGTGATTATTTCTTCATCGACCACGGTACCGGCGTGGTTATCGGTGAAACCACCACCATCGGCGAGCATGTGAAGCTTTACCAGCATGTAACCCTGGGTGCGAAGAGCTTTGAGGCAAATGAGGACGGTACCCTGGTGAAGGGCCTGAAAAGGCATCCGGATATCGGAAACCGGGTGGTTATCTATGCCGGGGCCACAATCCTGGGCGGCAATACCCGCATCGGCGACGACGCGGTCATCGGCGGCAATACCTGGATTACCTCTCCGGTGGAGGCCGGGGAGACGGTGACCATCCGGGTGTATGATCACAATCCTTCGGGAAAAACGGAAGAGATGTGAAAAAGGTGCCGGCGCAGCAGGCAGGGAAAGGACTGGATATGGAATACAGGATTGAACACGATTCGCTGGGCGAAGTGAAGGTGCCCGCAGACAGGCTGTGGGGGGCCCAGACCGAAAGAAGCGCGGAGAATTTCCGCATCGGTGCCGGCAGGGAAACCATGCCCCCGGAGATCATCCGGGCCTTCGGGCTTTTGAAACAGGCGGCCGTATGGGCGAATCATGCGATTCAGCCGGATAAGATGCCGAAGGAAAAGGCACATTATATTGACCGCGCCTGCCGGATGGTGGCAGAAGGGGAGCTGGCTGATCATTTCCCCCTGGTGGTGTTCCAGACCGGATCCGGCACCCAGACCAACATGAACGTCAACGAAGTCATCGCCAATGTGGCTTCCCGGGCCTCAGGCATGCCTGTTCACCCCAATGACGACGTGAACATGAGCCAGTCCTCCAACGATACCTTCCCCTCCGCCATGCATATCGCGGCGTTGCTGATCCTTGAGGACAGTGTGCTTCCCGCTGTTGAAAAGCTGACGGAAACCATGAAGAGGCTGGAGGCGGAGAACAACGACGCGGTGAAAGCCGGCCGCACCCACCTGATGGATGCGGTGCCCATCCGCTTCAGCCAGGAAATCAGCGGCTGGCGGACCTCCCTGGAAAGAGATGCGGAGATGATCCGCCTGGCGGAGGAGCCCTTACGGGAGCTGGCCCTGGGCGGCACGGCCGTGGGCACCGGCCTGAATGCACCCGCCGGCTTTGCAGCCCTTGTGGCGGAAAAGGTCTCTGAGCTGACTAAAAAGACCTTCCGTACCGCGCCGAATAAATTCCATGCTCTGACCTCCAGGGATGAGCTGGTATTTGCCCACGGCGCGTTGAAGGCCCTGGCCTGCGACCTGATGAAAATTGCCAACGATATCCGTATGCTGGCCTCCGGCCCCCGGCTTGGCCTGGCGGAGATTACCATTCCGGAAAACGAACCCGGTTCCTCCATCATGCCCGGCAAGGTCAATCCCACCCAGTGTGAGGCGGTGACCATGGTGGCGGTGCAGGTCTGCGGCAACGACACGGCGGTGTCCATGGCCGCTTCCCAGGGGAATTTTGAGCTGAATGTATTTCTGCCCGTACTGATTTATAATTTCCTGCAGTCCGCAAGACTGCTTTCCGAGGTCATGCTTTCCTTCGAGGAACACTGCGTCCGGGGCATAAAGGCGGATCGGGAAAAGATGCGGGAAAACCTGTATAAATCCCTGATGACAGCCACGGCCCTTTCTCCCCATATAGGGTATGAGAACACGGCAAAGGCCGTGCAGACTGCCCACAGACAGGGGATAACCCTGAAGGAAGCCTGCGTAAGCCTGGGGCTTCTGACGCCGGAGGAATTTGACCGGCTTTACCATCCGGAGGACATGGCCTGACCGGAAGGACGAAAAAGAGAGGAATCCTTATATTGATGAGAAATAGAATAGCTGCCTTGCTGTTTGCTTCTTTATTTGCCTTAACATCTGCCGCCTGCGGAAACCGTAAGCCGCAGCCGCAGGCTTCTTCCTCTGCCGCGCAGGAAGCGGAAGAGGCTTCTTCTGCTGCATCGGAAGCGGCGGAGAGTTCGGAAACCGCGGCAAAAAGCGAAACTCCAGACACCTCTTTACCACAGGAAGACTGCGGTCCGGTGCTGACCTACTCGGAAAACAAGGTCATCCCGGATTATTATCATTATGAAAATGACGGCTTCCTGGCTGCCTGTGAAAAAATGACGGCCGCGGCGGAAAAGGGGGAGGAAGAGGAGCTGCTGCGTCTGTATGACGCCCTCTATACCGGATCTCTGGCCATCATCGACCTGGATTATGCGGTCTACCTGGAATATTCCCGGGACGTTTCGGATGAATATTATTCAGAGGAAATGATCTACGCGGACACCATGGAGACCGAAAGCCTTGACACCTTCCTGACCGCCTGCCGGAAGGTTACCGAATCATCCCTGGCGGAGGCCTTCCATGACCATGTGGGAGACTATTCCTTTGAAGGCTACCAGGCCTACGAAAGCGTGCCGGAGAAGGTCTTTGACCTGCAGGAGCAGGAGACCCGCCTCGAGGATGAATACAACACCATCATGTCCGATTTAAGCGCCTATTACGCCGAATACAAGGGCCGGACCGTCACCATCGAGGACTTTATGGACGGCAGCTACGCGGAAATCTACGGGGACAATACCAATATCATGTACCTGACCTACCTGAACCTTTCCGACAAGCTGAACCGGGACATCGGGGAGATTTTCGTCAAGCTGGTGGAGGTGCGCAACGAGATTGCCGCGGAATACGGCTATGACAGCTACGTGGACTACTGCTACGAAAATATTTACGGCAGGGAATATACAAGAGAGGATGTACGGGATTTCTGCGACGGGGTAAAGGAGAAGATTTCCGGGCGTTTTGCGGACATCATCTTTGACCACCTGGATGACAGCGTTTACGAGGAAACGGAGGCCTCCACGGAGGAATACGTGGCAGACCTGGCCCGCTTCCTGGACGGCATTGACGAAGAGGTCCGGGGCGTTGTGGACGTGATGAACAGGGACAACCTGCTGGATATGGAATACGGGGAGAGCCGGCTGGCCTCCAGCTATACCATTGATAATTATACGAATAAATCCGGCTATATTTTCATCGACCGGAGCAATACCTTCTCGGATTTCATTACCTTAAGCCACGAATTCGGCCATTTCAGCCACGCCGTCCTGCGGCCGTTGGAAAATCCGCTGGTGGCCCTCATCAATTACGACGTGCAGGAAATCCACTCCACGGGCCTGGAATACATGATGACCGCCCATTACGGCGAGATGCTGGCGGCGGACGATGCGGAAGCCTATGTGGAATACGAGCTGGTCAACGGCCTCTACGCGGTGATTACCGGCTGCCTGTATGACGAATTCCAGAGAAAGGTTTACGACAGCGAAGAGCCCCTGGACCGTGCGGCAATCAACGATGCCTTTGAAGAGCTGGTGGCGGAATACGGCTGCGAGAACCTTTTCGACAGATATGACTGGGCCTACGTGACCCACACCTTTGATTCCCCGCTGTACTACATCAGCTATGCGGTAAGCTCCGTTTCCTCCCTGGAGCTCTGGGATATTTCCAGAACGGACCCGGAAGGAGCCGTAAGGATGTGGAAATCCGTCCTTCTTTCCGACGACGCGGTGCAGAGCTATTGGGAAATCATGGAAGAGGCGGGCCTGACCGACATCTTCGAAGGCGACAATGCCGCGGACATCTGCGGCGTGGTCCTTGAGGCCCTGGATAAGGGAACGGCGGTTTCCCGAAAGGCTGCCTGAAAAACCACAGGAAAAGCCGTGAAATATTTGACGTTCCCCTGAATTTGCTGTATAATATTCGGCAAATTCAGTACAAGGAGTCTGAAATTTGCTGGATATCCTTAAAGTTATTTTACTTGGAATCATAGAAGGCGTTACGGAGTGGCTGCCCATCAGCAGTACGGGTCACCTGATCCTCTTGGGCAATGTGCTGCAGCCTTCCTTTTCTGCGGAATTCACCACGGTCTTCAACGTGGTGATCCAGCTGGGGGCCATCCTCGCGGTGGTTGTGCTGTTCTTTCCGCAGATCTGGCCTTTTCACCTGCCGGGAAGCCAGAAGGAGAGCCTGTTCCGAAAGAAAGCGGACAATCGAATGCTGGCGGGGCTGCAGAAGGTCTGTGACAGCTTTTTAGATAAGAAAAAGATCATACTCTGGGGGAAAATCATACTTTCCTCCATTCCGCCGCTTATCCTGGGGATACTGTGCGAGGACTGGTTCGAGGAACACCTGCACAAATCCGTCCCCGTGGCTGTTTTCCTCATTCTCTGGGGCGTGATTTTCCTCCTGGTGGAGAGCCGTCCGAGAAAGGCGAAGATAAAGAGCACGGACAGGATTACTCCGAAGCAGGCGTTTATTATCGGTATTTTCGAGGCATTCGCCATCCTGCCGGGCACCTCAAGGTCCGGCTCCACCATCGTGGGCGGCTTAGGCCTCGGCCTTTCCCGGCCGACGGCCGCGCGGTATACCTTCTTCCTGGCTATTCCGGCCATGGCCGGCGCTTCCCTTATCAAGCTGGCCGGCTATGAGGGTACGTTTACCGCCATGGAAAAGGCTTCCCTTGTGCTGGGCATGGCGGTGGCCTTCCTTGTCTCCCTCCTGGTCATCCGCAGGCTGATGGCCTTTATCAGGAAACATACCTTTAAAGGCTTCGGCTGGTACAGAATCGCCCTGGGCATCCTGGTGCTGGTGCTGGCGGCGGCCAAAGTACTTTAAAAATCTGAAAAAAGGATATAGTTCGATGTTTCTGCATTGTCTGATTACCTTTCTTGTGGCCATGGTGCCGGTCGTGGAGCTTCGAGGAGCCATCCCCATCGGCGTCGGCCTGGGCGTCCCTGTTGTGACGGCCTACATCCTGGCGGTTATCGGAAATATTGTTCCCGTACCGTTTATCTATCTCTTTGCCCGGAAGTTCCTTCGCTGGGGAAAGAATAAAAAGATCATCGGGAAATTCTGCCGGTTCTGCCTGAAGAAAGGCGCCAGCGGCGGCAAAAAGCTGCAGGCAAAGGCAAAGGCCGGTATTTTCCTGGCCCTGTTTGCCTTTGTGGCCATCCCGCTTCCCGGAACGGGGGCATGGACCGGCACCCTTGCGGCCAGTATCCTGAAGCTGGATTTCAAGAAGAGCGTTATTGCGGTCATGCTGGGCGTCCTGGTGGCCGGCATCATCATGGGTGCGGCGTCCGCCGGAATTTTCGGCCTGATCAGAAGATAAAGGGGGAAAAGGGAAATGCGCTTGCTGGAAGAAAGAATCCTGAAGGACGGCAGTGTACGTCCGGGAGACATCATCAAGGTGGACAGCTTCCTGAACCATCAGCTGGACGTGCAGCTGTTTGACGAGATGGCGAAGGAGTGGAAACGGCTTTTTGCGGGGAAGGAGATCAATAAAATCCTGACCATCGAGGCCTCGGGTATCGCCATCGCGGCCATTGCGGCCCTGGAGTTCGGCGTGCCGCTGGTTTTTGCGAAGAAAAGCGCCACCACCAATATTGATAAAGAGGTTTATTCCACAAAGGTGTATTCCTACACCCATCAGAAGGACTACAACGTCCTCGTATCGAAGAAGTACCTCGGGCCGGAGGATAAGGTGCTGATTATCGACGACGTGCTGGCCAACGGCGCGGCGCTGGAAGGCCTTATCGCCCTGGTGGAATCCGCCGGCGCGACGGTGTCCGGTGTGGGCATTGCCATTGAAAAGGGCTACATGCCCGGCGGAAAGCTGGTAAGGGATCGGGGGATTCAGGTGGAATCCCTGGCGGTCATCTCGAAAATGGATGACCGGACCGGTGAAATCCGTTTCGCCGGAGAAGAATAAAGGAGGGTTAAAGCGATGAGATGCCCGTTTTGCGGACAGGACAATACCCGGGTAGTGGATTCCCGGCCGGTGGAAGAGAGCAATACCATCAGAAGACGCCGTATGTGCGATTCCTGCGGGAAGCGCTTTACCACCTATGAGAAGATTGAAACCATTCCCCTCATCATCATCAAGAAGGACCAGAACAGGGAGCAGTATGACCGGGCCAAGCTGGAGGGCGGCATTTTGCGTGCCTGCCACAAAAGGCCGGTTTCCGTCACCGACATCAGCGCCCTTGTGGACAAGGTGGAGGTTGACATTTTCAATCGTGAGGAAAAGGAAATTCCCAGCACCGTCATCGGCGAGCTGGTTATGAATTATCTTAAGGATTTGGATCCGGTTGCCTATGTCCGGTTTGCATCCGTGTACAGAGAGTTCAAGGATGTGAACACCTTCATGGACGAACTGAAAAAATTCCTGGAATAACAAAGGAGCAGCAAAATGAGAATTTTAGGAAAATCACACAAACTGGACAATGTACTGTATGACGTAAGAGGTCCCGTCCTCGAGGAAGCCAACCGGATGGAAGCAGAGGGCAAGAAGGTCCTCAAGCTGAACATCGGCAATCCCGCCCCCTTCGGCTTTTCCGCGCCGGATGAGGTCATCGGCGACATGATGTCCAACGTCAAATACAGCCAGGGCTATTCTGATTCCAAGGGCCTTTTCTCTGCAAGAAAGGCCATTATGCAGTATTATCAGCTCCGCCACGTGGAAGGCGTGGCCATCGAGGATATCTATACCGGCAACGGCGTCAGCGAGCTTATCAATATCTCCATGTCCGCCCTGCTGGATGACGGCGACGAGGTTCTGGTGCCCGCGCCGGATTATCCCTTATGGACCGCCTGCGTAACCCTGGCGGGCGGCAAGGCCGTGCATTACATCTGTGACGAGCAGTCCGACTGGTATCCGGACATCGAGGATATCCGCAGCAAGGTTACGGTGAAGACCAAGGCCATCGTCATCATCAACCCCAACAACCCCACAGGCGCCCTGTATCCGGTGGAAATCCTCCAGCAGATCGTGGACGTGGCCCGGGAAAACGAGCTGATGATCTTCTGCGACGAGATCTATGACCGCCTGGTTATGGACGGCCTGAAGCATACCTCCATCGCCTCCCTGGCGCCGGATCTGTTCTGCGTCACCTTCTCCGGACTGTCCAAGTCCCACATGGTGGCCGGTTTCCGGATAGGCTGGATGGTGATTTCCGGCAACAAGGATCGGGGCAGGGATTATATCGAAGGCCTGAACATGCTGACCAACATGCGGCTTTGCTCCAACGTGCCCGCCCAGACCATCGTGCAGACGGCCCTCGGCGGCTACCAGAGCGTGGAAACCTATGTCCGTCCCGGCGGAAGAATTTACGAACAGAGGGAAATCGTATACAATGCCCTGAAGGAAATCCCCGGCGTGTCCGTGGTGAAGCCCAGAGCGGCCTTCTACATTTTCCCGAAGCTGGACAAGGAAAAATTCAACATCACCAGCGACGAACAGTTTGCCCTGGACCTCCTGCACGAAAAGCAGGTGCTCATCGTCCACGGCACGGGCTTCAACTGGCCCGGCAACGATCATTTCCGGGTAGTATACCTGCCCAATGCCACCGTCCTGACGGAGTGCATGGATAAACTGGCGGACTTCCTGTCCACCTACCGGCAGAAATAATCCGGCCCAAGGCAAGGAGAAAGTAATTATGGCTGAATACAAGGTTGGGCCCAGCCCCGAGATAATCGATCTGGCCAACATGGCTTCCGACGAGTGGAAGCTGGACTTAAGCCTTTTCGGTAAATACGATGTGAAAAGAGGCCTACGTGACATCAAGGGCAAGGGCGTCCTGGCCGGACTGACCAAGGTCAGCGACGTTATAGGCTTTGATGAATCCACAGGCGAACGGATTCCCAGCAGGGGACGGCTGTTTTACCGGGGCATTGAAATCAATGAACTGATAAACGGCTTCATGAGCGAGAAAAGGTCCGGTTTTGAGGAAGCGGCTTACCTGCTTCTGTTTGGCAACCTGCCCAATAAGCAGCAGCTTAAGGATTTCAATCAGGTGCTTCTGTCTTTGCGGACCCTGCCTAAGAACTTTGTCCGGGACGTGGTCATGAAGGCGCCGAGCCATGACCTGATGAACGCTCTGTCCCGGAGCGTTCTGACCCTGTGCTCCTACGACCCGCTGGCGGATGACATTTCCCTGCCCAACGTGCTGCGGCAGTGCATGATGCTCATCGCCGTCTTCCCCATGCTGTCGGTGTACAGCTTCCAGGCTTACCGGCATTATGAGATGGGCAAGAGCCTGTATATCCACAATCCAAAGGACAGACTTTCCGTGGCGGAAAACATCCTGCGCATGCTCCGTTCGGACAAATCCTACACGAAGACGGAAGCAAAGGTGCTGGATCTGGCCCTGGTGCTGCATATGGAGCACGGCGGCGGTAACAACTCCACCTTTACGACCCACGTGCTTTCCTCCTCCGGAACCGACACCTATTCGGTTATCGCCGGTGCTCTGGGCTCCTTAAAAGGCCCGAAGCACGGCGGCGCCAACATCAAGGTTGTGAAGATGTTCGACGAGCTGAAGACCACCGTGCGGGACTGGGAAGACGAGGACGAGGTGAAAATGTACCTCCGCCGCCTGCTGAACCGGGAAGCCTTCGACAGAAGCGGACTGATCTACGGAATGGGCCATGCGGTCTATACCCTGTCCGACCCGAGAGCAGAGGTGTTCAAACGTTTCGTCAGCGAGCTGGCCAGGGAGAAAGGCCTGGAGGACCAGTTCCGGCTGTATGAGATGGTGGAGCGCCTTGCGCCTGAGGTCATGGCGGAAACCAGAGGCCTCATCAAGCCTGTCTGCGCCAACGTGGACTTTTATTCCGGCTTTGCCTACAGCCTGCTGCGCATGCCCGTGGAGCTTTATACCCCCATGTTTGCCTGTGCGAGAATCGTGGGCTGGAGCGCCCACCGCCTGGAAGAACTGATGAACGTGGACCGGATTATCCGTCCCGCCTACGTCAACGTCAAGGACAAGGATCCTTATATTCCGATGGCGGAAAGACCCTGAAATTTTTATTGTTTTATTGTTCCCGGCATCTGTCAGGATGCCGGGACAGCCTGTCATGTTTTTCACAGGCAGAGCCTGAGAAAATAGAATATTTTATTTACGCTAGGGGAGCAGATGCTGAGATTGGCCCTTAAGGACCGGGACCCTCATGACCTGAACCGGACAATGCCGGCGTAGGGAAGCATGAAGAACAAATCACTCATCTACCCCTCCCAAGCAGAATGCAAAGGAGGACTTTTTTATGTCAGAAAACAAAAGCAGCAAAATCATTGCCCTGCGGCTGGTCTTTTCCGCCGCCGCCGTGGCCCTGGCCTATGTGACCAGCTACATCCGCCTGTTCCGCCTGCCCTTAGGCGGTTCCGTAACCCTGTTTTCCATGCTTTTCATCGTGCTGGTGGGTTACTGGTTCGGCCCGGCCTGGGGCCTGGGCGTAGGCTTTGTCTACGGCATTCTCCAGTACCTGCAGGGCGGGTATTTCCTGACGGTGTTCCAGGTGCTGTGCGACTATCTGCTGTGCTACGCGGCCCTGGGAATTTCCGGCTTCTTCCGGAAGAAGAAGCACGGCCTGACCAAGGGTTATATTGCGGGCATTATCGGCAGGGGCTTTTTCGCATCCCTGGCCGGCTATCTCTACTGGTTTGAATACATGCCGGAGAGCTTCCCGAAGTCCATTGCCTTTCTCTATCCCGTGATTTATAATTTTGCATATATCCTTGCAGAGGGCATCATCACCATCATCGTGATAAACCTGCCCCCGGTAAAGAAAGCCCTGGAAACGGTGAAGCATATGTCTGAAGGAAGAAGGAGATAAATATGGGAAAACAGTTCGACGACCTTGCCTGTGCAAACCATCTGGCGGGAATGGTGCATTTTGCCACGGTGTCCAATGCGAAATCGGACCTGATGGATTTTGAGCCCTTTTACGGTCTGCATGCGTATCTGGAGAAAACCTATCCCCTGGTGCATAAGCACCTGAAGCGGGAGGTGATCGGCAGGGCCGCCCTTCTGTATACCTGGAAGGGAACCGGAAAAAGCGCGAACCTGCCGGTGATGTTCACCGCCCATCAGGACGTGGTGCCGGTGGGCGATCCTGCCGGCTGGACCTATCCGCCGTACTCCGGCACAATCGCTGACGGAAGGCTCTGGGGCCGGGGCACCGGCGACTGCAAGAGCAATATCATGGCCCATCTGGAGGCGGTGGAGGCCCTGCTGGAAGAAGGATTTACACCGGATTATGATGTTTATCTGGGTTATGGCTGGAATGAAGAGGTTATGGGCGGAGACGACAATTCCGCGGCTGCGCTTTGTCAGACCTTAAAGGACCGGGGCGTCACCCTGGGACTGCTGATCGATGAGGGCAGAGGCCCGGGCCCGGACCCTATGTCCGGTATTTCCGAGCCGGTGGAGGGCATCTCCACCTGTGAGAAGGGCTATGCGGACGTGAAGGTATTTATCCGGGACAAGGGCGGCCATTCCATGGCGCCCACCGACAAATGCATCATTGCGGATATCGGGGAAATTGCCCGGGATCTGGTGAACAGCCAGTATCCCTACCGCGTAGTGGAAACCGTTGCCGAGGAATATAAGGCCAAGGGCCATCTGATGGGAGAGACGGGCCGGATCCTGGCCAATATGGAGAAGGATTTTGATGCCGTCCTGCCGCTGATTAAGGAAAATCCCTTCCTGGCCGCCATGTTCCACACCACCACGGCGGTCACCATGTGCGCGGGCAGCGCCCAGGCGAATATCCTGCCTGCGGAAGCTTCCATTACGGTGAATTTCCGGCTTCTGCCCGGGGATACGGTGGAAGGACTCCTGGAGCATGTCAGGGAGGTCGTGAAGGGCAGGGCGGAGGTTGAACTCCTTAAAGGTGTGGATCCTTCACCCCAGTCCAGGACCGATTCCGTGGGATACCTGTGTGTGAAAGCCCTGTATGAGGAGATGGTGCCCGGCGTCCTGGTTTACCCCTCCATGGTGCCCGGCGGAACCGATGCAAAGAATTACCATCCCATCTGCGACACCGTGCTGCGCTGCGGCGGCTTCTCCATGGGAGAGGACGGCGGCGCCCACAATTACAATGAGCATGTGGTCATCGAAGGCCTGGGAAAAGGACCGGAATTCTTCTATCGGCTGATGAAGAAATATGGTACATTTACACTTTAAGCACGAAGAGGCGCCGCGGAAGCGGCGCCTCTTTGCTTTTTTTTTCGCAGAGGTTTGGTACAAATGACAAAATCAGGGGAAAAACATTAACAGAAGTTACAAAATGTGTTTCTTGAACCTCCTTTTTATTTATGATAAGATGGCGTAAAATACAAACATTATCTGTAAGGAGGATAACAATGGGTTACAAATCTGATATTGAGATCGCCCAGGAATGCGAACTGAAAGATATTCGTGAGATCGCGAAAAAGCTGAATCTGACAGAAGATGACCTGGAGCTCTACGGCAAATACAAAGCCAAACTTCACTACAATCTTCTGAAGACCACTCCGGGTTCCGGCAACCAGGCCAAGCTTATCCTGACCACTGCTATTAACCCGACTCCCGCCGGCGAAGGCAAGAGCACCACGACCGTTGGTGTTGCCGATGCTCTGGCACGTCTTGGCAAGAACGTTATCGTTGCATTAAGAGAGCCCTCTCTGGGACCGGTATTCGGCGTTAAGGGCGGCGCTGCAGGCGGCGGCTATGCCCAGGTTGTTCCCATGGAGGACATCAACCTTCACTTCACCGGCGACTTCCATGCCATCGGTGCAGCCAACAACCTCCTTGCGGCCATGATCGACAATCATATTTACCAGGGCAATGAACTGGACATCGACCCCAGAAGAATCACCTGGCACAGAGCAGTAGACATGAACGACAGACAGCTGCGTAACGCGGTTGACGGCCTTGGCGGAAAAGCCCAGGGTTACGTTCGTGAGGATCACTGGGATATCACCGTAGCCTCCGAGGTTATGGCTGTATTCTGCCTGTCCACCTCCATTGATGACCTCAAGGAGAGACTGGGCCGCATCGTTATCGGCTACAGCAGAGCCGGCAAGCCCATCACCGCCGGTGACTTAAAGGCCAACGGCGCTATGGCAGCCCTTCTGAAGGATGCCCTTAAGCCCAACCTTGTACAGACTCTGGAAGGCACCCCCGCTTTCGTACACGGCGGACCCTTCGCCAACATCGCCCACGGCTGCAACTCCGTACTGGCTACCCAGATGGCTATGCATTTCGCTGACTATGTAGTTACCGAAGCCGGCTTCGGTGCTGACCTTGGCGCTGAGAAGTTCATGGACATCAAGTGCCGTATGGCAGGCCTTAAGCCCGATGCAGTTATCATCGTAGCTACCGTTAAGGCTCTGAAGTACAATGGCGGCGTTCCGAAGGCCGATGTACAGAAGGAGAACCTGGAAGCTCTTGAAAAGGGTATCCCGAACCTCTTAAAGCATGTTGAGAACATTAAGAACGTATTCGGTATCCCGGCCGTTGTAGCTCTGAACAAGTTCGTTACCGATACCGATGCCGAAATCGAACTGGTTACCAGGAAGTGCCAGGAGCTCGGCGTTAACGTTAAGCTCTCCGAAGTATGGGAAAAGGGCGGCGAAGGCGGCCTGGCTCTGGCTGAAGAAGTTATTAAGCTTTGCGATCAGCCCAGCGAGCTTCACTATGCTTACGAGCTGGATATGCCCATCGATAAGAAGATCGAAGCCATTGCCACCAAGGTTTACGGCGCTGACGGCGTAGATTTCTCCGCTGCTGCGAAGAAGGAAATCGACAACCTGACCAAGCTCGGCTATGACAAGATCCCGGTATGTATGGCCAAGACCCAGTATTCTCTGACCGATGATGAGAAGAAGCTCGGCCGTCCCACCGGTTTCCGCATCACCGTTCGTGACATCACCCTGTCCGCAGGTGCCGGCTTCATCGTAGCCCTGACCGGTTCCATCATGAAGATGCCCGGCCTGCCCAAGGTTCCCGCTGCAGAGAGAATCGACGTGGATTCCACCGGCAAGATCAGCGGCCTGTTCTAAGAAGCAGCCGTTTCTTAAGACAAACCGCGGGAAGCGTATCCATTATGCTTCCGATATAGAATGCCTTATCAGGGGCCCGGAACCCGGGCCCCTTTTTCAAAATTACGAAGGTAGGAGGACATTGATATGAGCTTATATCATGAAACCTGCGAAGAGTTTACAAAGCTTACCTATTCCAAGGCTCCGGCCCCCGGCGGCGGAAGCGTAGCTTCCCTCGTAGCCTCCCTGGGCGCGGCTTTAGGCGGCATGGTCGGCAATCTGACCACCGGCAAGAAGAAATATGCCCAGTATGAAGAGGATATCCAGAGACTGCTGCAGCAGACGGAAGAGCTTCGCGCCAGATTCTTACGCATCATGGATGACGACGTGAACAACTTCCTTCCCCTGTCAAAGGCCTACGGCATGCCCACCACCACAGACGAAGAGAAGGCTGCCAAGGCTGCCGAGCTGGAGAAATGCCTCAAGGCTGCTGCCGGCGCTCCCCTGGAGCTGATTTCCGCCTGCGCGGAAAGCGTACCGCTGTTCGAGGAACTCCAGGTAAAGGGCTCCAAGCTGGCCCTCTCCGATGTAGGCTGCGGCATTGCCCTGATTAAGGCTGCCTCTGACTGCGCGTGGCTGAACGCCCTCATCAACATCAACATGATTAAGGATGAGGCCTATGTAAACGAAATCAAGGACAAATACATTCCCATGGTTGCGGATACCGCAAAGAAATGCGATGCCATCTACGCTGCCGTTGCAGCAGCCCTTTGATGCATCCTGCGGGAAGAAGAACACGGACACACATAAAATACATATAAAGACGAAAGGAATCAGTTATGTCAGCTAAACTTTTAAGCGGAAAAGAAGTAAGCGAGAAGATGCTCGCGGACGTACTTGCGGATTCTGAAGCGCTTCGTGAGAAGGGCATCATTCCCAAGCTTGCAGTTTTAAGACTGGGCGAGGATCCCGGTAGCATTTCCTACGAGAAGAGCATCAAAACCCGTATGGCCAAGAGCAAAATCGAGGTTGAGTCCATCGTTATGGATGTTACCGTATCCCAGGAAGAGTTCGTTGCCAAGATTCAGGAAGTCAATGCCGACAAGTCCATCAACGGCTGCCTGATCTTCAAGCCCCTTCCGGCTCAGATCAACGAAGACGAGATCAAATACCTCCTGGCTCCCGAAAAGGATCCGGATGCCCTGAACCCCACCAACCTGGGCAAGCTGATGATCATGGACAACAAGGGCTTCTTCCCCTGCACCGCAGAGGGCGTTATGGAGCTCCTGAAGTACTATGAAATCGATGTGAAGGGCAAAGACATCACCATCATCAACAACTCCAACGTATTCGGCAAACCCCTGGCCATCATGCTGACCAACGAGTTCGCTACCGTAAGCATCTGCCACATCTTCACCAAGTCCGTTAAGGAATACACCTTAAAGAGTGATATCGTTATCACCGGCTGCGGCGTATACGGCCTGCTTACCCCGGATATGTTCAAGGAAGGCACCATCGTTATCGACGTTGCCATGGCCCAGAAGAAGGATGCCAACAAGCAGTTCGTTCTGGACGAGAACGGCAAGAAGATCCGTACCGGCGACTGCCGCGAGGATTGCGTAGAGAAAGCCGGCATGATCACCTCCGCTACCCCCGGCTGCGGCGGCGGCACCGGCCCCATCACCACCGCTCTTCTGGCGCAGCACCTCATCAAGGGCTGCAAGATGCAGAACGGCATCGAATAAGACAGTTTTCCGGCAGGTTAGGGATTTTCCCTAACCTGCTGTTGTCGAAAGGGGCAGGCCTGCCTGCCGTTTTCGAGAGCACGTCGGAAAAACTGCGGATTGGAGGAAGAATATGGCATCCGTTAAAGAACAGAAAGCAGAATTAAGAAAAGCAACCAGAAAGAAACTCAGGGCGTACCCGGCAGAAGAGCGGGCAGCCTCAGATAAAGCTATCCTTGCGCAGGTGGCTTCTTTTTCGGAATATGAAAAGGCACATACCGTATTTCTCTATGTGGGCATTGACTGGGAGATTGATACCATGCCCATCATCAAGGATGCCCTGGCAAAGGGAAAGCGGGTTTCCCTGCCCCTGATTACCGGTGACGGCATCATGGAGGGCCGGTATATCGAAAGCCTTGAGGACCTGGTGCCCGGCGCCTTCGACATTCCGGAACCCAGGGCGGATACCGCCTTCACCCCCATGGAGGAAATCGACCTTGCCCTGATTCCCTGCGTGGCCTGCGACAGAAGCTGCATGCGGCTGGGCCAGGGCGGCGGCTTCTACGACCGCTTCATGAGCCAGCGTTCCTTCAAGACCGCGGCGCTGTGCAGGGGCATTGCCATCGTGGATAAGGTGCCCAGCGCCGGCTTTGACCTGCCCGCGGACTATGTGATTACCGAAGACTGCATTTACGAGAAGAAATAAGGATTCCGGAGGTTTTAATGGAGAAAGCAAGAAGAATATTTGCCCTTGTGGGGGTTATCCTTATCCTTGCCCTTTACGTGTTGACGCTGGTGTTCGCGCTGCAGAAGAACCCGGCCTTCAAAGGCCTGTTCCTCGGCGCCCTGTTCTGCACCATCGCCGTTCCGGTGATTTTATATGTTTTCGGCCTTCTCCTCAAAAACGCAAAGGGGAAGCAGAACGACCCCAACAACGATATACATTGATTATCCAAAGCCTCCGGTGGTTTACCGGGGGCTTTTTCCACAAAAAAAACAGATTATTTCATGCTATTTTCACAAAGGATAAATTGATTTTTTACCGGCCATGAAGTATAGTTAGATATCATGCGGTTACTGTACGCTGAAGCCTGCCTGCTTTGGCGGAAGGCCCGCAGACAAGGAAAAACAAGGAGAATACACTTGAATAATCTGAGAGATAAATTTATGCGTTTCATGTCGGGCAGGTACGGCCAGGACCGGTTCAACCGGTTCCTGTCCTGGGCAACCCTGATCATACTGCTTGTGGGCGTCTTTGTGAGAGTCCCCCTGCTGACCTTCATTGCCCTGGCCCTGATCATCTACAATATCTTCCGGATGTTTTCCCGGAATTTTTCCGCCAGGGCGGCAGAGGAGCAGGCTTTCCTTCGGGTAACGGGGAAGATTACCTCCTTCTTCCGCAATATCAAACGGAGACTGACGGACCGGGAGCACCGGTATTTCCGCTGCCCCTCCTGCGGACGGCAGCTGCGGGTGCCCCGGGGTAAGGGTAACATTTCCATCCGCTGTCCCCAGTGTCATAACAGCTTTACCAGACGGACCTGAGTGCATTTAAGGAAGAAGAGGACTTTATATGCTCGGCAATATCATGGTCAACACCGACGAACTCAAAGGAAAAGATTTTAAAACCTACCGTTCCTTCTACTGCGGGGTCTGCACGGACCTGCGGGACCGGTTCGGACAGGCGGCGCGGCTGTCCCTGAGCTACGACTGCGTATTTCTCGCCGTGCTGCTGACCGCCCTTTATGAGGAGAAAACCGAGGAGCAGAAGGGACCCTGCATCCTGCACCCCTTTGACCGGGAGAAGATACGGCTTCGCAACAAATATACGGCCTATGCGGCGGATATGTGCCTGCTGCTGACCTACCACAACCTGATGGACGACTGGCTGGACGAGAGGAAGAGACGTTCCCTGGCCGCGGCTGCCATGCTGAAAAAGGCCTACAAGAAGACGGCGGCCCAGTATCCCAGGCAGGTGAAGGCCATCAGAAGGTATCTGAGGGACCTGCATGTGTGTGAGGCGGAGAATTCGAAGGACCTGGACCGGGCGGGGACGCTGACGGGCAGGCTTTTCGAGGAAATCTTTGAATACAGTTCGGATGTGTGGAGTCCGGACCTTCGGCAGACCGGCTTTTACCTGGGCAAATTCATCTATCTTCTGGATGCCTATGAAGATGTGGAGAAAGACAAAAAGAGCGGAAGCTACAATCCCTTCCTTCCCCTGGCAGAGGCGGGAGAGCTGGAGGATAAGGCGCAGGAAATCCTGCTGATGATGGCCTCCGGCGCCGCCAGGGCCTTTGAACGGCTGCCGGTGGTGCAATATACCGAAATCCTGCGAAACGTACTGTATTCCGGAATCTGGGTGAGATTTCACGAGGTCCGGAACAAAAGAGGTAAAGAATGAAAAATCCCTATGATGTGCTGGGCGTCAAAAGAGACGCCGATATGGATGAGGTGAAGAAGGCTTACCGGACGTTAAGCCGGAAATACCATCCCGATGCAAATATAAACAACCCCAACAAGGAGGCGGCAGAGGAGAAATTCAAGGAAATCCAGGCCGCCTACCAGGCTATTGTCAAGGAAAAGGAAAATCCCGGCTCCGGCGGCGCCTACGGCTTCGATTTCGACGGCGGGGAGGATCCCTTCGGCTTCAACCGCTACGGAAGCGGCGGCGGAAGCCAGGGCAGAAGCTACAGCAGCGACGAGGAGCTGAAGATACAGGCTGCGGTGAACTACATCAATGCCCGCCGGTTCATAGAAGCCCTCAATGTGCTGAACAACATGCAGAACCGCAACGCAACCTGGTATTATTTACGTGCCTGCGCCTCCGCGGGACTGGGCAACCTGGTCCAGGCCAGGGCGGACGCGGAGATTGCCTGCCGGATGGAGCCTGGCAATCCCCAGTTCCGGCAGCTGCTTGACCGCTTGAGCGGCAACGACGGCTGGTACCAGGATATGGGCACCAGCTACGGCATGAGCGACGGCTGCAGCGGCGGAAGAAGCAGTGCGGCCTGCTGCGCGGTTATGGCAGCGTGCTGCTGCTGCGGCTCCATGGGCAGGATGCCGCTTTGCTGCTGGATTTAAATACTGACTGATAAAGGTGGACTATGCTGGAGAATCCGGAAAACAACAACGATAAAAAAGACGATAAAAACAGAGGCCTGAACCTGCTGATCATCATTATCCTGGCAGCAGCCTTTGCCAGTGTGCTTCTGTTTATCCATACAAGAGCAACGGCGGATAAGGCGGAGGAGCTGACCTACGACCAGTTCACCGCCATGGTGGAAAAGGGAGAGATTTCCAAAGTCGTACTGAAGGACGGAAAGCTCATCATCACCCCGAAAAGCGAGGAGGGCAAGGACGAAAAGGATATCGAAACCCAGACCGTGCGCCTCATCGGCACCGAGGACGGGCTGAACGAGCTCCTTTCCGGGACGGGCATCGTATACATCAAGGAGACGGCCAGCCTGGCGGCGAGCCTGATGTCCTCCCTGGTGAGCCTGATGATACCCCTGCTGATCTTTATCCTCTTCCTGAACGTCGTATTGAAGAGGACGGGCGGTATGATGGGCTTTTCCCGCAGTCGGGCAAAACCCTACGTGCAGAAGGAGACCGGCGTAACCTTCGAGGACGTGGCCGGGCAGGACGAGGCCAAGGAATCCCTCCAGGAAATGGTGGAATTCCTGCATCACCCGGAGAAATACCGGGAAATCGGCGCCAACCTTCCCAAGGGCGCCCTGCTTGTGGGCCCGCCCGGAACAGGCAAAACCCTGCTGGCCAGAGCCGTGGCCGGCGAGGCAAACGTGCCCTTCTTCTTCATTTCCGGCTCGGAATTTGTGGAAATGTTCGTGGGCGTAGGCGCTTCCCGGGTGCGTGACCTCTTCGAGGAAGCGAAAAAAGAGAGCCCCTGTATTGTATTTATTGATGAAATCGACGCCATCGGCAAGACCAGGGACGTGCGCTACGGCGGAAATGACGAAAGAGAGCAGACCCTGAACCAGCTTCTGGCGGAGATGGACGGTTTTGACAGCTCCAGCGTTATCCTGATACTGGCTGCCACGAACCGGCCGGAGGTGCTGGATCCCGCGCTGCTGCGGCCGGGCCGCTTTGACCGCCGGATTATCGTGGACCGCCCGGACATCAAGGGCAGGATGGAGATCCTGAAGGTCCATGCAAAGAAGATTAAGATGGACGAAACCGTGGACTTCAAGGAGCTGGCCCTGGCCACCTCCGGCGTCGTGGGCTCCGATCTTGCGAATATTATCAACGAGGGCGCCATCCTGGCGGTGAAGAACGGCCGGGAAACCGTCTGCCAGAAGGACCTGCTGGAGGCCATCGAGGTGGTCCTGGTGGGCAAGGAGAAGAAGGATCGCGTTTTAAGCGAACAGGAGAGGAAGATTGTCTCCTACCATGAGGTGGGCCATGCCCTGGTGACGGCCCTGCAGAAGGATGCCGAGCCGGTGCAGAAGATTACCATCGTGCCCCGCACCATGGGCGCCTTAGGCTATGTGATGCAGGTGCCCGAGGAGGAAAAATACCTGAATACCAAGGCCGAGCTGGAGGCCATGGTCGTCTCCGCCCTGGCGGGCCGCGCCGCGGAGGAAATGGTCTTCGATTCGGTGACCACCGGAGCGGAAAACGATATCGAACGGGCGACGGAGCTGGTACGGTCCATGATTACCCGCTTCGGCATGTCCGAAACCTTCGGCCTGATGAGCCTGGAGAAGCCGGCCAACGAATACCTGGACCGCCGTATGTATACCACCTGCGGCGATGCCACAGCCACGGAGATTGACCACGAAACCATGCGGCTTCTGAAGGAATACTATGCCAGGGCGAAGGAAATCCTGGCAGAAAACAGGGATATCCTGGACAAGATTGCCGCATTCCTGATTGAACGTGAAACCATTACCGGCGCTGAATTCATGGAGATCCTCCATCAGGTTCAGGCGGAAAGAGAAGCGTAAGCCATGGCCTTTGTGATAGAGGAAGAACTGAAAAAGCTGCCGGACAGCCCCGGGGTCTACATCATGCACGACGCCGGGGATGATATTATCTACGTGGGAAAAGCCGTCGTACTGAAGAATCGGGTGCGCCAGTATTTCCAGAGCAGCCGGAACAAAAGTCCGAAAATCCAGAAAATGGTGCCCAAAATCGCCAGGTTCGAGTACATCGTGACGGATTCGGAGATGGAGGCCCTGGTTCTCGAGTGCAACCTCATCAAGCAGTACCGGCCGAAATACAACACCCTCCTGAAGGACGACAAGGCCTACCCCTACATCCGGGTGACGGTGGAGGAGCCCTTCCCCAGGCTGGTGTATTCCCACCGGATGAAGAAGGACAAATCCCGGTATTTCGGTCCCTATACCGCCGCAGCGGCGGTGAAGGAAACCATTGATCTGGTGCGCAAGGTCTGCTGCATCCGAAACTGCTCGAAGAAAATTCCCTCCGCAGCCGCGCAGGCCGACGGACCCTGCCTGTACTACCACATACACCAGTGCCAGGCGCCCTGCATCGGCAAAATCACGCCGGAGGAATATGCCCTGCAGGTAAACCGGGCCTTAAGCTTTCTGGGCGGGGATTACCGGGAGATTACGGCGGACCTGACCGCGAAGATGAAAAAGGCCTCCGCGGACCTTCTTTTCGAGGAGGCGGCCCTTTACCGGGACCAGATCGAATCCATCAACCGGCTGAAGCAAAGCCAGAAGGCCTCCTTTACCGGCGGGGACGACAGTGACATCGTGGCCCTGGCCCGGGGAGAAGAGGGGGCCATTGCCCAGGTATTCTTCGTCCGGGAGGGAAAGCTTATCGGACGGGAGCATTATTACCTGAAGTCCGATCCCGACGAGGAGCGGAGTGAAATCATGGCCGGCTTTTTAAAGCAGTATTATTCCGAAACGCCCTTTATACCGGGCAAGCTGATTCTTTCCGAGGAATCCGCCGATATGGACCTGCTGGAAAGCTGGCTTACGGAAAAGCGGGGCGGCCGGGTAACCCTGACCGTGCCCAGGCGCGGCGCTAAGGAGAAGCTGGTGGAGCTGGCTGTCCACAATGCGGAAATCCTGCTGGAGCAGGATGTGACCCGGCTTAAAAACGAAGAGAGCCGGACAAAAGGCGCCGTGGAGGAAATCAGGAGCCTTCTGGAGCTTCCCTGCGCGGACAGAATGGAGGCCTTTGATATTTCCAACATCAGCGGCTTTCAGGCCGTAGGCTCCATGGTGGTGTACGAGAAGGGCAAACCCAAACGGAAGGATTACCGGAAATTCCGGATAAAGGCCGTGGAGGGGCCGAATGATTATGCCAGCATGGAGGAGGTGCTCACCCGGCGGTTTGCCCGGGCAAAGGCCGGCGACGTGAAGTTTGACGTGCTGCCGGACCTGCTGCTGATGGACGGCGGCAAAGGCCAGGTCAACATCTGCCTGGAAATCCTGGACCGGCTGGGCCTGACCATACCGGTGGCGGGCATGGTCAAGGATGACAAACACCGGACCCGGGGCATTTACTTCAACAACGTGGAGCTCCCCATTGACAGGGACAGCGAAGGCTTTAAGCTGATTACCCGGATCCAGGACGAGGCCCACCGGTTTGCCATTACCTACCACCGCCTGCTGCGGGGCAAAAACCAGGTGCATTCCATCCTGGACGACATCCCCAATATCGGCCCTGCAAGGCGCAGGGAGCTGATGAAGCGGTTTGAGAACCAGGAAGCGGTGCGGGCGGCTTCCGTCGAGGAGCTGGCGGCGATACCCTCCATGGACTTGCGCTCCGCCCGGTCTGTCTGGGAATTCTTTCATAACAGTGAACAGGAGAAGGACGATGGATTACATCAAGATGAATGATTTGGTAGAAAAGCTGGAGCTGATTGATTATACCCCGGAAATGGAGCTGGAGGACCGGCGGATCTATATTCCCGAGGTCAACCGTCCGGGTATCCAGCTGACCGGCTTTTTCAAGAAATTCCAGAACAAGCGGGTGCAGGTGATGGGCAACGTGGAAATCCTGTATCTGAACAGCCTGAAGAAGGAAAAGGCGCTGGAGGCCTATGAGAACCTGGTCTCCCGGATTGTTCCCTGCGTCATATTCACCAACAGCCTGAAGCCCTACAAGGATATTCTGGCCATCAACCGGAAATACAATGTGCCGGCCTACGGCACCCCGATGAAGAGCTCTCCCTTTGAAGCGGAGCTGATCCGGTTCCTGGGCGAGACGCTGGCCCCCACCATCACCCTGCACGGCGTGCTGGTGGACGTATTCGGCGAAGGCGTCCTCCTGATGGGCGAGAGCGGCATCGGCAAGAGCGAGGCGGCCCTGGAGCTGGTAAAAAGAGGACACCGGCTCATCAGTGACGACGCGGTGGAGATCCGCAAGGTTTCTGAAACCAGGCTGGTGGGCACCGCGCCGGATATTACCCGGCATTTCATCGAGCTGCGCGGCGCGGGCATCATTGACGTGAAAACCCTGTTCGGTGTGGAAAGCGTGGAGGAAACCCACGAAATTGACTTGGTCATCAAGCTGGTGGAGTGGGACAACGAAGCGGTCTACAACCGTCTTGGACTGGACAACGAGTACACGGAAATCCTGGGCAACAAGGTGGTCACCTATACCATCCCCATCCGGCCGGGCAGAAACGTGGCGGTTATCACCGAGACCACGGCCCTGAACCACCGCCAGAAGAAGATGGGTTATGATGCGGCGGCAGAGCTGACCAGGCGGATCCAGGAAAGAATCCTGGAGAAAAGAAGGCAGAAATCATGAAGAAATATGTTTTCGGCGCCGATTTGGGCGGTACAACAGTTAAACTCGGTTTTTTCCGGACGGACGGAGCGCTGCTGAACCAGTGGGAGATTCCCACGGTGAAGGAAGAGGGCGGCAGACAGATTATTCCGGATATCGGCAAAAGCCTGCTCGCCTTTATGCAGCGGGAGAATATTCCGATGGAAGAGGTGGAGGGCATCGGCCTGGACGTGCCCGGCGCAGTCTCGAGAGAGGGACTGGTACTTACCGGCGTAAATATCGGCTGGGAGGGCGAAAAGGATGCGGCCTCCGAGCTGTCCGCCATCACGGACCTGCCCGTGGTCTGCGCCAATGACGCCAATGCGGCAGCCCTGGGTGAGCAGTGGATGGGCAGCGGTAAAAATACAGAAAACCTGATCATGGTGACCCTGGGAA
The DNA here is from genome assembly GCA_902796005.1 of uncultured Lachnospiraceae bacterium. GTDB lineage: Bacteria > Bacillota > Clostridia > Lachnospirales > Lachnospiraceae > Alectryocaccobium. Next base: position 20,368 of record CADBNF010000084.1, on the reverse strand, counting down.
CCGGCGTAGGGGCCGGCGTCATCATCGGGGGCAGGATCCTGGCAGGCGCCCACGGCTCGGCAGGCGAGGTCGGCCACACCGCCTTGTTTCCCGAGCTTCAGGAAAAATGCGGCTGCGGGAATACCGGCTGCTTTGAACAGCTCTGCTCCGCACGCGGCATGATGCGCACCGCTGCGAAATACGCGCCCTCCGGCAGTATTGACGGCGTACCTCTTGAGAAACTGAATCCGAAGGAAATCTTCACGGCAGCAGGAAAGGGAAATACCCTCTGCGCCGAAATCGTGGCGGAATATGCCGCCAACCTGGGCCGGGGGCTTGCGGTATTTGCCTCCATCCTGGACCCGGAGGTCATCCTTATAGGCGGCGGCATCTCCCATGCGGGGGAAGCCCTTCTCATCCCGGTGCGGGAAGCCTACAGGAAACACGTCTTTTACCCGGCAGCGGATACCCCGATTATCCGGGCATCCCTGGGCAACAACGCCGGTATTTACGGCTGCGCAAGACTGGTCCTTACCCAAAGATAAAACCAGGTAAGCCGGCGGCCGGAGAAGGGAGGAAGCACCATGCGTGTAACAGAACAGAACAAAAATACCTGGCTGTTCATCATCATCCTGCTTCTGGCCGGGCTTGCCAATGTGTTAAGCAGAGTCTTCGAGCAGGTGCCGGCCAGCCTGATGACGGCCCTTAACTATGTACTCCTGACCGGCCTGCTGCTTTTCTGGATCCGCTCCGTGCGCGTACGGCTCCTTCCCTCTGCTGCCAGGAACAGCATCTTCGGCGCGTCGCTTCTGATGCTGCTGTACCTGCTGCTACGGATCTTCAAATACCGTTTTGCAGTGGAACCCGTTGTGCTTCGTTATTTCGCCTATGCCTACTGGATTCCCCAGATGCTGATTCCGGCCTTCTTTCTCATCAGCTGTATCCGGATCCGGCGCGGGGAACAGAAAGAGGGGGCACGGCGGGAAAACCTGCTCCTGCTTCCGGCGGTTCTTCTTGCCGCCATCTGCATGACCAATGATCTGCACTTTCTTGTCTATAAACCCAATACAGAACTGGCCGGTTTCATCGCGGATACCGGCACCTTTACCCGCGGACCGGTTTTCCTCCTGCTGTACGCCTGGATTGTTCTGGCAATTGCAGCCGGCATCTTCCTCCTGCTCGGCATAACCGCCCGCAGGCCCGGAAGGCCTTTGCGGGTTCTTCTGCCTGTCATTGCCCTGTGGGTCGGCATCGTGCTGCTCGATCTTCTGTATCTGGACCGCTATACCCTGTACCGTCCCTACAACGTTCCGGAGGCCAATACCTTCGGCCTGCTGGCGATCTTCGAAATCTGTATCCGCTACCGGCTTATCCCCTATAATGAAAATTATACAGGCTTCTTCCGTATGCTGCAGCTGCCGGTCCTGATCACGGACAGGAGGCTTGCGCCTGCATACAGTACCCAGGCCGCGCTTGCCGCAGACAGGGAGGCGCTTCTGGCTTCCCTGAGCGGACCTGTCGAGCTGCCGGGAAACCGGATGCTGTACGGCAGGGAAATCCATGCCGGCTATTCCTTCTGGGCGGAGGACGAGAGCGGCATCCGCCGCGTGCAGGAAAAGCTTCGGCAGGCCAATGAAACCATCAGGCAGGAAAATGACCTGATCCGCGCGGAGACCGAGCAGAAGGAAAAGGATGCCTTCCTGCAGTCCCGCCACAGGATTTATCATGAAATCGCGGAAGAGCTCTATCCCGTCCAGAAACGGATAAGCGGGCTTCTTGACCATGCACAGCCGGGCACGGACAGCTTCAGGGAAAATATCGCTGCGGTTTCCGTCCTGAATGCCTACGTCAAGAGAAAGACCAACCTCCTTCTTCTGGCCTCGGAAAATGATACCCTGCAGTCCGGGGAGCTTGCGCTGGCACTTCAGGAGTCGGCCTATTACCTGACCCTTGCAGGCCTTCGGACAACGGCCGGGATTCCGGGAGAAGAGAACCTTCCTGCCCGGCAGCTTGTGGCGCTCTACGATGCCTTCGAGGGTCTTGCCGAACAGCTGACAGGAAAGGCGAACTCCCTTATGGTGTCCTGGAAGGACGGCGGCCTCCGGCTGGCGGCCGATACGGATAAAGACCCCGGCACGGAAGAGATTTCCCTTCCCGTCACGCTGCGAAGAAGCGAGGATATCCTTTACATCGATATCCTTCCGGGAAAGGAGGTGCCTGCATGACGATTCATGAAGCCATCTTTTCCCCGGTAAGACAGCCGCTTTCAGGCATCCTGTATCTGTTGCTTACTGCGCAGATGGCATTGCTTTTTGCCGCCTTCCTGCTCGGAAGAAGCCGGCGGTACCGGCTTGGCCTGCTGCTGCACACGCTGGCGAGCTTTCTGTGCCTCTGGTTCCTCTTTATGGACATTGATTCGAACCATTTCCGGACAGACGTTCCTATTCCCCTGCCTGCCCCGCGGTCGGCCTTTACGGGGCTTCCGGTCTGGACATTGTTCCTGTATGAGGCCGTGACGGCCGTAATCCTCCTGGTGCTTTTCCTGAATATGCTTCGCTACAGGAAGGAACACCCGACCTTTGAAAGCATCAAGGAGACGATGGATCTGCTTCCGGCAGGGATTGCCTATGCCGTACCGGAGGATATCGTTGTCTTCAGCAACCTGACCATGAGCCGTATGTACCGTACCCTGCGCGAAAAGCCCCTCACCGACCTTTCTGATTTCAGGGAAGCCCTGCAGGCGGAGGGACAGGCAGATCCGGAACACGGACTGCAGGTCACGCTGCCCACCGGTACGGTCTGGCAGACCGTGGAAAAGAAGATTTTCGTTGACGCTGCGCCTTATACCCAGCTTACTGCCACGGACGTTACCAGACAGACCGCTGTGACGAAGGAGCTTGCGGGAATGAATGCCAGGCTTCTGGATATTCAGGAGCGTCTGGCGGTCTACAACCGGCAGGCCGCCCGGATTGTCGCTGCCCAGGAGCTGCTGACCGCCCGGATGGCCGTACACAATGAGCTGGGCAGTATCCTGCTGGAAAGCAGGCACTACCTGAACGATCCTTCTGCCGTCAGCGAGGAGAACCTGCTGCAGGCGCTGAAGAATACAAACACCAGCCTTCTGCGGGAGTATGAGCAGGAGGAGATGACCCGGGATCCGCTGGCGGAAGCCCTGAAGCAGGCGGAGACGATAGGTGTCCGGGTGGAAATCACCGGCGTCCTTCCGGGCGAAGAGGAGCCGCGGAGCATTCTTGCAGCCGCCGTCATCGAATGTGCAACCAATGCCGTGAAGCACGCGGACGGCGACACCCTTACCCTGCTGCTTAAGGATACCGGCCGGGAAACGGTATACACCCTGCAGACCAACGGCCGGCCGCCGGAAAAGGCGATCACGGAATCCGGCGGACTTTTGTCCCTGCGCACCCTGGTCGAAGCAGCAAAGGGAACCATGAAGCTGGAAGACCGGCCCCTGGTAAAGCTTACCATAACCCTGCCGAAGGAAGCAAAAGCCGCGGCGGAATAGCCGTTTCCCGGACCGTCTGTAAAATGGTTCCTGAAGACCATGACAATACCCTTTCGGATTTCCTATAATAACTGTATCAAAGTGGGAAAGTGTGCGTTTTTTGCGTCCTTGAAAACGGGGTGAGCATGTATGAGTGAGAAAATCAGGGTATTGGTGGCAGACGACGAGTATATTTCCAGGGGATTTTTTGAACTGCAGGTGCAGGCTTCGAAGGATTATGAACTGGCAGCCTCCTTTGCCAATGCGGAGATGGCTGTCTCCTGGTGCAATACGCATCCCGTGGACCTCGTCATCATGGACGTAATGATGAAGTACGGGCTGGACGGACTGACCTGTGCCAGGATTATCAAGAACAACAATGAACGGATAAAGATAATCCTGACCACCTCCACAGCGGAGTTCGAGTGGATTGAGAAGGCCAGGAAGGCCGGGATTGACAGCTTCTGGTTCAAGGAATACCCGGAAATCACCCTGCTGGAGGTGATGGACAGGACCATGAACGGCGAATCCGTGTACCCCGGCACGCCGCCGAATCCCGAATTCGGCGCATTGACGAAGACCGGCCTGTCGGAACGGGAGCTGGATGTCTTACGGGAGCTTACCCGGAACCTGACCAATGAGGAAATCGCGGAAACCCTGCATATCTCCGAATACACGGTCAAACGGCATATCCAGAACATGCTGGAAAAGACAGGCTACAAAAACCGGCTGGACCTGGCGGTGAACGCCAAAACCATCGGCCTGGTCGTACACGAAAAGGACAGGACAAAACAGGTTAAGGACGGTAATGAAGACTGCAGGCAAATGCATGAAAAATGGTAAATAGTAAAAGCGGCGGTCACAGGACCGCCGCTTGTTTTTTTGCTTTTTCAGACCGAAGTCTTCCGACTTACGGTGCGATGAAATCGAAGTAAATCTGCGGATTGGTGTCGGAGGGGAAGTAGTCGAAGCAGACTGCCATTCCCACGTCGTTGTACCAGGCGTAGGTCTTTAAGGAGCCTACATTGCCGGGAGCGCCGGACAGGAAACCGGCTTCCTCCAGGGCTGCGGTGTAGCTGTCAAGGAAGCTTTCCGCGGCCGCATTGTCGGCGAAGTTCTGGCTTACGGACAGGCACAGAGTGACATCCCTGTCATACTGGGCCTTCTGGAATTTGGCCAGGTTACGGACGGTGGTCGGCTCGGTCAGCTCGATGGCCGGGAAGCCGGCGTCACTGATGATGGCAGCAGCCTCCTTGGCATAGATGTAGGTCTGAGCCTTGAACCGGAGGGTCAGCTTGCCGTCGCCGCCGTACAGATATCTGAAATCTGCAAAGCCGTTTTCTGATACGTACCGCTCATCGGTATTTTCCGCAACCTCGTCTTTCAGCGGATGGAAATGCACTTCGCCTATGGATTCACCCAGCATGTGAGAGGATTCTTCTTCCTCCATCGGAACCTCCTCCGGCGTGGTTTCCAGAGTAAAGCCGGTATTTTCCAGGATTTCCCTGTACTCGTTGATGAAGGCCACAGCGGCGTCATCATCGTCGAAGGTCATGTCCACATAGAGAACCGTGTCGTAATCAAAGAAATACAGCCAGCCCTCAGTAGCCTCATCCACATGGTCAAGGGCGTGGATTTCGTTCAGACCTTCAATCGCATCGGGAAGCGCAGGATAGCCGTGTTCCGGAAGAACCGAATTGACAGCCTCCAGGGTATCGTAGGCGGGCATGTCATAGTACTTTTTCGCGATTATATCGGCGCCGTTGTTGTATTCCACGCAGACGGAGGCGTAGCAGTGGTAGTCCTCGCGAAGCAGCTTGCGGTACCAGGTGTGTACGGCACCGTCTTCGTCCGTTTCTTCGGCTTTTTCAAAGCCGGCCTTCTCCAGCTCGGCAAGATAGGCGTTCACGTCCTCTTCCGTAGCGTGGGAATCCCGGAGCGTTGCCTGTTCTTTCCGTACAAAGTCCTCCGTATCGTTCAGGAGGGCATAGCTGGCAAAGGCGGGGAAGGGCAGGAGGCTGGCGCCGTCGGTAGTGATGAATACGGAGTTGAAGATGAATTCATCCGTATCATTCCAGGCGGTACGGGCTTTGGGATAAACCGGACTGCTCATCCAGGCATCGGCAGCTGCATTGGTTTCGGCGCCGCCGAAGGTGATGGTAATGTCGATGTCATCCGGGGCAATACGGGCAACCACGTCCTCATCCATCTCCGCGGTGATGCGGGCGGTGGTGGGATTCTCCGCATCCAGGGTCAGGTACACCTCATGCATCAGGCGCACCAGGTTCTGGCCGTAGCCGGCAAAGCCTGCCACGCTGGTTTTCAGGTTGTCGTCATAAGAGGTAAAGGTCAGGGGTGCGGCCGTGTCGTTGAAGAATACGTTGAAAATGTTTCCGCCCGACACTTCTTCCGACAGCCACACGGTGGGCAGCCTGTCGGAGGCGGCTTCCAGCGCGGTGCCTTCACCAAGGAAGGCTGCGTCTCCAAGACCGTCTTCGGTGAGCTTTGCCTGGAATACTTCGTTATTTACGCTCATGACGGCGAAATCGGAGTAGCTTTCGTCCACGTAATCAAGGCAGAGCTGGTTTTCTGAGGATACGGTGGTTTTCAGGTAGTTCTTCGCGTCCATGACGTAGTTGCCTTCCGAAAGCCTGGCAAGGAAGTTGTCCATGGCAGCTTCGGAGATGTCCGCCGGGGCGCGGCTGTCCTCGGAAGAGGCGCTGGCGGCGGAGGTGCTGGCGGATTCCGCCTGGGAAGACGAGGAACCGGAAGAAGATGTCTGTGCCGGTTCGGTGCTGCTGCAGGCGGCAGTCATAGCCAGTACTGCTGCCAGTGCAAGCATTAACGGGATTTTCTTCATGTTTTCTCCTCTTTTAATTATGCATAAACAACAGTTGCATACTTAATCGTTGTTTTCCGCATCCTCATTCTCTTCCTCCGGCTCCTGGGTGGGTTCCGGTGTGGTGTGGGTCTGCGGCGTATGATGGACAAGTCCCGGCTTTTCGGGATTCTTCACCGTGGGAACCGGCGTGGGTGTCGGTGTGGGTTTGTGGGCCGTACAGGTAACGGTAGGCACCTTGTCGGCTTCGAAGAATTCGGTAACCACGTTGCAGCCTTCGCCGGCCAGCAGCCCGGAAGCGGCGCACAGCTTCACCGCCTTAACGGTGGGCGGCACTTCAAAGCCCGTATAGGGATAACCCTCGTGAATCCGGTTCATGATGCGGGTGTACAGCAGCTGCTGGTAGCTGCGGTATTCCGGCGGCAGTACCGCGCCTACGTCATATCCGGCCCAGATGGCGGAGGTATAATAGGGGGTAAAGCCTGCAAATACCATATCCCTGTATACGGTGGTGGTACCGGTCTTGCCGGCCAGAACCATGTTGTCCAGCTGGAAGGGGGTGCCCGTACCGAAGCTGACTACGTCCATCATGGCGCTGGTCAGCAGGAACGCCGTGCTTTCGGAGAAGACACGGGTATTTTCCGGTGTATTGGAAAGGATGACGTTGCCGTCGGCATCCGTAACCTTCGTGTAGCAGACCGGCTTGTTGTAGACGCCCTTGTTGGCGATGGCGGCATAGGCTGCCGTCAGCTCCAGGTTCGTGACGCCCCGGGTCAGGCCGCCCAGGGCCAGGGGCTGGATAACGTCGCCGTTGGTTGTGCTGTCCACCAGGGTGGTAAAGCCAAGACGGGTCAGATATTCAAAACCGGTCCGGGGAGATATCGTGGTAATCGTCTTGATGGCGGCCACGTTGACGGAGTCTTCGATGGCGGTACGGATGGTGATTTCGCCCCGATACTGGTCGTCCGAATTGTGGACGGGGGTACCGTCGGTGTAGCTGTAGGGCTCATCCACAACCCGGCTGGAAAGATTGATGACGCCCATATCCAGGGCAGGGCCGTAGGTGGAGAGAATCTTGAAGGTGGAGCCCGGCTGACGGGTGGAGTCGGAAGCCCGGTTCAGGGTCAGGCTTGCGGTTTTCTTTCCCCTGCCGCCGATGATGCCCACGATATGGCCGGTTCTCTGGTCGATGACCGTCATGCAGGCCTGGGGCTGTACGGTAAAGCTGGCTCTTTCCGCAATAATCGTGTCGTCTTCCTTCAGCACGAAGGCCTTGTACTGGTCGATATAAGCCCGTGCTTCCTCTTCGGAATCGAAGAGCAGGTCGAAGTTCTCGTCAATTTCCCGGAAATGCTTCTGCAGCATCTCACGGCTGTAATGCTCCCGCTCACCGTTGGCGTGATCCACGGAAAGCGCCCAGTCCAGGGCCACCACCGGTTCGTTGGGGAAGTTTTCCTCGTTTTCAAATTCCTCGGTCATGATCTGCTGGATCCGGGAATCCTGGGTGGAGTAAATCCGCAGTCCGCCGCTGTAGACGGCCACGGAAGCCTGCACCTCCGTGTAGCCCTTTTCCGTAATCAGGTCATTCTTCACCTCATCGATCAGGGTGTCGATGAAGTAGGAGTAGGCCATATCGTCCGAGGTCTGGCTGCCGTCAAGGATACGGGCATAGACGTCGTCATTCATGGCCTCCATGTATTCCGTCCGGGTGATATAGCCCTGGTTGAGCATGTATTCCAGGACGATTTCTCTGCGGTCCGCATTGTAATCGGGATGCCTTCTGGGATTGTACCGGGAGGGATTCTGGGGAATCGCCGCCAGGACCGCGCATTCCGAAAGGGTCAGGTTCCTGGCGCTCTTGCCGAAGTAATTCTGGGCGGCGGTTTCCACGCCGTAGCAGCCCGCGCCGAAATTGACGGTATTCAGGTAGTTGCCCAGGATAACCGCCTTGGGGTCCTTGCCCTGGGCGGTCAGGTATTTCTCCAGTTCGATGGCCAGATACTGCTCCTGGATCTTTCTCCGGATGCTCTGGATCTTGGTTTCCTCCGTCCAGTTGGTAAAGACGTTGTTTTTCAGCAGCTGCTGGGTGATGGTGCTCGCGCCTTCCGTCCGTTCAAAACCGGTACGCACGGCCATGACCAGGGCCCGGACCATGCCGATGGGGTCCACGCCGTTGTGCTCGTAGAAACGGGAGTCCTCGATGGCCACGATGGCATGCTGCATATTCAAGGGGATTTCTTCAATACTGATGGATACCCGGTTGCCCGAGCTCAGGTTCAGCTTCTGAATCTGGTTGCCTTCGCTGTCATAGACAAAGGTGGCCTGGCCCACGGGCATGATATTTACCGCGTCGATATCGGGACAGGTGGCCAGAATACCGCTGTAGGCGCCTATTCCTGCGGAGATAAGCAGTACCAGGGCGGCAATAATAATCAGAAGCAGGATTTTCGCGGACAATACACCCGCAGAGCGGGCACGCATCGTCTGTTTGGATTCAAGAGCCTCTGTTTTGGCCAGAACGCCTTCTTTGCCGAAATTCATAGTGTTTTCCTTTCACATAGCTGCATTTCCCGTCCGGCAAAGGGCAGGATGAACTATATAATATCTATATATTATACCATTATCCTCCTTTTCTTTCAAGATGCTTGCCTGACCGGGAAAGAAAAGCTATACTTATATAAAGAAGCTGCCGCAGAGGCTTTAGGTGCGGCATGTACGGATTTTTGAAGGATATGAAGAAATGATGCTTTCCTACCAGACCGTTTCCGGTGAGAGCACCGGGGAATATACGGAAAAACGCTCCCGGTTCATCGGCAGCCTTGTCCATGTGTCCTCCGAGGAGGAGGCCCTGGCCTTTATAGAGGAGAAAAGAAAGAAATACTGGGATGCCAGGCACAACTGCTACGCCTACATCCTTGCCGGAGGAGAGGGCCTTTCCCGCTTCAGTGACGACGGCGAGCCCTCGGGCACCGCGGGAAAACCCATGCTGGAGGTGTTAAATGGCGCAAACCTTGCAGACGTCTGCCTGGTGGTCACCCGGTATTTCGGCGGCACCCTTCTCGGTACCGGCGGCCTGGTGCGGGCCTACACCGCAGCGGCAGAAGAGGCGGCGGCAGCGGCTGTCAGAATCACCATGGCCAGGGGCATGCGCCTCATCATCCGGGCGGAATATACCGATGCGGGGAAGCTGCAGTATCTTTTCGCAAAGGAGGAGGCAAAGGTACTGTTCAGCGACTACACCGACCGGGTGGCCTACACCCTGATCGTGCCCACGGAGCGGAAAAATGCCCTGGTCAAGGCGGCAGTGGAGGCCACGGCCGGCCGGGCGGTTATTACGGAAGAAGAAGAGGAATATTATTCGCCCGATGCTTGAAAGGCGGCAGAAACCGTGATAGAATCAAACGAATGCCGGTTCCGGCTTACTTTCGGCTGCCGGAAAATAAAAAAAGGAACCTTATATAAATGGAACGTACGGAAAAAATCAAGTCGTATATCCAGCTTCACCTGAATATTGCGCTGTTTTCCCTGACCAGCCTTTTCGCAAAGCTGGCCAGCAACCAGCTGAACCAGTACGGCCTGAAAAGCAAGCTGCTGTATCTCTTTCTGTTCCTGATGATCGCCAACTGCGGCGTGTACGCCATCTGCTGGCAGCAGGTCATCAAGAAGTTTTCTCTGTCCACCGCTTATGCAAACAAGAGCGTATATATCCTCTGGACCCAGGTCTGGGCTGTGGTCATCATGCATGAGAGCCTTTCCGTAAGGAATATCATAGGGATGCTGGTGATTATCATCGGCGTTATCGTGGTGGCGAAATATGAATAGAGTCTTTATGCTTATCATGCTGGCCGGCACCTTTGTTTCCTCCATTTCCCAGATTCTGCTGAAGCAAAGTGCCAATAAGGAGCATTCCTCCTGGATTAAGGAATACCTGAACTGGCGGGTAGTGGTCGCCTACCTGATGTTTTTCGGCGTACTGCTGCTCAATACCGTCTGCTACACCCGCGTGGACCTGAAATACGGTGCGGTCATCGACAGTGCGGCCTACGTCTTCGTCCTGATTCTTTCCCACGCCATCCTGAAGGAAAAGATTTCCAGGGGGAAGCTTATCGGCAACCTGATCATCATTGCCGGCATCATTATTTATACCGTCTGATAAAAGAGAGAATACATGAAACAGATTATTACCCGAATTGACGGGGACAGCATAGCGGAGGAAATGCAGCTGGAGCCCGGCGACGAGCTGGTCTCCATCAACGGCAGCCCCGTGCAGGACATCCTGGACTATCATTTCCTGTCCGAGGACGAGTACCTGGAAATCCTCATTCGCAGAAAAGACGGAGAGGAGTGGCTCCTTGAGGTGGAAAAGGACGCGGACGAGGGCCTGGGCATGCATTTTGCGGAGGACCTCATGGACAGCTACCGGCGGTGCCGGAACAACTGCATCTTCTGCTTTATCGACCAGATGCCCCCGGGGATGCGGGATACCCTGTATTTCAAGGATGACGATTCCAGGCTTTCCTTCCTGCAGGGAAATTATGTCACCCTGACAAATATGGATGACGCGGACCTTGACCGGATTATCCGGTACCATCTGTCCCCCATCAATATTTCCTTCCAGGCCATGAATCCGGCGCTTCGCTGCCGGATGCTGAACAACCGGTTCGCCGGGGATGTTTTCGAAAAGACCCGGAGGCTGACGGAGGCGGGCATCGAGGTAAACGGCCAGATCGTGCTCTGCAAGGGGGTAAACGACGGACAGGAGCTGGATTATTCCTTTTCCGAACTGAGCAGGCTGGGTGAAAACCTGGTGAGCGTGTCCGTGGTGCCCGTGGGCCTGACGGACTACCGGGAAGGCCTGCCCGCGCTTCTTCCTTTTACAAAGGAGGATGCGAGAGCGGTGCTTTCACAGATCGGCCGCTGGCAGAAAACCTTCCGGGACAAATACGGCCGGAATACGGTCTACGCCTCCGACGAATGGTACCTGACCGCGGAGCTGCCCCTGCCCCAGGACGGGGAGTACGACGGCTATGTCCAGCTGGAAAACGGCGTGGGCATGCTGAGACTCCTGGAGGTGGAGGTAAGAGAAGCCCTTTCGGCCCGCGAGGGAGACGAAAGAAGCGGAAGTATCACCATCGCCACCGGAAGACTGGCTGCACCGGCCATCCGGGCTTTGAGCGAAAGCATACGCCGGCATTACCCGAAGCTTCACATCAACGTCATCCCCATAGAAAACCGTTTTTTCGGCAGCAGGATAACCGTGGCCGGCCTGATTACGGGAAAAGACCTGACGGAACAGCTTGCCGGACAGCCCCTGGGCGACCGGGTGCTGATTTCCTCCTGCATGCTGAAGGCGGACGAGGATATTTTCCTGGACGACATGACACTTAACGAGGCAAGAGAAACCCTACAGACCCCCCTGATCCCCGTGGATTCCGACGGGGAAGCCTTCCTTTCGGCGATACTGGGGGAATACTCCGACAAGGACAGAACAAGGAGACAGACCTATGAGCAAACCCGTGATCGCAGTGGTTGGGAGACCTAATGTGGGCAAATCCACCCTCTTCAATGCCCTGGCGGGAGAGAGAATATCCATCGTAAAGGATACCCCTGGGGTTACCCGGGACCGCATCTACGCGGACATTACCTGGCTGGACAGAAGCTACACCCTCATCGATACCGGCGGCATCGAGCCGGAAAGCTCGGAGATTATCCTGAGCCGGATGCGGGAGCAGGCCCAGATCGCCATTGATACGGCGGACGTGATTATCTTCATGACCGACGTGCGCCAGGGACTGGTGGACGCGGACGCGAAGGTGGCGGATATGCTCCGCAGGAGCGCAAAGCCCGTGGTTCTGGCGGTAAACAAGGTGGACAACTTCAGGGAGCAGTCCATGGAGGTTTACGAGTTCTACAACCTGGGCATCGGCGAGCCCTACCCGATTTCCGCAGAAGGAAAGCAGGGACTGGGCGACCTTCTGGATGCGGTGGCGGAGAAATGCCCCCTTTCCGGAAATACGGAGGAAGAGGAGGATACCCCGAAGATTGCCATCGTGGGCAAGCCGAACGTGGGCAAATCCTCCATCATCAATAAACTTCTGGGCGAAAACCGGGTTATCGTTTCACCCATAGCCGGTACCACCAGGGATGCCATTGACACCCGGGTGAAGGTCTCCGGCAAGGATTATATTTTCATCGATACCGCGGGACTCAGGCGGAAGAGCAAGATTAAGGAAGAGCTGGAGCGGTACAGCATTATCCGTACCGTATCCGCCGTGGAGCGCTGCGACGTCTGCGTCATCGTCATCGACGCGGTGGAGGGCGTGACCGAGCAGGATGCGAAGATTGCCGGCATCGCCCATGAGCGGGGCAAGGGCCTCATCATCGCCGTGAACAAGTGGGATGCGGTGGAGAAGGACAACGCCACCGTGAAGGAATACACCAGGGACATCCGGAACATCCTTTCCTTTGTCCCCTACGCGGAAATCGTCTTCGTCTCCGCCCTCACCGGCCAGCGGCTGATGAAGCTTCTGGACATGGTGGAGACGGTTCTGCAGAACCAGACCCTGCGGATTGCCACCGGCGTCCTGAATGAAATCCTCACGGAAGCCGTGGCCCTGCAGCAGCCCCCCTCGGACAAGGGCAGGCGCCTTAAGATTTTCTACATGACCCAGGTATCGGTGAAGCCGCCGACCTTCGTCATTTTCGTCAACGACAAGAAGCTGATGCATTTCTCCTATCAGAGGTACCTGGAGAACCGGCTTCGTGAAGCCTTCGGCTTCGGCGGTACGGCCATACATTTTATTATCAGAGAACGTTCGGAGAAACAGTAATATGGAACGAATCATCAGCCTGGTCATCGGCTATGCTTTCGGCCTGATCCAGACCTCCTACATCATCGGCCGGATAAAGGGCATCGATATCCGCACGAAGGGCAGCGGCAATGCCGGCACCACCAACACCTTACGGGTGCTGGGACTGAAGGCGGGTATTATCACCCTGGCGGTGGATATCCTTAAATGTATTGCCGCAGCGGTGGTTGTCAGGGCCATTTACCGGTCCACTGGCCTGGCCGTGCTCTACGGCGTATACGCCTGCGCGGGCACCGTGCTGGGGCATGATTTCCCCTTCTACCTGGGCTTTAAGGGAGGAAAGGGCGTGGCCGCCTCTGCGGGCATGATCCTGGCCTTCGGGGACTGGATCCTGGTTCCCATTGCCGCCGCCTGCTTTTTCATCCCGGCCATTGCCACCCGGTATGTATCCCTGGGTTCACTGTGCCTGGAAAGCGGCTTTTTCGTGTCCGTCCTGGTTTCCTGCCTGCTGGGCAGGTATCCCCTGCCGACAGGGGCCTGCGTGGAAATGTGCGTGATATTCGGCCTGCTGACGCTTCTGAATTTTGTCCAGCACCGGGCAAATATCAGGAGGCTTGCCACTGGCACGGAAAACAAATTCAGTATTCATCGTTCATAAATCAACATCTATCGGAGGAATTGACATGGCAAATATCGGTGTTATCGGCTCGGGAAGCTGGGGAACAGCCATCTGCTGGCTGCTTGCCGGCAACGGTCATTCGGTGACCCTCTGGTCCTACCTGGAGGAGGAAACCGCAATGTTTGAAGCCCATCACGAGAATACGGACAAGCTTCCGGGCGTGGTGCTGCCGGACAGCGTAGTCTATACCTGTGACCTGGAGGCCGCGGTGAAGGGCATGGACCTGGTGGTGCTGGTGGTGCCTTCCACCGCAGTGCGGACGACCGCGCGGAAGATGAAGCCCTATATCGCGCCGGGACAGGTTGTGGTCAACCTGGCCAAGGGCATCGAGGAGGCTTCCCTGAAGATCATGACCGATGTCATCGAGGAGGAAATCCCGGATGCGGACGTGGCGGTGCTTTCCGGCCCCAGCCATGCGGAGGAGGTGGGAAGAGGACTGCCCACCACCATTACCGTGGGCGCCCATGACCGGAAGACCTGCAGCTACATCCGCGACCTGTTCATGAACAGGGTGTTCCGGGTTTACGTTTCCATGGATATGCTGGGAATTGAAATTGGCGCCGCGCTGAAAAACGTCATTGCCCTGGCCGCAGGCATGAGCGACGGCCTGGGCTACGGCGACAATACGAAGGCTGCCCTCATTACCCGGGGCATCGCGGAGATTTCCCGCCTGGGCGAAGCCATGGGCGCGGACAGGGCTACCTTCTACGGCCTCTCCGGCATCGGCGACCTGGTGGTTACCTGCGCTTCGGTCCACAGCCGGAACCGCAAGGCCGGCTTCCTCATGGGCCAGGGCAAATCCATGGAAGAGGCCATGGAGGAGGTGCACATGGTGGTGGAGGGGGTCTATTCCGCAAAGGCCGCCCTGGCGCTGGCCGAAAAATACGGCGTGGACATGCCCATTGTGCGGGAGGTCAACGAGATCCTTTTCCATGGTAAAAGCCCCAGGGAGGCCGTCCTTGAGCTGATGATGCGCATGCGCAAGGACGAGGACTGACCGGAGAAAGAAGATAAGAAATACTTAATAATCTTCCGGATTTTTTTATCAGCCGTTCACAGTCAGAACAAAAATTCATGTTAATATCAGCCTGAAACCGGAGAAAACGGTTCACAAGCTACCGAAGTTATTGTATAATCATACAAGAGGCATTGCACTACAGGAGGTATTGAATTCATGATTGAGACTTTAAGACAGACTATAGCCAACGGCGTAAATGAAGCGAGAAACAAAACCGAAATTCTCGGTATCCGCACCAAGATTGCTTCCGCAAAGAAGGAAAGAGATGCGCTGTATACCCTGATCGGTGAGAAATTCTACACTGAAAACAAGGACAATGTTCCCGAATCCCTCAAGGATCTCTTTGATCAGACGGCGGAAATCGACGAAAGCATCGCTGCTTTCGAAGCCCAGATCAGAGACCTGAGCGGTATCATTGTCTGCCCCGAGTGCGGCGCAGAGCTTTCCAAGGAAAGCAGATTCTGTACCGTATGCGGCACAAAGCTTCCCGAAATCCCGAAACCCGCAGCAGCTCCCCAGGAGGGTGTCTGCCCCGAGTGCGGCGCGAAGGTGGATCCGGATGCAGCCTTCTGCTTCATGTGCGGCACCAGGCTGAAAGCGGAGGAAGCGCCTGCCGAAGAAGCACCCGCGGAGGAAGCGGAAGCACCTGCGCAGGAAGAGGAAACTGCAGAATAATCCCTGGTTGATCATCCCGGGCCGGGCGTAATATCCCGGCCCGTTCTTTTAACATTAACTTTTCCGAAAAGGTGATGGACAGATGGAGCGGTTCATACCGTTGATCGGTATTCTTGTTATTGTTGTAATACTGCTTGTGGATATCATAGCACACAAAAGGCTCCTGATCCGGCGAAGGCTGCAGGATTGGGTCTTTTTGTGTGTTTTGATTTTTGCGCTCATTTTTACCGCGCTGTTCAGTTGGAGGTCCATGAAGACCGAGGAGGGCAGTGACGAAACCGGCGTTTACCTGGCCTACCGGTACCTGGCAGGCGGGGATACCGCCTCCGCCCTGGAGGTAATCCATGCCAACGACAGGGCAACCCAGGAGCACCGGGACCTTATCCGGGTCATGGCCGCGGCGGCGGAGGAGGATTATGCGCAGCTGTATTTTTCCAGCGCCAGGTATATGCGCAATGAAACCTATGATCCGAACCAGGTGAAGATATGCACCAGTCTGAACAGCCTTGCGGAACGGGCGCTGAAGGGGAAAACCGTACAGTATACGGAAATGACCTCCCTGATCAACCGCAGCTTCTCCGCCCTGAAGCTGGATGCGGGGCCCTTGTGGACCCTGTATTTTGACGTGGACAAAGCCGTCCGCACCCAGGGCGCCGCGGAGGTGACGGAGGAGGATATTCAGACCATCCGGACCAATTTCGCCGAAGACAGGGAAACGAGCCTCCTGGCAATCAGCTATTATGTACGAAATGAACGCTTCTCCGAGGCCATCGCTTTGGCGGAGGAGCTGGTCCAGGAACGGCAGGAACCGGCGGATTATTCCCTGCTTGCCAATCTGTATATGCAGCAGGCCTACGCGTCGGCAGACGAGCTGTCCGGCACGAAGGATGCGGAGATTAAGGCGCTTCTCGATACCGCAGCTGCGGCGGAAAAACGGATTGCCAATACATCCACCGCTGCCAGGGCGGAGGAGTACCGGGAAGAGGCGGAGGATGCCAGACGGGATGCCGCCCTTGTGGTTTACCGCAGGGTGCTGAATTACCTGGATGAAAAGCAGTCCTTCCAGAGGGATGCCTACGGCTACCTGGACCTGCAGAAGGTGAAAACGGAGCTCCTCCTTGGAGAGATGGACGCGGCTGCCGGGGATTTTGATTCCCTGATTAAGCGGTCCTCGGAGCTGTGGGAGACCTCCGTTATCAAGGAACACCTCATTCACGTGGAAGCGGCCAGACGGGCTTTCTATGAAGCGGAAACGCCGGAGGAAGCGGAAGGCTATCTAAGGGACCTTAAGAAAGCGGTGGACGACCTGATTTCCGCCCATTCCCTGTCCGCTGTGCCCTGTGATTACGACAATGTCAATACCCACGCCGGGGCCCTGCTGTATGCCATGCTGCGGTTCGGAAAGCCCACGGTGCATTTCCTGCAGACAGACATGTCTGCTTTCCCGGAAATCGCCTTTACCATGGATTTCAGCTTCATGAAGGAAGGCATTTTCGGCAACGAACGTTTTTATAAGGACGATATTACCGTAAAACTCAATGACGTTGTTACGGAAAACTACAGTATGACCGCGGCCAACGGCGCCTCGGATCGTACGCTGGCCGTGGTCGCCGGCCTGTATAATTACCGTGCCGGCACGGAGGAGGGAACGGCAGGCTTCGAATGCCTGCAGCAGGCCCTCATCCGGATGGGAAGGACAACGGACCTTGCCAGGAACTACCGGCTTATCAGCTCCGTAACCAGGACCCAGGGAGCGGAGAGCACGGGAACCCGGCTGAGCTTCCTGCAGGCCGCAAGGGCCATGGATCCCCTGCACGAGGAGGAGACCGGGGAAAACCTTAACGCGGCCGTGGAGCTGCTTGCGGCTTCCAGAAGCGTCAGCAGAGCCCTGGTATTCCTGACGGATAACGCGGAACAGGCGATGGCAGACCTTACGGAAGAACTGCTTGCTGCCTGTGAAGAAAGCGGCATCAGCGTCTACGTGCTTTTCCTTGGGGATACGAACAGCGACGTCCTGCGCTTCAGGCTGGAGGATTACCATGCCTGCTGCGTGGCTTCGGAGGAATTCGCTGCGGTGCCCCAGGCGGAAGAATTTATGATGGATCTTATCCGGAACCGTTATGTGATAACGCTGGAAGAGGAAGAGCCGGAGGCAGCAGGAGAGCTTTCCATGACCTTCAATGAGCTGGCGTTCACCGTGAAGTGTGCATTCCCGGAGGAGGTGAGGTCATGAGAAAGAGAATTTCCTTATTGCTTCTTATCCTCTGCCTTGGCCTTCTGACCGCTGCGCCGGCGGCAGCCGCTCCGGGACAGACGCAGACGGAGTCCGTGCAGGAAGAGCAGACCGGACAGACGGAGGAAACCGCAGCCGAAGAGGAGACTCTGCCTGCAGAAGCTTCTTCCACGTCGGAGGAAAGCACAGCGGAAACGCCTGCCGTGCCCGCGCAGCCGGTTATCGTAAAATCCCTGAACATCTATCGGGCAGGCACCGGAAAATTCCGGGCCGCCTGGACCCTGGAAAACGTCACCGAAGAGGTGAATGTGCGGCTGTATACCGGCCAGTCCAGAACCCGCCTTTCCGGAAACCTGCTGGGGGGAACCGCCAGCGGCGAACAGGGGGAACTGACTGTTACCATGCCGGATCTGGACAGCGGCTACTATATCTTCTATATCGTGGTGACCGCGCCGGACGGGAATGTTTCCTACGGTTATGCGGAAAATACGGTATTTTTTGACAATACCGCCCGGGCCGAAGCCCCGGCCCAGGTCTATGCCTGCACCAACGGCCGGACCCTGTATATCATCAACGACGAGGGTACCGCGCTCAATGTGGATTTCTACGAGAAGGAGACGGGCCAGTTCCTGAAACGGGAAGTGGTGATAGACTTCCCGGCGACCCTGACCCTGGACAAAGCGCCTTCCTATTATGAGGTCCTGGTATCGAAGGCGGTGACGGACAAGGCCGGAAGGACGGCCTACCTTACCCTGGGGACCAGCGCCTCCTCCTACCATTATATAGAGGCGCAGGACAGCATCACCAACAGCTCGGCCTTTGAATTCTCCCTGGGAAGCCTGGTGCAGGGCAAGGCTGAGGTGCGTGCCTTTGACGAGGAAGGAGAGCGGCAGGTCAATGCCCTGGACAACGGGCATTTCTGGGTGAAGCTGACGGAAGGCGACAATCACCTGACCTTCTTCGCCTGGGACTCAAAGGGCGGCATGTACGCGGATACCTGGTCCGTCACACTGGATTCCGAACCGCCGCTTATCATGCTGCACAACGGTATTGACGTGATTAACACCGATGAACCGGTGATTTACCTGGAAGGGGAGGTCAGCAAGACCTGCGTGGTTACCCTGGACGGGGAAGAGCTGGAGACCGTGGGTCACTGCTTCATCGCCAGGAAGAACCTGAATTACGGCAGCAACGAGGTGGAGATTTCCGCCACCGACGAAGCGGGGAACATCACCTGGCTGACGGTGACGGTGGAGAGAACCTACTGGACCGGCGCCCTTATCGGCCTCATCGTTGTGGTGGTCATCGGCGCGGTGCTGCTGATTGTCGAAGTTACATTGCTGGGAAACGGGGTGCGGAGAAGACATGAACACGAAGAGTAAATTACGGATTGTCTATGCCGGGCTTCTGGTGCTTGCGCTGATCTTCGGCCTCCGGTATGTGTATTCCCTCCTGCAGACCGCAGGGGAAAAGCTGCTGGTGATGGACAGTTCGGCGGGCAGGGCCCTGCTGGATATGCAGCGGACCTCCTTTATCTGGTTTATCATCCTCCTGGCCGTCTATTTCGCCGTAAAATTTATGACCTACGACCCAAAAAAGAATTGACAGCCCGGAACAGATGAAATATAATGTGTTGGCGTGAGCTCAGAAGGGAGAAATTATTCTCGAAATTTTTTCCTCTGACATGCAGTATCAGACAGTTATGGCCAAAGCCCCGGCCGGACTGCCTGCGGGATGAAGAGCCATCCGGACAGTGGAACTTCCCCGGCATATCATTATCAGCGCAATTTAACAGGAGATACTATCCATGAAGACATTTATGGCTAACCCCGACAAGGTTGAAAAGAAGTGGTACGTGGTTGATGCAGCCGGATGTACACTGGGCCGCCTTTCCACAGAAGTTGCCTCCATCTTAAGAGGCAAGAAGAAACCGGAGTTCACCCCGAACGTAGATACCGGTGATTATGTGATTATTGTTAATGCCGAGAAGATCAAAGTGACCGGCAAGAAGCTTGACCAGAAGATTTACTATCGTCATTCCGACCATGTAGGCGGACTGAAGGAGACCACCCTGCGCGAGATGCTCGCGAAAAAGCCCGAGAGAGTTATCGAGCTTGCCGTTAAGGGTATGCTTCCCAAGGGACCCCTTGGCAGAGCCATGGGTAAGAAACTGTTTGTTTATGTTGGTGAGACTCACCCGCATGCAGCTCAGAAGCCTGAAGCACTTCAGTTATAATTGAGGGAGGAAAGATATGGCCAGCGCAAGATTTTATGGTACAGGAAGAAGAAAAAAATCTATTGCCAGAGTATATTTAGTACCCGGCACAGGCAATATTACCATCAACAAGAGAAGCATTGACGAGTATTTCGGCCTTGAAACCCTGAAGGTTACCGTTCGTCAGCCTCTTACGGCTACTGATACAGCCGACAAATTCGACGTTCTCGTAAATGTACGCGGCGGCGGCTACACCGGTCAGGCCGGAGCCATCCGTCACGGCATCTCCAGAGCACTTGTTCAGGCAGACGCTGAATTCCGTCCGGCCCTGAAGGCTGCGGGCTTCCTGACCCGTGACCCGAGAATGAAAGAGCGTAAGAAATACGGTCTCAAATCAGCCCGTCGCGCTCCGCAGTTCT
>CADBNF010000083.1 GCA_902796005.1 uncultured Lachnospiraceae bacterium | reverse complement strand
GCCGGCACACCCGACACCCCCAAAATCCCACAAAAAGGTTGCAAATTTATTAAAAATGGGTTAAAATGCGGTTAAAGTGGCGAAAAGTGGAGGAAAGTGGGGGAACCCACGGGTTAAGGCAGCGATGTTCAAGGGTGAATATACACATTCCATAGATGAAAAAGGAAGGCTGATTATACCTTCCAGATTCCGGGAGGAGCTTAAAGGGGGCTTCGTGATTACCCGGGGTCTGGACGGTTGTCTTGCCATTTACCCGAAAACTGCCTGGGGGAACCTGGAGGAGAAGCTTTCCGCACTGCCGCTGGCCAACAAAAGCGCCCGGATGATTACCAGATTTCTGGTAAGCGCCGCGGCGGACTGCGAGCTGGACAGGCAGGGGAGAATCCTGATTCCGGCCGCATTAAGGGAGTATGCAAAGCTGGACAGGGACGTGGTCCTTGCCGGCAATCTCGAGAGAATCGAAGTCTGGGATGCGGCGCTGTGGAAGGAAAACAGCAGCTATGAGGACATGGATGCCGTAAGCGACACCTTAAGGGAATACGGCATTATCCTGTAAGCATCCGAAATTGGCCCGTCAGGGCCTGAAAAAAGGGGAAAATCGGAGGAACTATGGAATTTTCACATGTATCCGTACTGCTTTCCCGGACAATCGACGAGCTGAAGATCAGGGAAGACGGCATCTACGGGGACGGCACCCTCGGGGGAGGGGGACATTCCCTGGAAATCTGCCGCCGGCTCACCGGCAGCGGCCGGCTCTTCGGCTTTGATGTGGACGAATCCGCCATAAAGGCCGCCTCCGAGCGGTTAAAGGGGTATGACGGACGCGTCACCCTTATCCGGAGCAATTACCGGAATATGGTAGCTGAGCTCCGGGAAAGAGGAATTCCGTCTCTGGACGGCATCGTGCTGGACTTAGGGGTGTCCTCGCACCAGCTGGACGAGGCGGAAAGGGGCTTTACCTACAGGGTGGATGCCCCGCTGGACATGCGGATGGACAACCGGCAGGAGCTGGACGCGGCGCAGGTGGTGAACACCTACAGCGAAGAGGCCCTGACCAGGGTTATCCGGGACTACGGAGAAGAGAAATTTGCTTCCCGCATCGCCCGGTCCATCGTGAAGCGAAGGGGAGAACAGCCCATCACCACCACAGGGGAGCTGGCAGATATCGTCAAGGCCTCCATCCCGGCCCGCATGCGGGCAGAGAAGGGCCATCCGGCCAAGAGGACCTTCCAGGCCATCCGGATCGAGGTGAATGCCGAGCTTACGGTGCTGGAGGAGTCGCTGGACGGAATGATTGATTTCTTAAGCGACGGCGGGAGGCTGTGCGTCATCACCTTCCATTCCCTGGAGGACCGCATCGTCAAGAACATTTTCAGAAAGAACGAGAATCCCTGCATCTGCCCGCCGGATTTTCCGGTGTGCACCTGCGGGAGAAAGCCGAAAGGCAAAGTGATTACCAGAAAGCCTATTGTGCCGGATGGGGAGGAACTGGCCGCCAATCCCAGGTCCCACAGCGCGAAGCTCCGGGTATTTGAACGAAGGCAGGAGGAAGCGCCTGCTTAAAGGCAAGGACACGGAGAGACGAGCGCTTCGGACAGCAGAAGGAACGGTCAGAGGAACCGCTTATTTCCCTTAAAACGCAAAAACAGTTGATCAAAGAAGAAATCAGAGGTAGAATAAACTTTACATTTTTCTTTGCGGAGACGTGAATATGGCTTCCGGAACCAGTAACAGAAGGGTAAATTCCAACAGGCGTCGGAACGGTGCCTCTGCAGAGGCGGCAGTAAGTACTGCCCCGCGCAGCAGGCAGAACCTTAAGGAAAACAATCAAAAAGCGGGAACAGGCAGGGTGCGTATTGTCGGCGGAAGATACATTGTCTTCCTGACGGTAATATGTATCGTTACTTTTATGCTCTGCATTTTCTACCTGCAGCAGAAATCCGCGCTGACCACCAAATACGAGCACATGGCGACCCTTCAGGCCAGGTACAATACCCTGAAGAACGACAACGATGCCCGGTACAACCAGGTGCTCAGCTCCGTTACGCTGGAGGATGTTAAAAATGCGGCCATTAACCGGCTGGGCATGCATTATCCCGATTCGGAACATATGCGGTATTATACCCTGACCGACGACAGCTATGTGCGGCAGTACACGGACGTCTCCACCGGGCAGTGAGGTAGGCCATGAGCGCACGAAGAAATGGGCGGAGGAAGACTCCCCCCGTGAATCAGGTCAATATAACGGTAAAACGGAAGCTGGCAGGGCTCTTCATCGTAGTCATGCTGGCTTTAGTCGGTTTAGCCATCCGTATCACCTATATCAACGCCAGCAACGGCGAGCAGTACGCGAAAATCGTGCTGAGCAACAACCAGCAGCAGTACGTCAGCAATATTCTTCCTTATAAAAGAGGAGATATCCTGGACAGGAACGGCTCCATCCTGGCCACCAGTGAGAGGGTGTACAACGTCATTCTCGACTGCAAGGTAGCCAATTTCAAAAAGAAGGATGACAACGGCAACGAAATCCAGCCCTACAAAGAGCCCACCATCAAGGCGCTGACGGAGGTTTTCAGCATCAGCGAGCTGACCCTGCGGGAAAAGCTGGAAAATGAGAAAACCGCGGACAGCCAGTACCAGGTGGTCATGCGGAACGTTACCATGGAGGAGAAGGAGTTCTTCGAGGCCTACTGTGACCCGGGCAAGGGAACCGTCTCCGATATAGAATACAAATCCCGCCAGAACATCAACGGCGTGTGGTTCGAGCAGACCTACCTGCGGGTATACCCCCAGAAATCCCAGGCCTGCGACCTTATCGGCTTTACCTACAACGGCAATGAAGCCTCCTGGGGCATCGAAGGCTATTATACCCAGGTGCTCAACGGGGTAAACGGCCGGAAATTCAGCTATTACAACTCCGAATCCGAGGTGGAGATGAACATCGTCCAGCCCACCAACGGCAAGAACGTGGTGAGCACCTGCGACATCAACATCCAGGAGATCTGCCGGTCAGCCATCGAGAAATTCATGGCCACCTATGCCAGCGGTCCCAACGGGAACCGCGGAGCGAAAAATGTGGCGGTCCTGGTCATGAATCCCACCAACGGGGAAATCCTGGCCATGGATTCCACCGACTGGTACGACCTGAACAATCCCCGGGATCTGACCCAGTTCTACACCCGGGCGGAAATCGAGGAGATGACCGACGAGGAGGCCAGGAACAACCTGAACCGGATCTGGAGAAACTTCTGCGTATCCGATGCATTTGAGCCGGGCTCCACCTTCAAACCCATGGTGACCGCGGCCGCATTGGATGCAGGCGCCATTGACGGTACCGAAAGCTATTACTGCGACGGATACGAGATGATCAACGGACAGATGATCCGATGCTCGGTGTACCCCAGCTATCACGGAAAGCTATCCCCGGCCATGGGCCTTTCCTACTCCTGCAACGACGTGATGATGCATGTAGGCGATGCTTTAGGCGCGGAGAACTTCCTCCGTTACCAGGAAATCTTCAAATACGGCATGCGCACGGGCATCGACCTGCCCGGAGAAAACTCCGGCGTGCTGTATTCCCTGGAGGGCCTGGGCGCTATCGAGCTGGCCAGCGCATCCTTCGGCCAGGGCTTTACCTGCACCATGGTGCAGAATGCGTCGGCATTTTCCTCCGTCATCAACGGCGGCTATTATTATAAACCCCACGTGGTCCGGTCCATTACAGACAATGACGGCAACGTGGTGGAAAGCATCGAACCGGTTCTGGTGGCCAGAACCGTCACGGAGGAAACCTCCGAATACATCCGGAATGCCCTGGGCGGCACCGTGGAATACGGTACCGGTACCGGCGCAAGGGTTTCCGGCTACAGCCTGGGCGGCAAGACCGGTACGGCCCAGAAGATTCCCCGGGACAGCGGCAACTACCTGGTCAGCTTCATCGGCTTTGCGCCTCTTGACGATCCCCAGGTTCTGGTCTATGTGGTTGTGGACGAGCCCAACGTCACCGACCAGGCCCAGTCCGGCATGGCCCAGACCGTTGCGAAGAATATCCTGACGGAGCTTCTTCCCTATCTGGGCATTTATCCTGACAACGGGGAGGAACCCGTAACCAGGATCCGTTATGAGGATGAAACAGGCACCAAGGGTGAAAACGTGGCCGTTCCTCCCGAACAGCAGGAGGAGGAGCAGGTGGAAATCGGCGGAAACGACCTGTTTGAAGAAGGCCTGGACAATGACATGGTCGAAATCCTCGGAAACTAAATCAACGAAGAAGGACAGAACATGAATATAAACTACCTTATCGTACCTCTGCTCGCGGCCTTTGCCGCGGCAGCCGTGCTGGGACCGGTTCTGATACCGGTTTTGCGAAGACTGAAATTCGGACAGACGGAAAGGGCCGAGGGTGTGCAGTCCCACCTGAAGAAGGCCGGTACGCCCACCATGGGCGGCATCATTTTCCTTATCGGGATTTTTATTGTATCGATAGCCTTTTCCTTCCGCTTCCGGGAAATTGTCCCGGTGGTGATACTGACGGGAGGCTTTGCGGTCACCGGCTTTATCGACGATTACCTGAAGGTTGTCCGCAAGAACAGTGACGGCCTTTCGGTAAAGCAGAAGCTGCTGCTGGAATTTATTTTCACAACGGTGTTCCTTATCTACCTTCTGAAGCGCACCGGCATTTCCCTGGATATGCGGATTCCCTTTGGCGGCGGCCGGATGCTGAGTCTGGGATGGTTCGGGATTCCCTTCCTTTATATAGTGGTTCTTGCCGTGGTCAACGGCGTGAACTTTACCGACGGCCTGGACGGGCTGGCCTCTTCGGTCACCTCGGTCGTGGCAGCCGCCTTCTGTGTGGCGGCGGTGATGCTCAAAAGCGGCGCGGCGCCGGCTGCGGCTGCAGTGGTGGGCGGCCTGTGCGGCTTCCTGCTGTACAACGTCTTTCCGGCGAAGGTGTTCATGGGGGATACGGGTTCCCTGGCCTTGGGGGGCTTTGTGGCCGGCATGGCCTATGTGCTGCAGATGCCGCTGTTCATCCCCATCATCGGACTGATCTACGCCATCGAGCTGCTTTCCGTCGTACTGCAGGTTTCGTATTTCAAGCTTACCCACGGCAAACGCATCTTCAAAATGACGCCGATTCACCATCATTTCGAGCTCTGCGGATGGTCGGAGCCCAGAATTGTTGCGGTATTTACGATTATTACGGTGCTTCTGTCGATTGTGGGACTGGCAGCGCTTTAAAGGGGAAAATAAATGGAATTTAAGGGGAAAAAGGCACTGGTTTTCGGTGCAGGCATAAGCGGTATCGGCGCGGCGGCTCTGCTGCATAAGGAGGGCGCCCGGGTCATCCTGTATGACGGCAACGCTTCCCTCGACAGGGAGGCAGTGCGTACCGCACTGAAGAAAAAAGGAGAAGGGGTTTCTGAAAATACGGAAATCATCGCCGGGGACTATCCGGAGGCACTGACCGCCACCCTGGACGTGGCAGTCTTAAGCCCGGGAATCCCGACGGATATCCCGGTGGTCAGGGCCTTTTATAAGGCGGGCCTGCCGGTTATCGGGGAAATCGAGCTGGCTTATCTGTGCTCGCCCGGTGCGGTCTATGCCATTACCGGCACGAACGGGAAGACCACCAGCACAACCCTTCTGGGAGAAATCATGAAGGCGGCTTTCCCGAAGGTGGACGTGGTGGGCAACATCGGCAATCCCTACACCGAAGCCGTCCTTGCCCGGACCGGGAAGGACGAAACCATAACGGTGGCGGAGATTTCCAGCTTCCAGCTGGAGACGACCGATACCTTTCACGCAAGGGCAGCGGCCATCACCAACATTACCGAAGACCACCTGAACCGGCACCACACCATGGAGGAATACATCCGGGTAAAGGAACGCATCTGCGAAAACCAGACGAAGGAGGACCTGTGCGTACTGAATTACGAGGACCCCGTCCTTCGGGAATTTGCAGATCACTGTCCGGGCCGCGTATGCTTTTTCTCCTCCTTAAGAAGCCTTCCCGAGGGCATCTGTCTTGAGGACGGGGACATCGTCATCAACCATGCCGGGGAAAAACGCAAGGTAATTGCCACAAAGGACCTGCAGATCCTGGGCCTTCACAATTACGAAAATGTGATGACGGCGGTGGCCATGGCGGATTTTGCCGGCGTGGACATGGAGGTTATCCGAAAGGTGCTGGCGGCTTTCCCGGGCGTGGAGCACCGGATAAGCTTTGTGGCGGAGATAGACGGCGTACGGTATTACAACGATTCCAAGGGAACGAATCCCGATGCGGCCATCAAGGGCATCCAGGCCATGAACCGGCCCACCCTGCTCATCGGCGGCGGCTACGACAAGGAATCTTCCTATGAAGAATGGATTAACTGCTTCGACGGCAAGGTGAAGTACTTCGTGCTCATCGGGCAGACGAAGGAGAAAATCGCCGATGCGGCCAGACGGTGCGGCATGGCGGAAGAGAAGATTATCCTGCTGGACAACCTGGAAGAGGCGGTGGCCTTCTGCAAAAAGAATGCCGTGTCCGGAGATGCGGTCCTGCTTTCTCCGGCCTGCGCCAGCTGGGGCCAGTTCAAAAATTACGAGGAACGGGGAGAATACTTTAAACGTTACGTTCTGGAATAAGGAAAAGGTGACATGGAAAAACGTGCAGGCAGAAAGGCTTCGAGGCTGCAAAAGCGACGGGAAGCGGCGGCAATGGCCCGCAAACGGCGGGGCAGGATCATCTGGGGGATCTTTATTGCCGTTGTAGCCGTGCTTCTTGCCTTCTCCGGCATGTATTACGTCACCGACATCGAGGTGGCGGACAACGCTAGGTACACCGATGAGGAAATCATCGACATGACCTGCGACAGCCCCCTGGCGGGCAACACCCTCCTGTTTTCCAAATTCAAAAGCCGGATTATCCTCGACGACGTTCCCTTTATGGAATACGTGGACGTGGCCATGAAGGACAACCACACGCTGCTGCTGCGGGTAAAGGAAAAACAGCTGGTCGGCGTCTTAAGCTTCGGCGGCCTGGATTATTACTTTGACAATACGGGTACCGTGGTGGAGACCGCGGACGCGGCCGCCTACGGGGAGGAAAAGCTGGTGCCCAGGATCCTGGGGCTGGACATCAAAAGGGTGAACTACGGTGAAACCCTGGAGATTGACCCTGCGGTGCTCGGTACCATTACCGCCACGGCCCGGATGATTAAGAAATACCAGATTCATCCGGATTACCTGGACTACGATACCGAGGACAATACGGTTTCCCTGATCTACGGCGACGTACAGGTGCTTATCGGCGGCGACACCCTCCTGGAGGAGAAGATGAGCCGGGTGGCGGCCATCCTTCCCCAGCTTGAAGGGGAGACCGGCGTACTCCATATGGAGAACTTCGCGGAGGATACGGTGAACATCGTCTTCGTCCAGACCGACTGGAAGGATAACGTGTCGGTGGAAACGGACGTGGAAGCCGGCCTGGCCGAGGAGGAGCCGGAAGCGGTCATCGAACCCCAGGTGGAAATCACCGAGGAGGGAATCAGCCCGGAGACCGCCGGCGCGATTCAGGAAAATACCGAGGAAAATTACACCGAACCGGCGGAGAATACCCCGGAAACCACAACGGAAACCCCGGCTGAAAACCCGGAAAATACCGAGGGAGAAGCCCCTGCAGAGCAGCCGTAACGGCCCAGTAAAAATCTTAAAAAAATCGTAAAATAATCCTTGCATCAGGAGGCACGCAATGCTATAATGTATCGCGTGCCTCTTTGCACGCTTAATTTTGCTGTCCTTCGGACTGACCCACCGGAGTACGGCGCGCAACTGTTGACCAAGCACGAGAAAGGAGGATTCACATGAAGGTAAGATCTTCTGTTAAACCGATTTGCGATAAGTGCAAAGTAATCAAGAGAAAAGGAAGCATTCGCATCATTTGTGAGAATCCAAAGCATAAACAGCGTCAGGGCTGATCCTCAAAGGCACTGAAGCTTATGCGACTGGTTAATATTATAAAGTATGAGCACCTGATTCGGCTGCATCGGGATGCCTCGTGTAGATGTGCACCAGAGACTGGCGTACCTCCTTTATAATATTGCTTAAAACTCCTTCCGCATAACCGTCCGGAAGGGGAAAGGCCGTACAGCGTACGGCTGGGTGGACATACCGACACCCCATTTAGGAAAATATTTTTTAGTAAAACGGAGGAAAAATACATGGCTCGTATAGCTGGTGTAGATTTACCGAGAGACAAGCGCGTAGAGATTGGTCTTACCTATATCTACGGCATCGGAAGAGCATCTTCCAACCGCATCCTGGCCGACGCGGGCGTTGATCCCAGCACCCGTGTCAGAGACCTGACCGACGACGAAGTAAAGAAGATTTCATCTGTTATCGACGAGACACAGATGGTAGAAGGTGACTTAAGACGTGAAGTTGCGATGAACATCAAGCGTCTTCAGGAAATCGGCTGCTACAGAGGCATCCGTCACAGAAAAGGCCTGCCCGTACGTGGACAGAAGACCAAGACCAATGCCCGTACTCGTAAGGGTCCGAAGAGGACTGTTGCAAACAAGAAGAAATAACAGTAAAAGGAAAGCGTAGGTTAGTTTAACATATGGCAAAAACAACAAAGAAAACGACCAAGCGTCGTGTAAAAAAGAATGTTGAGCGCGGCCAGGCACATATCCAGTCATCCTTCAACAACACAATCGTTACCCTGACTGATGCCGAAGGCAATGCCCTTTCCTGGGCTTCTGCAGGCGGCCTTGGTTTCCGCGGTTCCAGAAAATCCACTCCTTATGCAGCTCAGATGGCTGCCGAAACAGCAACCAAAGCAGCGCTCGTTCATGGCCTGAAGACCGTTGACGTATTCGTTAAGGGTCCCGGTTCAGGAAGAGAAGCAGCTATCCGTGCGCTGAACGCCTGCGGACTTACGGTTACCAGCATTACCGACGTAACCCCGGTTCCCCACAACGGATGCCGTCCGCCCAAGCGCAGAAGAGTCTGAGTACAATTACAGGAGGTCATAAGAATGGCAGTAAATAAAGTACCGGTATTAAAAAGATGCAGATCTTTAGGTCTGGATCCGGTTTATCTGGGAATTGATAAAAAATCAAAGCGCCAGCTGAAGAGAAGCAGCCGGAAGATTTCCGAGTACGGCCTTCAGCTTCGCGAAAAACAGAAAGCCAAATTCATCTACGGCGTTCTGGAGAAACCTTTCCGTAACTACTATGAGAAGGCTGACCGTATGCAGGGTCAGGCCGGTGAGAACCTTCTGCGCATGCTGGAGCTTCGCCTGGACAACGTCATCTTCCGTCTCGGCTTTGCCAGAACCAGAAGAGAAGCCCGTCAGATCGTGGATCACAAGCACGTTCTCGTTAACGGCAAGCAGGTAAACATTCCCTCCTATCTTGTATCCGCAGGGGATGTTGTGGAAATTAAGGAAGCCAAAAAAGGCGGCCAGCGCTACAAAGATATTCTGGAGGTAACAGGCGGACGTCTCGTTCCCGATTGGCTGACAGCCGATCAGGAAGCCTTAAAGGGCACGGTTGTATCCGTTCCCACCCGCGAAGCTATCGATGTTCCCGTAGACGAGATGCTCATCGTCGAGTTGTACTCCAAGTAATATCATCCCTAAAGGAGGGGCCGATAAGTGTTTGATTTTAACAAACCGAATATCCAGGTTGTTGAGATTTCCGAAGACAAAAAGTTCGGAAGATTCGTAGTAGAACCTCTGGAAAGAGGTTATGGCACCACACTCGGTAATTCCATCCGGAGAATCATGCTGTCCTCTCTTCCGGGATGTGCAGTAAGTCAGGTCAAGATTGAAGGCGTGCTTCATGAGTTCAGCTCCATTGCCGGCATCAAGGAAGATGTTACGGAAATCGTGATGAACCTGAAGAGCCTTGCCGTTAAGGACAACAGCGGCAACAGCAAGCCGAAGATTGGCTATATTGACTTTGATGGAGAAGGCGTTGTCAGAGCTTCTGACATTCAGCTGGATCCCGATCTGGAAATTATCAACAAGGATCAGGTTATCGCCACACTGAACGGCGGCGCGGATTGTCAGCTCTACATGGAGCTTACCTTCACCAACGGCCGCGGCTATGTGAGCGCGGACCGCGGCAAGATGGAGAACCAGCCCATCGGCGTGATTTCCATCGACGCGATTTATACCCCCATCGAGCATGTCAACATCATCGTGGAGGATACCCGTGTCGGCCAGGTTACCGACTTTGATAAGCTTACCCTTGATGTTACGACCAACGGTACACTGGCACCGGACGAGGCAGTCAGCCTTGCGGCGAAGGTATTAAGCGAGCACCTCAAGGTGTTTATTGACCTTTCCGAGCATGCGAAGACCGCTGAGGTTATGCTGGAGAAGGAAGAGGACGAGAAGGAGAAGGCTCTGGATATGAGTATCGACGAGCTGGAGCTGTCCGTCCGTTCCTATAACTGCCTGAAGCGCGCCGGCATCAATACCGTGGAAGAGCTCTGCAGCAAGACCCCCGACGAGATGATGAAGGTCCGGAACCTGGGCCGCAAGTCCCTGGAAGAGGTGTTAAGCAAGCTGGAAGAGCTGGGGCTTTCCTTAAGCTCCGAAGAGGAAGCGCAGAACTGACGCTTCCCGCATACGGCGGAATGCATCTGCCGGAGAAAATTTGTAGAAAGAAGGCGGACGGCAGTAAGTCCGAACAAGCATGACGCCCGCTTTACAAATGGAGGATTAGATTAATATGTCAGGATACAGAAAGCTGAGCAGAACTTCCAGCCAGAGAAAAGCCCTTCTCCGCAACCAGGTAACTGCTCTGTTATATCACGGAAAGATTCGTACCACCGAGAGCAAGGCCAAGGAAATCCGCAAGATCGCCGAAGGTCTTATCGCCATGGCAGTCCGTGAAAAGGACAACTTCGAGACCGTGAACGTTACCGCCAAGGTGGCCAGAAAAGACGCCAACGGCAAGAGAGTAAAAGAAGTCAAGGACGGCAAGAAGGTTACCGTATATGATGAAGTAACCAAGTCCATCAAGAAGGACATGCCCTCCAGACTGCACGCCAGAAGAGAGATGCTGAAGGTGTTCTATCCCGTTAAGTCCGTTCCCACCGAGAACAAGGGCAAGAAGAAAAACACCAAGGACATCGACATGGTGGCAAAGATGTTTGATGAAATCGCTCCCAAGTACGCAAAGCGCAACGGCGGCTACACCCGTATCATCAAGATCGGACCCCGCAAGGGCGATGCGGCCATGGAAGTGCTCATCGAGCTGGTATAATTTGTTTTCATACTGAATCTTGAAAGACTGCTGCAGTTACCTGCAGCAGTCTTTTTTGTACATAAAAAATCCAAAAACGGATTTATAATCCGAATACGGTTGACTTCTGTCCTGGGATACAGTATGGTGTAATCAGGCGAGAGGAGGAAGACGGTATGCTGACCATCGAAGAGATAAGACAGAAGAAGAAAGAATGTGGGTACACCAATGAGCAGCTGTCCGCGCTTTCCGGCGTACCCCTGGGCACTTTGCAGAAAATCCTGGGCTCGTCAACGAAAGCGCCAAGGTACGATACGATGAAGGCGCTTTCGGAGGTGTTTGAAAAGAAACCGGAGACAGAGTATTCCGCCGTTTCGGAGGGGATGGTCATGACAGTTCGGGAAAGACCCGCTGTTTACGGTATAAAGAAAGACCTGGTAAAGGAGAATTTCCGCCGGTATGACCGGCAGGGGACCTATACTGTTGATGATTATCTGGCACTGCCGGATGAACAGCGGGTGGAATTGATTGACGGTGTGTTTTACGATATGGCTGCGCCGGATCTGCATCATCAGTATATTATCAGTGAACTCCTTTGGCAGTTAAAGGAGTTTCTGCGTAAAAAGGGCGGTTCATGCCGGGCTTTTGCCGCACCGACAGATGTAAAGCTGGATATGGACAACAGAACCATGGTACAGCCGGACGTTTTTATTATCTGCGATAAAAGCAAAGTGACCAGAAGATGGGTGAACGGTTCTCCTGACTTTGTGGCGGAGGTGCTTTCCCGCTCCACCAAAAACAAGGATATTTTTATCAAAACACTGAAATACAGAGAAGCCGGCACAAAAGAGCTCTGGCTCATCGATCCGATAGAAAAGAGCATCCTGACATATGTCTTTGTGCCGGAAACAAAGGTAAAGATGTATTCTTTTGCAGACAAGGTCCCGGTAATGATCTACAATGGAGAATGTCAGGTGGATTTTGCGGAAATTTCCGGACAGATGTCGGACTGGTTTGCGGACTGGCCGGACGAAGAGCCTTCTTCCTGAAAAGCAAATCGGGAAAACGGCGTGAATCCGGATGAGGGGAGGAAAATGTGACGGTGAAACGGTATTTTCTGGGCATTGATGTGGGTTCCACCGCATCCAAATGCGTTATTATTGATGAGGATAAAAGGATAGCGGCTTCGGTCGTGATTCCGGTAGGCACCGGTACGACCGGGCCTGCCAGGGCATTTGCTGCGGCCTGTGAGGAAGCGGGCATCCGGGAAGAAGACCTGGCCTGCATTACCGCCACCGGCTACGGCAGGAATACCTTTGAGAAGGCGGACAGGACGGTTTCCGAGCTTTCCGCCCATGCTCTGGGTGTCCATACGCTGTATCCGGAGGCGAAAACCGTCATTGATATCGGCGGGCAGGATGCCAAGGCCATCCGGATTGGCAGCAACGGCCGGCTGGAGAACTTTATCATGAATGATAAATGCGCCGCCGGAACGGGAAGATTCCTGGAGGTCATGGCCCGGATCCTGGAACGGGATGTTTCAGAACTCGGCACCATGGACAAGGAGGCGGAAGGAACGGTGGCCGTCAGCTCCACCTGCACCGTATTTGCGGAGTCCGAGGTGATTTCCCAGCTGGCCCGCGGCGTTGATATCAAAAGCCTTGTGCGGGGCATCGACGAATCGGTGGCGGTCCGGACCGCAGGCCTGGTGAAAAGGCTCGGCGTCATTGATCCGGTCATCATGACCGGCGGCGTGGCGGCGAATGCCGGTGTGGTAAGCGCGCTTGAATACGAACTGGGAACGGAGATTACCGTCAGCAGCATCGCACAGCAAAACGGCGCCTTCGGCGCGGCCGTGTACGGGCTGCAGAAGACTGTACGATAAAGAAATATAAAAAAGCACAAAGCTGTTGCAGGGCAGGGCGGGTAAACCTGTATTTTCTGCAGGACATGTATTATAATATTCTTAAACTGCATAAGTAAAAGAGAAGGACACAGAGTTTTGTGATTAATTCCGGAGGAGAATGCTATGGAGGAGAAAAAACCTGCAAAAATTGTATTGAGGGATCTTCAGGACAAAATCGCTGAGGATGTCTGGGAAGCGAAGAGAAGAGGCGAGAAAATCGGCTGGTGCGCTTCGAACTTCCCCCAGGAAATCACCACCGCCATGGACATCAAGGTGGCCTACCCGGAGAACATGGGCGCGGCCATCGGTGCGAAGGGCGGCGGCAGAAGAATGTGCGAGGAAGCGGAGGCCATGGGCTATTCCAATGACATCTGCTCCTATGCCCGGATGAATCTGGCCTACGCGGCCCATGATGACTGTCCGGAGATTCAGATTCCCCGGCCGGATTTCCTGCTTTGCTGCAACAATATCTGCGGCTGCATGATGAAATGGTACGAGAATCTGGCGCTGGAGCTGGACATTCCCCTGTTCATGATTGACATTCCGCATCTGACCGAGGAAGTCTGCGACACAGACCGGATTGCCTATATCCGGGCCCAGTTTGACGACTGTATCGCCGGCCTGGAGAAGCTTACCGGCAAGAAGATGGACTGGGACAAGTTCCGCGAGGTGATGGAGGTTTCCCAGAGAAGCTCGAAGGCGTGGCTTAGGGCCATGGACGCCATGAAGAATACACCCTCGCCCTTCTCCGGCTTCGATACCTTCAACAACATGGCTGTGGCCTGCGTGGGCAGAGGCACTGAAGATGCCGCAGAGGCCTTTGAGCTGCTGGCGGACGAATACGAGGCCCTGGCCGCCGAGGGCAAATCCACCTTCAAGGGTGAGGAAAAGTACCGGATCCTGTTCGAGGGCATTGCCTGCTGGGCAAACCTGAAATTTACCTACAAGGCGCTGCAGAGCAGGGGTATCAACCTGACCTCCACCATCTACGGCCCGGCATTTTCCTTCCTCTACCAGAATATGGACGAGCTGATGGCTGCCTACGCCTATGTACCCAATTCCTACTGCTTCGAAAAGGAGGTGCAGCTGCGGGTGGATTCCGCCATCAGAAATAAGGTGGACGGCGCGGTGATGCACATCAATCGTTCCTGCAAGCGCTGGAGCGGCAACACCTACGAAATGGAAAGACAGCTGCGGGAAAAGGCAGGCATCCCCACCATGACCTTTGACGGGGACCAGTCTGATCCGAGAGTTTTCTCGGAAGCCCAGTATGATACCCGGGTGCAGGCCCTGACGGAAATCATGGAGGCCAACCGGCAGAGCAGAAAGGAGGAGAGCCATGCGTGACGTGAAGGAAATCCTGAAGGATCTGACCTGGATTGCGGACAATCCGAGGGCCTGCCTGGACGAGGTCCTGGCAGAGGGTAAGAAAGCGGTAGGCGTGATGCCCTATTACGCCCCGGAGGAGCTGGTATACGCCGCGGGCATGGTGCCCTTCGGCCTGTGGGGCGCGGATATGGCCGTTTCCGCATCCAGGCAGTATTTCCCTGCCTTTTACTGCGGCATCGTGCACACCATCCTGGAGCTGGGTCTGACGGGAAAGCTTTCCGGCCTGTCCGCCGTGATGATTCCCTTAACCTGCGATTCCTTAAAGGGTATGGGCGCCAACTGGAAATACGGGGTGAAGACCATCCCGATCATTGACGTGCCCTACGCCCAGAACCGGAAAATCGAGGCCGGCAAGGCCTTTACCACAGCGAAATACAGGGAAATCCTTGAAAAGCTTGAGAGCATTTCCGGCAAAAAGGCAACGGATGAAGACATCCTGGCGGCCATCCGCCTGTTCAATGAAAACCGCGCCGCCTGCCTGGAATTTGTCCGGCTGGCGCCGAAGCACACGGACGTGATTTCCGCCCTGGCCAGAAGCAGGGTGTTGAAGAGCCGTACCTTTGGCGACAGGGCCCGCCATACCGCCCTGGTGCGGGAGCTGAATGAAGCCCTGGCTGCGCTTCCGGAATGCACGAAGGGTGTTCCCGTGGTTACCACGGGCATCCTGGCGGATTCTTCCGAGCTGATGAATATCCTGGATGAGAACGGCTATGTGATCGCCGCGGATCAGGTGGCTTACGAATCCGTGGAATTAAGGTATCCGGTGCCGGAAGTACCGGCAGACCCGGTATCCGGCTTTGCAGTACGCCTGGCCGAAACCGAGGGTACCAGCGTACTGTATGATCCCGGCAAGAAGAGGGCGGCAGACCTGAAGGACCTGGCGAAAGAGGCAGGTGCCGCCGGCGTCATCTGGGTCGGAACAAAATTCTGCGATCCGGAGGAATTTGACTATGTGCCGGTGAAGAAGGTGCTGGAGGAGGCGGATATCCCGCTGCTCACCCTGGAGGTGGACCGGCAGATGGTGAATTTCGAACAGATCCGGACCGCGGCGGAAGCCTTTAAGGACGCGGTACAGTAGGCTTTATCCGGTCCGGCCATGCGTAAAAAAGAAAAACGGCAGCAATGAGGAAAAATAATGAAGCTTTTATACGCAGAGGATGAGCCGGCCATGTCGGAGGCCGTGGTGGACATCCTGACCTTTCATAAATACAGCGTAGACGCGGTTTACGACGGGGAAGAGGCCCTGGACTACGCCAGAAACGGTGAGTACGACGGCATTATCCTCGATATCATGATGCCGAAGCTGGACGGCCTGCAGGTACTGAAAACCCTGCGAAGGGAGGGAAACCAGACACCGGTGCTCCTTCTGACGACCAAATCCCAGGTGGAGGATCAGGTGACCGGCCTGGATATGGGGGCGGATGACTATCTGCCCAAGCCCTTCTCCATGGACCTGCTGCTGGCCCGGGTGCGGGCGCTGCTGCGGCGCCGGGAAACCTTTACGCCGAATATCCTGACCTTCGGCAATGTAACCCTGAACCAGCACAGCTATGAGCTGTCCGCAAACGGCCAGTCTGTGGTGCTGCCCAAGCTGGAATACCAGCTGATGGAGCTTTTCTTCATCAACCAGGGCATTTACCTTTCCACGGAGAATATCCTGGTCAAGGTCTGGGGGTATGATACCGAGGCGGAGATCGGAACCGTCTGGGTGTACATTTCCTACCTGCGCAAGAGACTGGCAAAAATCGGCGCGGACGTCACCATCGCGGCAAAGCGGAACGTGGGTTACCGCCTGGAGAAAGTGAAATGATTAAGACACTGCAGAAAAGATTTGTCTTCTCCGCGATGCTGGCGGTCACCATCCTGCTGGCCATCCTGCTGGGTGTGATCAATGTGGCCAATACCGTGCTGGTCCACCGGCAAACGAAGGAAAGCCTGCAAATTATTTCCGAAAATGACGGAGAACTTGCAAATCTGGATTACCACCGGCCTGGCACCGGAGAACAGCCGCCGGAAATGCCGGAGGGAGAGGTTCCGCCGGAGCCGCCCGCAGGAGAAGAACCGGGGGACGGCGGCGGTATGCCGCAGCCCGGCAGGGACGGAAGCGCGGATTACGATACCTTCATGTCCTCGAATTTCTTCGTGATCCGGATAGACAGTGCGGGAGAAGTTACCTATACAGATGTCTCCCGAACCGGCGCGGTGTCTGAGGAGGAGGCGCAGGCCCTGGCCCTGGAGGTGCTGGAACAGGGGAAGAAAGAAGGAAAAACCGGAAACTACCGGTATAAGGTGAGCAGCGCCCGGACCGACGGGGAGACAACCCTGGTCTTCCTGGATGATTCGTCTTCCGTCAATTCCTACCTGCGGGTACTGCTTATTTCCGCGGCGGTCGGCGTGATCTGCTGGATCTTCATGCTGCTGGTGGTTCGATTTCTGTCGGGCAGGGCCATCCGGCCCATTGCCGAAAATATTGAAAAGCAGAAGCAGTTTATCACCAATGCCGGTCACGACCTGAAAACGCCCCTGGCCATCATTTCCGCGAATGCGGAGGCCATGGAGCTGTACAACGGGGAGAACAAGTGGAGTAAAAATATCCGTGAACAGACCCTGCGGCTTTCTGACCTGATGAACAATCTGCTGCTGCTTTCCCGTATGGACGAAAACGGCGTGCAGCTGAATAAGGAAGAACTGGATTTAACCCGGATGGCGGAAGGCTTCGGCGCGGATTTCGCCCAGCCCTTCGAAAACCGGCAGATAAGCTTTACGAAGGAAATAGAGGCGGACGTCCGGATAACGGCGGACAGAAGCCAGACGGAGCGGCTGCTTTCCCTCCTCTTTGACAATGCCCTGAAGTACGCCGATGAGGGCGGCCGGGTTAAGCTTTCCGTAAAGAAGGAAGGCGGGAAAGCGGTGCTGGTGCTGGAAAACAGCTGTACGGCAGTGCCGGAGGTGCCGCCGGGCAGGCTCTTTGACCGTTTTTACCGGTCGGATAAAGCCAGAACCCAGAAAAACGGCGGCTTCGGCATCGGCCTTGCGGTGGCTCAGTCCATCTGCACGGCCCAGGGCGGCAGCATTACCGCGGAATACCTGGATCCGCCGGGGGTCAGGTTCCGGGTTGTATTTTAAGATGCTTTAAGCGGGCGGAAGACTGTTTTTTGCGGGATTTGCCCCTGCCGGGAAGAGAAAAGAAGAAAAAAGAAGCTTTGCAAAAAAAATTGTGAAGTTTCTTTTTTTCTAAGTTACGACTAAGGTTCGGCCTTTACAATGAAGTCAAGCTCAAGGAAAACAGGAGCGTAAAGACAAGCGAACAGGAAAATCTGACATAAAAAAGTAAAGGAGAACAAAAAAATGACGAAGATTAGAAATATGAGAAACGTAAAGAAGGTTGCAGCGATTATCGGAACCGCAGCCCTTATCTTTTCCCTGACAGCCTGTGGCGCCCAGACCGCAGCGGCCGGAGGCGCAGCTTCCGCCGCTTCCGAAGCCGTGGAGAGCGTGGCAGCCTCCGCCATAACCGGAAGAATTGATTCGGTAGAGGGCAATGTCGTTACCTTAACCCTCGGCGAATACACTCAGGGGCAGGGCCAGATGGGCGGCATGCCCGGTCAGATGAACGGTGAAATGCCTGCCATGCCGGAAAGTATGGAAGGTGAGATGCCGCAGATGAACGGTGAAATGCCTGCGATGCCGGAAGGTGCGGAAGGCGAAATGCCTGCGATGACGGAGGGTATGGAAGGCCAGATGCCCGGCCAGGGCGGTCCCGGGATGGGAGCGGGCGGACTCTTTGTAGCCGGAGACGAAACCATTACAGTAGACCTGACCGGCATTACCCTGACGGACGAAACCGGCGCAGCCCTGGACATCAGCAGTCTGACGAAGAACACCATCGTATCCGTCACCATCGATGAGGATGCTTCCTCCGCCGTCGTGCAGATTCTGATGCCCGGCCAGCAAAACGGCAGGAAGTCCGCATCAAAATCCGACAGCAGCAAATCAGGCAGCCGTCCCTCCGGGGGTCCCTCCGGCAGCTTCGGCGGCTCATCCGCAGCTGCAGAAGGCTCCGCAGCCACAACCCTTGATGCGGACGGAACCTATACCGCAGAAACCTACACCTCCTCGGGCGATGACGAAAATGCCCTGAAGGTGGACGGCGCGGCGGTTACCCTGGATAAGGTTACAGTAGACAAATCCGCCGGCAGCTCCTCCAATACGGAAAACGGCGATTTCTACGGTATTAATGCAGCGGTCCTGGCCACAAACGGCGCAACCCTCACCATCACCGATGCGGAGATTTCATCCTCCGTCAAGAACGGCAACGGCGTATTTTCCTACGGCAGCGGCACGACCGTAAATATCTCCGATTCCACCATTACCACCACCGGAGATAATTCCGGCGGCATCCAGACCACCGGCGGCGGCACCACCAACGCGAACAATCTGACGGTTACCACCTCCGGCAATTCCTCCGCAGCCATCCGCTCCGACAGAGGCGGCGGTACCGTAAACGTGGAAGAAGGCAGCTATACCTCCAACGGTTACAATTCCCCCGCGATTTATTCCACGGCAGACATTACGGTGGAGGACGCGGACCTGACGGCCAACAATTCCGAAGCCCTGGTCATCGAAGGAAAGAACTCCATTACCCTCATTGACTGCGACGTCACCGGAAATATGAGCGACACCAAGGGCGCCAGCTCCGACGTGAACGTGCACAATGTGATGATTTACCAGTCCATGTCCGGAGATGCAGACGTGGGAACGAGTGAATTTTCCATGGAAGGCGGCACACTGACCTCCCTGAACGGTGACATGATTTACGTAACCAACACCAACTGTGTGATTACCCTGGAAGATGTGGAGCTGGA
The DNA here is from genome assembly GCA_902796005.1 of uncultured Lachnospiraceae bacterium. Lineage (GTDB taxonomy): Bacteria > Bacillota > Clostridia > Lachnospirales > Lachnospiraceae > Alectryocaccobium. The sequence goes on along the minus strand of CADBNF010000083.1, from coordinate 7,778 downwards.
CAATCAGGATACGGATAATATCCTGCTGAGAGTTGTGGGCAATGACGCCAGCAACGGCTGGGGCACGGCCGGCAGGAACGGCGCGAATGCGGTATTTACCGCCATCGACCAGGAGCTGAGCGGAGATATCCTCGTGGATACCATCTCCACCCTGGACTTCTCCCTGACCGACGGCAGCAGTTTTACCGGCACCATCAATATCGTGGACAATGAAGAGGGTGGTACAGAGGTGGACAACAATGCCGTTGTGACCATCGAGAAGGGCTGTACCTGGACCCTGACCGGTGACTGCACCATCACCAGTCTTACCAATGCCGGAACCATTAATTATAACGGATATACCATCACTTTAGCGGATGGAACCGTGCTGGCGGGCTGACCGCCGGAGCGGCCAGCCGCAGCGGGAGGAAGGATTACTCTTCCTCCTGCCAGCCGAAGCCGGGAAGTCTCTTCCCGGCTAATTTGTATACCAGCTCCCGTCCCTTTTCCCGGTAGTTCGATACGAGCTTGCTTTCGGGCATGAACATCAGGGTATACCGGGTTTTCTGATCATAGGGAAGCCATTCGGGCATATTCCTGCCGGTGGGGTTGCCGGTGCGGGCAAATGCGGCGAAAGAAGAACCGCAGGTGTCGGATACTCTGAAGGCATCTGCCTTGGTTTTCGCCGTGTACATGCCGGGGGCCAGGTAGGCATTGTCAAAGAAGAAGGGCACGTCGGTGCCGTGGAATGCTTTCTGTACGGGGTCAGGGCTGTCGAAGGCGAAGATGCAGTTATAGAAAGGCGCACCGCCCCTGCCGTCCTTGGTCCGGGAGACGTCCTCCACAAATTTCAGCTGCTGCGTATCGTTCATCAAAGCGATGAGAATGTCAGCGGCGGAGGGATTGTCCAGTATTTCCTTATAGGTGGAGATTACCTCGGCCCCTTCTTCCTCCGAATAACCGAATTCCGCCAGCTTGCCGGGCAGGGTTTCGTAGGTCAGCTCGAAAATTTCCGGATTGAACAGGGCCAGCAGGGCCATGTCTTCGCGGCAGTAGCAGATAATGAAGGGAATATCTTTGCAGAATTCGCTGCCCTCGGCACCGTCGAAGGGATCGTATTTGATGACATCCCCGTCAAAGGTTACCGGGAAATTCAGGTAATTGCCGTTTTCGCGGGTGGCGTTGATTTCACGCATAGCCTTGATGAAGGCCTCGGGCGGCAGGGTTTCCAGTAGATCAATATTGTCCTTTGTTATTCCCAAGTGGGCCAGCAGCGCATCCGTATCCCTCTGGCCAACCTTCACAGGCGTGGTCTGGAAGCCGCCGCTCTGGCAGATTGCCTTATGGAAAAGGCCCTTCGCCGAGGGCATGCCCATCAGCTGGCATACCTTTCCGCCGCCGCCGGATTCGCCGAAAATGGTTACATTGTCCGGATCGCCGCCGAAATAGGCGATGTTGTCATGCACCCACTGCAGTGCTGCAACCATATCCAGGTTGCCGATGTTGCGGCTTTTTGCGTATTTCTCCACGCCAAGATGGGTCAGATCCATATAGCCGAACAGATTCAGGCGGTGGCTGAAGCTGACCATGACCACATTGTTCTTTTTTGCCATGTTGAAGCCGTCCTGGTGCGGGCACTCCGCCGTGCCGGCCACATTGCCGCCGCCGTGGCACCAGACCATTACGGGCAGGTTCATGCCCTCCGTCAGATCCGGCGTCCAGATATTTAAGGCCAGGCAGTCTTCGGACTGGGGTCCTTTTCCCATTTCCATATTTCCGGTTACGATTTTCTGGTTGCTGATATTGTATTTGGAATTGGCAACCTCCGGTACCTCGATCCGGGGCGTATCAGTCTGCCAGCATTTCAGGGCATACTGCTTCGCGTCCACGATCACATCGCTGACCTCGGGAGGCTCCGGCGGCATGAAACGAAGCGGGCCTACAGGCGGCTTTGCGTAACGGACACCCAGAAAGCGATAGACACCCTCGAAATAATCTCCGCGGATTTTTCCGTATTTGGTATAAGCAAGAACATCGGTCATTTTCTTCTCCTCCTTGACGCGCAAATTCGATCACGCCGTTTTGCTTCATTTACTGCCCCCATCCATTGCCGGGGTATTTTATATTTCGCTTCCGCCACCGGTATCAGAAAATAACCTTTCCTTCCTTCAGCAGGCGGTCATAGTTCTGGCGGGAAGCCACGTAGAGCTTTTCTCTTAATGCAGCCGGACCTCTGGCCTCCACGAGGCAGCGGTTGTCTGCGCCGATGGTCTTGATGAAGTTGTCCACGACGGCGTCCATTTCTTCGTCAGTGGCTTCCATCGGGCATTCGATGTTGGCGGTAAAGATGAACTGATCGCCGTACATCTGTTTCAGTTTCCATTTGTCGTTCAAGGGCTGGCCGCCCCAGCTGTTGAAGCCTTCCTTAATCATGAAGGGAACCAGAGGCTCCACGAAGCCACAGCTGTGGAGATCCCAGTACATGCCCAGGGAATGCACGTGGTCGCCGATTTCCTTGACGTAGGGGAAGATCATCTCCTCGTAGGTATCGTTGGAGAAGAACTGGGCCCGCTGGGAACCCCAGTCATCGTTGAAGTTCACGATGTCCGGATTGAACCATTTCTTCAGGTTGCTGTAGGTCTTTTTATGGACTTCCGTAACGGTGCGGAAGAAGCGGTGCACGCCTTCCTTTTCATCGTCATCGATAAGGGCCAGGGCAGCGTTGCCGAAATCCATGCCGGCAATCAGTCGCTCAAAGAGGCAGCCGGGAACCGCGGTAAAGGTGGCCATGTCATCCCGGAAGTTCTTTGCGGTTTCATTGTAGCAGCCCTCCCAGTCCCAGGTGTCCGGATCCGGAACGGTCACATAGTCCTCCCAGTGGTTGATGTCCTCGATCACCGGATTGCCGGGTTTGACCATGGCGCCGCCGGCCTGCTCCACAAATACCCATTCGATACCGTAGCCGTCCTTGCCGCCCTTCGGACTTCTGGCCTGGTTTTCCGGGTCGCAGCTGACCATGAACATATTGGTATCGCCGAAGGCGAAGGGCGCCCACATGGGGGTCTTGCCCTGGTAAAGCCGTAAGGTATTTTCCTTGTGGGTGATGGGGGTATCAAAAATCGGTGTCGGCGGACCGAACATGCCGGGAATTTCCCCCTTCGGGGTAAGTTCTTTCACATCAAATAAAGTATCAAGTGCCATAATGTCTTCTCCTTTTGCGGTAAAAAACGTCTGCAAACAAAAATGTCCTGAAGAAAAAATCCTCCTTTTACAGTATAACACGGAAGCCTGATTTCTCCTGTCTAATGTTGAACGGAAATTATCGATGAAAAATAGTGCAGAGTGTACAAAGACAGGGCATTTCCAAAAAGAAACTGCCGTTGGATTTGGACAAAATGTAAAGCGGCGGCCGTGTTTGGCGCGGCCGCCGCTTTTGGGAAGGTAAACAATGAATCTATGTCAAATCATTTAAGGGATGATGTTTTCCCGGGTCTGTTTACGTAAACTTGTTTTTAGGCTCCGGAATATCATCCGGACTGGCATTTAACCCTCGATGGCAATGAATTTCTTTTCTTCTACCTGGGGTTTGGCTTCCTTCTTGGGGATGCATACCTTCAGGATACCGTTTTCGAATTTGGCCTTGATATCCTCCTGGGTAACGTCTTCGCCCACATAGAAGCTTCTGGAGCAGCTGCCGTAGTAACGTTCTCTGCGGATATATCTGCCGGACTTCTCGTCCTTCTCGTTGTTCTCCTTGGAAGTGGTAGCGGAGATGGTCAGGTAACCGTCCTTGATTTCTCCCTTGATATCTTCCTTGGTGTAGCCGGGCAGGTCAATCTCCAGCTCATAACCGCCTTCGGTTTCCTTTACATCGGTTTTCATGATACCGGTTGCCGGGGTCTGCATCTTCATAAGTTCTCTTGCGGGACGGATACCGTCGAAAAAGTCATCAAATAATCTTTCACCAAAAACACTGGGCATTAACATAATCGTGTACCTCCTAATATTAATCTGCGCACCGGTCTGCCGGGCGTTGTGTTCAAAATATCTTTCAGGAGTTTCTTTTCTTTTCCCTCCTGACGATTATGTTATACCACACCTGTTAGCACTCGTCAAGAGTGAGTGCTAACAAAAATTGTGAATTTTCTGTGAAAACTTACATCCACCCGCCGTCCAAAGTAATCACCTGGCCGGTGAGGTAGGGATGGTTGACGGCGATGTCGTAGATGAGGTTTCCGGATTCTTCCGGGGTGCCGAAGCGGCCCAGGGGGATTTCCTCCTCCAGGGCTTTCCGGTCCGCAGGGGAGAGTACGGCGTTCATGTCCGTATCAATGGCGCCGAAGGCAGCGGCATTTACCCGGATGCCGGAGGGCCCGAGTTCCCGGGCGAGGGCGGAGGTCAGGGCGTTGACCGCGCCTTTGGTGGCCGAATAGGCGGCCTCCGTGGAGGCACCATGGGTTCCCCAGACGGAGGAAACGTTGACGATGGATCCGCTGCCTTTCTGCAGAAACAGCGGAATGGCTGCCCGGCAGGTCAGGAACATGGCCGTGATGTTGATGCGGAAGATTTCATTCCATTTGTCCAGGGACATGTCCTGCAGCAGGCCGTAGTAATCCACGCCGGCATTGTTGACGAGGACGTCCAGGCCGCCGGCCGCTTTGATATCGGAAAAAATTCCTTCGACGAAGGCTTCGTCGGAGACGTCTCCGGAATAGATGTGCACGGAAGCGCTAAACTGGTCCTGCAGGGCCAGCTTCGCCCGGTCAAGGGCGCCGTCTTTGTTCCTGGCGGCTACGTAGATTTCCCAGCCGTCCCGGGCAAAGGCAGCCGCGGCGCCGAGGCCGATACCCCTTGAGGCACCGGTGATAAATACGGATTTACGGGTTGACATAATATTAATATCCTTCCTTTGCGATGCGCAAATACCGGTCAGGCTTCCCCAAGCAGGGCTTTCTCCACCGTTTCGAAGCCGATGCGCGCGATGGTTTCGCAGAAGCGTTCGCCGGGCTGTCCGTTTTCCTTATAATACAGTATGGTTTTCTCCACCAGGGCGTAGAGTTCTTCCTCCGTGGGGATGATCCGGGAGAGGGCTCTGCCTTCGCTGTGCTTTTTGCCCCAGCGGCCGCCGATGAAGACCTTGAAGCCGCCGCGCCAGCCCATGATGCCCAAATCATTCAGATCCGGCTTGATGCAGCTGTTCGGGCAGCCGCCCACGGCGATTTTGAATTTGTGGGGCAGGGGTACCTGGTGATAACCGAGGTAAAACCGTCTGTGAAGCTGCTCCGCGATGGCATAGCTGTCCAGCAGTCCGTATTTGCAGGTCGTGGCCTTGCAGCAGACGATGGGACGCACCAGATTGCCGGTGCCGCCGGTGGCCATGCCGTGTTCGTCAAGATAGGCGGAAAAGGCTTCGATTTTTTCATAGGGAATTCCGGGGATTTCCGCGCACAGGCGGGTGGTGAAGACCACATGGCCGTCGCCGAACTGCCTGGCCGCCGAGCTTAAGGTGTCCATCTGGTCCGCGGTCAGCCGGCCGCCGCCGGTGATGACCCGCGCGGAGAAATTATCGGTATTTTTGTTGTTGATGAAACCAAGTCCCTTCAGGCGTTTTTCTTCTTCCGGTGAAATGGTTAACGATGACATGTCATCTGCCTCCTGTATAGTGAATTTATTTCGATACTGATTATGCGCCTGTTTCCGAAAAATGTCCAGAGGGTGTTTTGCCCCGGGCGGGCTTGTTTTGCCGGAACAGACCTGTTATTATACTTTTAAGTGTGTAAAGGAGAGGAGTACGGAAATGATTTTTGAGGATAAGGTGTATGTGGATGACGTACTGGAATACCTGAATGCCGGCAGGGGTGAGGAGATGACGAAGGATGTCCCGGAAAATACCATCGTCGGGGGCGTACCGGCCCGGGTGATTAAGAAAATTGACGTGGAATAAGCCTGCATGAGGCTTGAGGAGGAAGGAAAGGGTAGAAATGGATAAGATTTTTCAGTCTCCGGCAAAATATATTCAGGGAAAGGGCGTCATCGCCCGCCTGGCAGAATACTCTGTGGAATTCGGACATCGCTGCCTGGTGATAACAAGCAGCGGCGGCCTGGAGCGGTTTAAGAGTGTTCTGGATGAAAATGAAAAAACGGCGGCGGACAGTGTATTTATCCGGGAGGCCTTCGGCGGCGAATGCTGCATGGCGGAAATCTACCGGTTAAAGGAACTGTCAGAGGATGAGGCCTGCGACGTGATCATCGGCCTGGGCGGCGGCAAGGTGCTGGATACGGCCAAGGCCGTGGCTTATTATGCGGATCTGCCTGTGATTATTGCCCCCACCAATGCGGCCTCGGATGCACCCTGCTCCGCGGTGTCCGTGGTGTACAGGGAGGACGGCTCTTTGGAGGTGCTGCTGAAATTGAAGAAGAACCCGGACCTGGTACTGGTGGATTCGGAAATCATCGCAAAAGCTCCGGTGCGGCTTCTGTCCGCCGGTATCGGCGACGCCCTGGCCACTTATTTTGAAATGAAGGCCTGTGTGGAGACGGATTCTCCGAATTTTGTCGGTGCCCAGGTGTCCCTGGCTGCCCAGGCAATCGCCGAGCGCTGCTATGAAACCCTGATGGCGGACGGTCGGAAGGCTTATTCTGCCGTGGAAAGAGGTGTCTGCACCAGGGCTGTGGAAAATGTTATCGAGGCGAATATTCTTCTTTCCGGCATCGGCTTTGAAAGCGGCGGCGTCTGCGGCGCCCACCCCATCAACGTGGGTATCTCCGCCGTGCCGACGGTGCGGGACAATATGCACGGCGAATATGTGGCCTTCGGCCTTCTGGTGCAGATGATCCTGAACAACGACGACGAAGAGCTGATCGATGATACGCTGGAATTCCTGCATGACGTGGATCTTCCGGTCTGCCTGGCGGATCTGGGCATCTTCGACATTACGGAGGAGCAGCTGGAACTGGCAGCGGGTATCGCAAATGATGACCCGTCGTTACACTACCTGCCGAAGAAGGCAGGTGTTCCGGAGATCAAGGCAGCCATTCTGGCAGCGGATGCCCTGGGCCGATCCTACAGGGAAGCCTGGGAAAAGGAGTAAGTTCAAAACGCCCGGCCGGCGGGGAAAATCTGCGCCGGCCGGGAAAGAAAATCCTTGACAATTAATTTCCTTTATAATAGAATGGTCGTGCGCCTTGAAACGGAGGGCGTTTTTTCAGGGAAACAGGAATGCTTCGGGGTGTGGCTCAGTTTGGCTAGAGTGCCTGGTTTGGGACCAGGAGGCCGCAGGTTCGAATCCTGTCACCCCGATTTTTACCCTGGGAAGGGGCCCGCGAAGCGGGAAGGAATCCGAGGGTGCCTAAGCGGCGTTTGTCATGAGGAGGGGCCCGGCGAAGCCGGGAGGAGTCCTGATGACCAGCGTCAGAGAAAGTACGAAGTACTTTCCGCCGATTATTGTTAATATGCAGGTGTAGTTCAATGGTAGAACACCAGCCTTCCAAGCTGGACACGTGGGTTCGATTCCCATCACCTGCTTTTATATCTTTATTGTGTTTGTAGCTCAGTTGGATAGAGCAACGGCCTTCTAAGCCGTGGGTCGGGGGTTCGAATCCCTCCAAGCACGCTTTACCCCTGGAAGCGGGCCCGCTTTAGCGGGAAGGGGTCCAGGGGTGCCCTAGTGGCGAACGGTTAAAAGAAAGTGCGAAGCACTTTCTACCGAAAATTATGGTGGGTATGGCGCAGTTGGCTAGCGCGCCAGATTGTGGCTCTGGAGGCCAAGGGTTCGAGTCCCTTTACCCACCCTGCCGTG
>CADBNF010000082.1 GCA_902796005.1 uncultured Lachnospiraceae bacterium | reverse complement strand
GAGATGTTCGACTACATTACCCATGCCGTGGGAAGCCTCGGCCTGGGCCTGAAGGATTATAAGTAATTCCGGCAAAAAGAAGAGAAAGAGGCAAGCCCCCGGCAGGCGGATGTTCCGCTGCCGGGGGCATTTTGTCGATAAAACAAAGGTTACACCCGGATGCCGTAAAGCGTCCCGGTCACAAGCCGGGCTTCGCCGCCCTCGGCAAAGAATCTGATTCCGGTATCCGCCGGGTCCGGATAAACATTGGCGGTGAGCACCTGTTCGCCCTCGCCGACGAAGACCTCCAGGCAGGAGACGTCCAGGAAAATATGCAGGGTGAGGTTTTTCCTGTGTCCGATTTTTACCCGCCTGAGGACGGAGGGACCCCGGTCATCGGAAAGAGGAATGCCGGAGGCGGACCGGTCGAGGCTTAGGATGCCCGATTCCCGGTCATAACAAAGGACGGTTTCGTGGTCTGTGCCGCAGAACAGCTTTACGCCGGTTTTCTTTGCGGCGCCCGCGGCGATTTTAAGCACCAGCTCGCAGGAGGTGCCGCAGAAGTCCGGAAAGCTTACGTCCTTTCCCTCGGGGAGAACCGTTTCGTCCAGCTTCACCCGGCCCTTCCGGTATTTCCGGATTTCCCGGACCGGCTGCTGGAGAAGCTTTCCGTTTTTCATCGAAAGCTCCCTGGGCAGGGTAAAGCTTCCCACCCAGCTGTCGGCCTCCGTGGGGAAATTCCTGCCCCACATTTCCTTCCAGCCCAGGAGGATGCTTCTGCCGTCGGGCAGCTTAAAGGTCTGGGGGGCGTAGAAATCAAAGCCGCCGTCCAGCTCCTTCATGTCCGTATAGTCAAATCTTCCCGTTTCCAGGTCCAGCTTTCCCCGCATCCATACGGAGCAGTGGACGTTCTGGAAGGAATCCCCCTCGGGCACCATGTTCTCCGGGCTGAAGATGAGGATTTCCTCCCCGTCGATCACCGAATAGTCCGGACACTCGCAGACGCCGTCCAGAGAGAAATAGTTTGAAGCCTTCGGATTGTCGGTATCGAAGAGGGGCCCCACCGGCTCCCAGGCGGTCAGGCTGTCGGAGCGGAAGAGCAGGATGTTGCCCCTGCCCGTTTCCGCGGTTTTCGTGCCTGCCAGGCAGTAATATTTTCCGCCTGCGGTGAAAACCTTCGGGTCCCGGATATCCTTGTCGGAGAAGGCATCCGGCACCAGGGTATGGGGGATCACCGGATTTTCCGGATGCTTGGTGAAATTCACGCCGTCGCCGGAGACGGCCAGGCACTGCTGCTGGAAATCCTTCGAGGTACCGGTGTACATCAGGCACAGCAGCCCTTCCTTTTCAATGGCGGTGCCGGAAAAACAGCCGCCGCCGTTTTCGTAGGCCTGGTCCGGTCCCAGGGCAATGGGCAGCTCCTTCCAGGTGAGGAAATTCTCCGAAACCATATGTCCCCAATGCATCAGATCCCAGTGGGGGGCATAGGGGTTATGCTGGTAGAACAGGTGCACCCGGCCGTGGAAATAGCAGCAGCCGTTGGGGTCGTTGGCCCAGCCGAAGGGTACCGCCGCATGGTATTTCGGGCGGTAGCGGTTATTGCGTTCTTTGATATGCTCGCGGATATAGGCATCTCCCCGGGCCGGTTTGCGGGGGAAGGGAGGCGCCGGATTGTTTTTTTCGTTCATGGTCGTTTTCCTTATCTTTTATGCCTGGTAAATGGTTGGCTTTTGTATTCCGCGTTTATTATACCGCGGACAGGCCGGGGGATTCAATGAGAAAAAACGCTGCGGCGGCAGGGTTATGTCTCCGCTTCCGGCGCAATAGGCGAAAGTTCTTTGACTTCCGGCCGGATACAGGGTAAAATACACAGACGTACCGGCTTCAGCCGGGAAGTTTACATAAAAGGATGAGAACAATGGGCGGAATTGTGGAAAAATTCGGAAGAGCGATGGACAGGCTGACGGCCTCAAAGCCGGATACGGCGGCAAAGGTGCTGCGTACCGCCTATAAGGCCTTCGGCTGGAAGCAGAAGCATTTCCCGAATAAGCTTCTGCCGCCTTCCAAGCAGTACCTGGCCACGGTGTGCATGGACTGTATGGTAAAGCCCCTGTCCAATCCCGGCGCCTATGTGCTGACCAGCCTTTTCACCCCCTGCGAGCTGTTCTACGCCATGGACCTGCCGCCCATGTGCGCGGAGCAGTATTCCACCTATGCGAACGGCGCGGGGGCGGAGCACGGCTTTATCGAGGCGGCGGAAAATGCCGGCATTGCGGAGACCTACTGCTCCTACCACAAGGTGGTCATCGGCGGCGTGCTCTCCGGGGTGATGCCCCGGCCCGCGGCCATCGTCAACACATCCCTGGCCTGTGACGCAAACAATCTGACCTTCAGAAAAGCTGCGGAGATCTTTGACGTCCCCCAGTTTTACATCGATATTCCCTTCCGGCCGTCCGAAGAGGCGGTGGACTATGTGGAGGACCAGCTTCGGGAAGCGGGAAAGTGGCTTGAAAAGGTAACCGGCCGAAGGCTTTCCGAAGAAAAGCTTCATGAAGCCGTGGACAATTCCAGGAGGACGATGCAGATCCTGGAGGGCCTCCTCCCCTTACGAAGGGAAAGATTTGTCCCCTCGGAGCTTACGGCGGAGCTGTACGAGGCCCTGCTGACCCACAATGCCTTAGGATTGCCGGAAACCCTGCATTACGCCGGGCTTCTGGAAAAGGATTATCAAATGGCCGCGCCGGCTGCGGGTCGGAAAATCCTCTGGCTGCACACCAACCCCTTCTACCAGAAGCCCTTAAAGGACCTGTTCAACTACGGGCAGGATCCGCGGATCATCCTGACGGAGATGAGCTACGACGCCCTGAACGGCTTTGCGGAAACGGATCCCTACCGGTTCATGGCGGCCCGGGTGGTTTACGATACCTACAACGGGCCGGTAAAAAGGCGGACGGACCGGGCTGTGGAGATGGCGGAGGCCTCCGGCGCGGACGGCGCCGTGCTTTTCTGCCACTGGGGCTGCAAGGAAACCTGCGGGGCGGCGGTACTGATGCAGGAAGCCTTTGACCGGGCGGGGATTCCCCTGCTGGTCATCAACGGCGACGGCGTTGACCGGAGAAACAGTCCCGACGGACAGATAATGACCAGGATGAAGGCCTTCCTGGAGATGCTGGAGATGCGGAAATGATCTATACCACCTGTAAATATGCGCCGGAGGAGCTTTTCGCCGGCTTTGGCGAGAAAGTGGAAAGACTGGACCCGAATCCGGTCTCCTTTTCCTGCGCGGACAGCTGTGCCCATCCGAACCTGTGCGGCTTTGCCAAGGCCGTGATAGAGGAGGTGAACCGGAAAAAAATCCGGTGCCTCATTCTCACGGACTGCTGCGACGCCATGCGCAAAACCTTCGATACCCTGCAGAATATGGGGCTTGATTTCCTGTATTTCCTGCCCCTGCCCCACAAAAGAGGAGAGGCGGAAATCCGCATGTTTGCCAGGGAGCTGCAGAAGCTGGAGAAAGCCTTTCGGGCATTTTCCGGGAAAAGCTTTTCCACTGCCCGGGCAGAGGCGGCCAGCAGGGCAGCGATGCGTCCTGCCGAAGCGGAGGAAGACGAATACATCAGCCTCACCGGCGCCCACGGCGGGTCGATGCTGCGGGAACAGATACGCCGGGCCTGCCCGGAGCTTGCCGTCCGGGACGATACCTGCTCGGGCAACCGGACGTTTTCACCGGCGGAGACGGAGGCCGCGGCCGGGGAATCGGAGGAGGCTTTCTTTTACCGGTATGCCGGCCTGCTCCTTTCCGGCCTTTCCCCCTGCATGCGGATGCTGAACGTCCGGGAGCGGGAAAAAATGACGGAAAATCCCGGCTTGAAGGGCATTGTTTACCATACGATAAAGTTCTGTGATTATTACAGCTTTGAATACACCGGGCTGCGGAACCGGGTGCAGGTTCCCCTCCTGAAGATAGAGACGGACACGACGCCCCAGTCCTCGGGGCAGCTGAAAACGAGAATCGAGGCTTTTGCGGAAACCATGCGGGCATTGAAGAGAAAAGAAAAGCCCGGCACTGCCGGGACGGAAATGAAGAAAGAGGAAATCCGGTACGCCGCGGGCGTTGACTCCGGCTCCACCAGCACGGACGTGGTGATCCTGGACAGAAACCGGCATATCGTCGGCAGCGCCATCGTGCCCACGGGCATGTCGGCGGCCTCCGGGGCGGAAAATGCCCTGCAGGAGGCCCTTAAGGCTGCGGGTCTGACGCGGGAAGACCTGGACGTCATCATTTCCACCGGCTACGGCCGGGACGCCCTGGGCTTTCCGTCGGTGACGGAGATTACCTGCCATGCAAAGGGCGCCCGGTATCTCTTCGGCGACGTGAAGACCATCATAGACATCGGCGGCCAGGATTCCAAGATCATCCGGATCGATGATGAGGGAAATGTACTGAACTTCATCATGAACGACAAATGCGCCGCCGGCACCGGGCGTTTCCTGGAGATGCAGGCCCGGGCCCTTATGATTTCTCTGGAGGAGATGAGCAGCCGGGGAAAGGCCTGGAAAAACGAAGTCCGCATATCCAATATGTGCACCGTCTTCGCAGAATCGGAAGTGGTAAGCCTTGTGGCGCAGAATACGGATATTGCGGACATCATTCACGGGCTGAATGTTTCGGTGGCGGAAAAGACCGTAAGCCTTATCCGCCGGGGAAAGGGAGAGCCGGCCTACGTCATGACGGGCGGCGTCTCGAAAAATTCCGGCGTGGTCAGCTGCCTGGAGGAAAAGCTGGGCTGTCCGGTCAGGGTTTCGGAATACTCTCAGCTGTGCGGCGCTATCGGCGCGGCCCTCATCGGCCTTACAGCTGCGCCCTGATAAGCTTCGGGGAAAAGCCTTTTTCGGTCAGGGTATCGATGATCTGGTTCTTGTGCTCGGTGCCGAAGGCCTCCATGGTGATCCTAAGCTCCACCGCGGCATTGCGGTTGGTGGAGTAAAACTGGTTGTGCTCCAGCTTGATGACGTTGCCCTTGAGCTCTGCAATAACCGTGGATACCCGCACCAGCTCGCCGGGACGGTCCGGCAGCAGGACGGAGACGGTGAAGATTCTGTCCCTGGCAATCAGGCCGTTCTGCACCACGGAGGACATGGTGATCACGTCCATGTTGCCGCCGGAGAGCACGGAAACCACCTTTTTCCCTGCTGCCTCCAGATGCTTTAAGGCGGCCACCGTCAGAAGGCCGGAATTTTCCACGATCATCTTGTGGTTTTCCACCATATCCAGGAAGGCCACCACCAGCTCGTCATCCTCCACGGTGATGATGCCGTCCAGGTTTTTCTGCAGATAGGGGAAGATCAGGTCCCCGGGACGCTTGACTGCGGTACCGTCGGCAATCGTATTGACCGAGGAAAGGCCGGTGACCTCACCCTTTTCCAGGGAGGCCTTCAGGCAGGCCGCGCCGGCAGGCTCCACGCCGATAACCCTGATTTTCGGGTTCAGCAGCTTGGTCAGGGTGGAAATGCCCGTGGCCAGACCGCCGCCGCCCACCGGGACGAGGATGTAGTCCACCAGGGGCAGCTCCTTTACGATTTCCATGGCGATGGTGCCCTGGCCGGTGGCCACGGTCAGATCGTCAAAGGGGTGGATGAAGGTGTAGCCCTTGGCCTCGGCCAGCTCCAGCGCCTTTTCGCAGGCATCGTCGTAGACGTCCCCGTAGAGGATGACTTCGGCGCCGTAGGCCCGGGTCCTTTCCACCTTGATAAGCGGCGTAGTGGTGGGCATGACAATGACAGCAGGTACACCATAGGCCCTGGCCGCGTAGGCCACACCCTGGGCGTGATTGCCGGCGGAAGCGGTGATCAGGCCTTTTTTTCGTTCCTCTTCACTTAAGGTGCTGATTTTATAGTAGGCGCCGCGGATCTTGTAGGCACCTGTTGCCTGCATGTTTTCAGGCTTGAAATAGACTTTGCTGCCGGTCTGGGCGCTGAAATATTCGCTGTAGACCAGTTTGGTGTCCGCAGTGACCTTCTGCACGATTTCGGCGGCTTCTTCGAATTTTTCCAGTGTAAGCATGGCTTTTCTCCCGATCCTTTTCTTTAACGGCATTATAGCGGAAGGCAGGGAAAAATACAATCGGAAGACCGGGGCGGGCAGCGTTTTCCCGAAAACAAATTTTCAAATCCCGGCGGTTATTGTATAATAAAACAGCAACAGGAGGTTTTGTTATGAGCATCCGGGACAAAAACTCCACCAAAAAATAAAACGGCAGAAGCTTTGCGAAAACAAATCTGCAAAACCGCTGTGTTAGGATAACCGCAGAAACAGGAGATGAAGATTCCAAAGCCGGAAAGGCTGTTTTCGTAAAAAGGAGGAAATAAAAATGAAGAAATGGATAATAACCCTTGCGGCCTGCCTGCTGCTTCCGGCCATGACGGCCTGCGGCGTAAACGGCGCGGTAAAGGAAGACAGTGTAAGAACCGCCCGGATACAGGGAAGCACGGAGAAATCCCGGGAAGCGGAGACTTCGGAAAGCTCTCGGGAAGCGGAGACTTCGGAAAGCTCTCGGGAAGCGGAGACTTCGGAAAGCTCCGCCCCGGAGGGTCAGTGGCTGGAAAGCGCAAAACGCGAGTATGACGCAGACGGCGAAATGAGGCAGTCTGTCGAACGCGAATATGACAGCTTCGGCAAT
>CADBNF010000081.1 GCA_902796005.1 uncultured Lachnospiraceae bacterium | reverse complement strand
TCTGGCTGAAAGCCTGAACCTTCCGCAGACCAATGCTGAGCGGGAGACCGTTCTGTACAGGATGAAGCACAGCCTGATTCCGGAGGGGCTGCACGTCTTCGGCACGGCATATTCAAAAGAGGAGGCGGCGGCCTATGCTGCCCGTTGTGAGACCGATAACCGGCAGATGCTGGCGGATAATGCGTCAAAGGCCTGCGAGATGGAAAGCCTGCTGCATGCGTTAAGCGGCGGCTATATCACGCCCGGCCTTGGCGGGGATATTTACCGTTCCTTTGACGTTCTTCCCTCGGGAAGAAATCTTTACCAGTTTGACCAGAGGCTGGTTCCCTCGCCCGTGGCCCTTGTTCGGGGAAAAAGAATCGCGGAGGGCACGCTGGCAAGGTTCCGGGAAGCCGAAAACAGGTTTCCCGAATCCTGCGCGGTTATACTCTGGGGGCTTGAAACCTCCAGAACCCAGGGAGAAACATTTGCACAGATTCTTTCCTACTGGGGCGTCCGCTGTGTCCGGGGCCGTATGGGAGCCAAGAATTACGAGATTATCCCTTTGGAAGAGCTGGGACGGCCGAGAATCGACGTGACTGTGAATATCTGCGGCTTTTTCCGGGATATGTTTCCGACGCTTATTGATGAAATGACGGACCTTCTGGACCGGCTTTCGGGTCTGGACGAGCCGGATGGGCTTAATTTCATCAAGGCCCATACAAAAAAACTGTATGCATACCTTATCGGTCAGGGCTTTGAGGAGGAAGAGGCGAAGGAATTGTCTCTTGCCAGGATCTTCGGACCGGAGGAAGGACAGTACGGTACCGGACTTACGGGAATTATAGAAGGCAAAACCTGGGAGACGGAGGAGAATCTGGGCAGTCAGTTCCTGTCATCTTTGCGGCATGTCTACAACCGGAATCTGCACGGTAAGAATGTGGAAGGACTTTACGAAAGAAATCTGGAAACCGTGGATATCGTTTCCCAGATCCGGGACAACCAGGAATACGAGCTGACCGATCTGGATCATTATTACGAATTTTTCGGCGGCCTGTCCAAATCCGTGGAAATGGTGAAGGGCAGGAAGGCTGCCATGTACGTGACCGATACCACCGGGCAGGATGTGGTGACCGGCACGGCTAACGAGGCCATACAGAACGGTCTGCGCAGAAGAATCCTGAATCCGAAGTGGCGAAATGCCCTTCTGGCCCATGATTACCACGGCGCACAGAAAATCGCGGAACGGTTTGAGAATATCATGGGCCTTGCGGCAACCACCGGCGCGGTGGACAACTGGATGTACGACGATCTGCATAAAACCTACGTGGAGGATGAGGCGGTCAGGGAAAAAATGAAAAAGAACAATCCCTTCGCCTACCGGACAATCCTGGAACAGATGCTGGAGTATTACAACCGGAAATACTGGGAAGCCTCCGCGGAACAGATTGAACTTATCCGGAAGATTTATATGGAGCTGGAGGATGCTCTGGAGGAGGAAAGTTGAAGGAAAAACGGATATTTCCCTTCTCTGCCCTGGTGGGGCAGGAGGAGATGAAAAGGGCTCTGCTTTTAAATATGGTCAATCCCCGGATAGGCGGCGTGCTCATCCGCGGGGAAAAGGGGACGGCGAAATCCACGGCCGTGCGGGCACTGGAGCAGGTGATGCCGCCCCGAAAGGAGCGAAACTGCCTCTTTCACTGTGATCCCGACCGGCCGGAAACCTGGTGTGAGGAATGCAGAAAAAAAGGTGTTCCGAAGAAAGATGAAATCCGGGAAGGCCGGATGAAGGTGGTCAATCTGCCGGTTTCGGCCACGACGGACCGGGTGGTGGGCTCCATAGATATTGAAGAAATGATAAAAGCCGGGGAGGCGGCATTTGCGCCGGGAATCCTGGCGGAAGCGAACCGGAATATTCTCTACGTGGATGAAGTCAACCTGCTGGAAGACCACATCGTGGACGTGCTGCTGGACGCGGCGGCCATGGGTGTCAACCGGATTGAGCGGGAAAGCATTTCCTACACACATCCCTCCGCTTTCGTCCTGGTGGGGACCATGAATCCGGAGGAAGGGGAACTGCGTCCCCAGCTGCTGGACCGTTTCGGCCTCCTGGTAGAGGTCAAAGGGGAAAGAGACCCGGAAAAACGGGTGGAAATCATGAAACGGCGTCTGGAATTTGAGGCAGACCCGGAACAGTACTGCAGGAAATGGCAGGCTGAAGACGAGACCCTGGGAAAAAAGATCCTTGAGGCGCAGATTCGCCTTCCTGAGGTGGTCTGGACAGAGGAGATTCTGGCGCTTATCGCCCGGATATCCATCGCACTGGAGGTGGATGGTCACCGGGCAGACATCACCATGCTCAAAGCCGCCGCGGCAAATGCAGCTCTTGAGGGAAGACGCGCGGTAACCTTCGGGGATATCCGTACCGTCTCACGGCTGGCGCTGCCCCACAGGATGAGGAGGAATCCCTTTGAAGAGATGGGCGTTGATTTCTCTGAAGTAGACGGGATTATCGGGCAGTTTGAGGTCCGCGCATGATGCGGGAGTATCCTTTTGCTGCCTTTGTGGGACAGGAGAAGGCAAAAAGAGCGCTGCTTGCCGCTCTCATCAATCCCGGTGTGTCCGGCTGCCTTCTGACCGGGGAGACCGGTTGTGGAAAAAGTGTGCTCGTAAACAGCCTTGAAGCACTGTTTCCCGAACGAAGGTTTTCTTTCATTCCGCTGGGGGTGTCTGAGGATAATCTGACAGGGACACTGGATATCCGGGAACTGATGAAAGGCAGGGTACAGCTGCAGAAAGGGCTGATGGATACATCACCGGGAACAGTTGTGGTTCTCGACGATATCAATCTTTTCCGTGACAGTATTACGGCCTTTTTAACCCAGGCCCGGGACAGTTCCTTTTCCGGGGAGGAAATGCCGGTTTTCATAGGGATGATGAACCCGAAGGAAGGACTGCTTTCCGGCGGGCTTCTTTCCCGGTTCGGACTTTGTGTATCCATGAAGGCGGAAAGAAAGCCGGAAGCCAGAATCCGGATTCTGGAAAACAGGATGGCCTGGGAGAACCGGGAACCGGTATTTCTGGAGAAAGCGGAAAGGCAGACAAAGGAACTGCAAAAACGGATTAAGGCTGCGCAGGAGAGTTTGCCGGAGGTTTTCGTGCCGGAGGAAATGCTGACGCTGGCGGCGGACATCGTCAAGACGGCGGGGTGTGAGGGCAACCGGGCGGAAATCCTCATTATCGAGACGGCCCGTAGTCTTGCAGCGCTGGATGGGGCCGTACAGGCCGGAAGAGAGCAGGTCAAAGAAGCCGCCGGCTATGTCCTTCCCCACAGGATGGGCAAACCGTTGCCGGAAGAGGTTGAACAGCCGGAGAATCCGGAGAAGGTACCGCCCGGTGGGGATACGGAGCCTGAAAACACGCGGGAGAATACGCCGGAAGAAATGCCGGATGACCCGTATGCACCACCGTCGGAAACCGGAGAAAATGCCGGGCAGGAAGCGCCTGAAAATCCGGAAGAGGAAGAGAAAATGCCGGAAGCGGCGGATCTTAAGCTTCCGGGCATGAAGGCCTGCCGACGTAAATATACAGCGCCGGGCAAAAGAAACCGTACTGCCGCGGAAATGAAGCACGGGCATATGGTGCGAAGCCAGCAGATGCCGGAGGGAGAACTGGCCCTTGCGGATACATTGAAGACCGCAGCCATAAGGCAGAAGGGCAGAATAAAACCGGAAGGCCTTGCTCTTTCGGTAAAACCGGAGGATTTCCGGCGCCAGGTGAAAGAGGGCCGCACAGGCGCAACCATCCTTTTTGTTGTGGATGCCAGCGGCTCCATGGGCGCGAAAAAGCGGATGCGGGCCGTCAAAAGTGCTGTACTGGGTCTGCTTAAAGATGCCTACCAGAACAGGGACAAGGCCGGCATAGTCTGCTTTAAGGGAAAAGAGGCTTCCGTGCTGCTGTATCCTACCAGAAGTCTTGACCTGGCAAGAAGAAAGCTGGCGCGGCTTCCGGTTGGCGGAAAAACGCCTCTGGCGGAGGGACTGCTGACAGCGGGAAGACTTCTCACCGAGGAGCGGCTGAAGCAGAAGGAGGTGCTGCAGTATCTGGTGCTTCTGACCGACGGCAGGGCCAATGCAGCCGCACGGGGCCGGGATGCGAAGGAAGCGGCGCTGGAGGCAGCCGCGGCAATTGCCCGTTCCGGCGTGCATTGTCTGGTGCTGGATACCGAGAATCCCTATGTGTCAATGGGCTTCGCCCGGGAGACCGCGGATGCCCTCGGCGCGGAATATGCATCTTTACCGTTTTTGAACGGAGAAGAAATACAGAAGAAAACAAAAGGATTTATGGAGGGGAAGAGATCATGAAAAAGAGAACGGATACTCTGGCAGCAGTGCTGCTGGCGCTGGCACTGGCCGCTTCATTATCCGCCTGCGGAAACAGTGCTTCCGGGGCACCGAAACAGGAACAGAAGTCTGCTGTGGCTGCCGAAAGCGCGGCGCAGACGTCAGAGGCCGTGTCAGAGACGGTCTCGGAAGTGTCAGAGCAGGATGCGGTTTCCTGGAAGGATAATTTTACGGAAGAGAACGGCATCTATACAGCGGTAGTCACTTCCGGGACGCCGGTTGCCGGCGGGGGCCTTGTGGTGGAAGTGGACCCGGGTGAGGAAACGGTAAAATTCACCATCTGTGATACGGAAGGCAACCGTACCGTGGAATACCTTCAGCTGAATTTTGCCACGCAGATGCTGGAAAGATACCAGTATGTTTCCGCCATGGGGCAGGGCTTTTACTATTATGCAGACCTGGACGGCAGCAACTTGAGCGTATTCAAT